>JABHWG010000020.1 GCA_018657885.1 Pelagibacteraceae bacterium
AACTTTTATTCATGAGAATAATTGGGCAAACAAAAATATCGGTGTTGAAATGGATGCATATTATTACACTGCAGAAAATCATTATAGATTAACATCAACGTGTCCTAATGTTAATTTTAGTGATGCAACACTTTTGGTAAACTGGATAAGATTAATTAAGTCTGAAAATGAAATAACTTATATGAAAGAGGGAGCTAAACTTGTTGAAGCTGGAATGAAAACTGCATACGAAAATATTAAGCCTAGAGTTAAACAGAGTTATGTTGCTGGAAAAATTCAAAATAGTCTAATTGGTGGAAATGAAGAAATAAATATAGGTGGAGAATATGCGGGTTTAACGACAATTTTAGCAAGTGGAATCTCTGCTTCAGCTTCACATTTAACACCCAAAGATAATTTATTTAACAATAATGAGGGAACTATTATTGAACTAGCAGGAGTTAAGAATCGATACCACTGTCCCTTATCTAGAACTGTTTATTGTGGGAGGCCTGACTCAAAAACTTCAGATACCATGAAAATTACCAATGAAGGAGTTGAGAAAGCAATCTCTGCTACTAAGCCTGGAAATACTGCTAATGATGTTGCGGTTGCCTTTTGGTCGGTCCTAGAAAAATATGGTATCGAAAAAGACTCGCGTCTTGGTTACGCTATAGGAATTGGTTATCCTCCTGATTGGGGAGAGCATACTATGTCTATAAGAAAAAATGACATGACGGTACTGCATCCTAATTTAACTTTTCATATGATTGCAGGAATGTGGATGGATACTTGGGGTTTGGAAGTAAGCGAATCAATTAACGTGACAGAAAATGGGTGTGAGCTTCTATGTAATGTATCGAGAGAACTTCATCTTGTTTAAATTTAATCATTAGCATCACCTCCACCAGCACCTTTTTCTCTAGACTCTTCTGACTCAGGAACATAAGTCCTAAATGCAATTTCTGATATTATATCCCAATCCACACTATTTGGATTCAGACCACTAGATAAATTTTTTTTTAGAGTTGAATAATCTATAAAATCCTTATTGTTATCTAAGGTTTCAAATATTTTTTTTGATAGAATAATATTAAAATTTGAATGTTTATTTTTTTTAAGTTTAGGATGAATAAATATATTTTCTTTATTAATTACTGCTAATGTATCTTTTCCATCAACGATATTAGAAAAAATATTTTTTTTCATACTTCTATAAAGAAGAGGAATTAAAAATAGTGGATCAGCACAATTTATTATTTCAATTTTAATTTCATTATTTTTATTTGTTTGAAAAGTCATATAATCTATTAACCCTGGACCAACCATTAAGCATGAACGATTTTGAAGGTTTAATTTATTATTTAATTTACTATCAAAACTACCATTGTAGGAATTATCAAATTTAGGATAAGATGAAGAAAATAAATTTATTCCATATAAGTCAAAAGCTTCCAACCAAGCTATAATATAAGCTGCATCTTCATCAGCACCATACGGAAACCCAAGACCTGAGAATGCTCTTTGTGCATTAGTATACACCTCATAATAAGAGTAGCTCACAAATTAATTATAAGAGCTCATTGTGGCAAAACCCCAGCTATCTACATTTTCTTTGTTAATATTAGATAAGAAAGGTGCTCCAGAAAAAAAACTTACTCTCAGCCATCTATCTGATTTAGGATCATACCTATTAGCACCAAAAAAGGATAATTTAAATCTAAGCATATTAATTGGGATGGTATTTTCTGATAAAATATTATCTTTTACTTCAGCAAAAGGATATTGCTCTAATGATTGCACTCTTCTTATTATGCCCCTAAACTCAGGATTTTTTACTAGAAATTCTGCTACTGAAATATCTTGATCTTCTTTTATAATTGTTTCGTGAACCTCTTTAACCATTTTAGCAACACCTAAATTTTGTTCAAGTTCACTACCTTTTTCATTGTATCGCTCACCTAATCTTGGTTCTAGTTTTGCTTCTGAAATATACCAAAATAGAAAATCATTTTTTTTATCTAAAAAATTAATATCCAGCGCCCAAAAATAATTTTTTTCTATAATTGATTTAAGGCTACTTAATTTATCAGATTCATTAATTTGCATTTCTTCATTATCAGACATATCTTCTGCTAATAATTCAGATACCTCTGGATAAAGTTCTAACAGTTGAACTTTAGCAATTTCTTGCGTATCGAAATTGTAATTATCTTCTGCAAAACTAATTAAGTCTGACCATTGCAAACCCTCATCACGACTTTCATTAATGTTTTTTATATATTTAACATATTGATCTAAATCATTAGTTGTTTTTGTATTTTTTTTGATTTGATATTCATCGTAAGTAATTACTTCACGTAAATAATCGAGAGCTTTATTAAGCAAGGTAAAATATGAATTAATTTTCTCTTCATCTATTTTTTGGTTCAAAATATTTTTCAATGATTGTGTATATTGACTCATCCATTTATTTATTAGTTTTGGGTGTTTAATAATAAAAGGAGCCATACCAAGACCTGTGGAATTACCAATACCAAGATGCTGTTTAATGTTATTATTTAACTTAACAGCTTTTTCAGGATTTTTTTTCTTAGCTACGTGCTCTACTAACTCAACACTAAATTCACGTATAAGATAAACAGCCAACATTTCTGCTCTAAAGGGTTGTTTAAAATCTGTTACCTCTTTAGTGTTTGAAAAATCAGATAAGCCAAATTTCCCACTTCCGTAAACAGCTGTAGTTCTTAGAATGTATCCTACTTTATTTATTTCATTTAAATCCGGCTGCTCTCCTTTTGATAAACAATTAACAACGTATTTAAATAACCGAACACTTTTATTAGCTCTACTCAAAATTAACTCTTTTGATGAGTTCCGTCCAGATTCTTGAAGAGGAACATTTTCTTTTAACCTAGTAAGTTCTTTTTCATCTAACTTTCCATTAATGAGTGAATAAGCCGTATCCCATTTTTCAGCAATTACTCTGTCACTTCTGTCTTCATTTGCTAGGTGCTGAGAGAAGCAAACAAGAGAATAAATATTTTGATTAATTGCTATTTCATACACAACAGTTCCATATCCTTGATCATTAAGATCAAATTTAGATTTTGTTATTTTCCAATTATCGTGAAGTAGCCTTCTAAGCATACTTCTAGAAAAACTAAGTCTAGATGGGTATCTTGACCCCATTTTATCCAAGGTCATCACATTTTGTGAATTCATGGTTTGTTGCAACATATGTAAATATATATAGTGAATAATTACTTTTTTCACTAATAGAAAAGAAAATATTAATATGAAAAATGAAAAAATACTAATTGATGGTTTAGAATATTGTAATTGGAATAGAGAATTATTTGAAAAAGCTCATGCTGGAGGCTTGAACGCTATCCATGTTACTCTTGTATACTGGGAGGATACCAATGAGTCATTTGAGAAAATTAATTATTGGGATAATTTAATTAAATCCAATAGTGATATTTTAGTTCATGTAAAAAAATCCTCAGACATTATTGAGGCAAAACAAAAAAATAAAATTGGTATTATTTATGGATTTCAAAATTCAGCCCCTATAGCAAACGATATTTTTCTAGTTGAAAAATTTTTTGATAAAGGTTTGCGTTTCATGCAGTTAACTTACAATAATCAAACTCCTATTGCTGGAGGTTGTTATGAAAAAAAGGATTCTGGTGTCTCACGTTTTGGAGAAATGGTAATTGAGGAGATGAATAGACTTGGATTAATTATAGATCTTAGTCACGCTGGTAAACAGACTTGCTTAGATGCAATAGAGTTTTCAAAAAAACCAGTTGCCATATCACATGCAAATCCAAATTTTTTTCACAAATCAATTAGAAATATTGATGATGATGTTTTAAAAAAATTGTCAAATAAAAACGGTTTCATCGGTCTTAGTCTTTATCCATATCATTTAAAAAATCATGGAGATTGTAAAGTGGAAGATTTTTGTGAGATGGTGAAACGTTTAATTAATATTATGGGTGAAGATAGTATTGGTATTGGTTCAGACTTATGTATGAATTGGCCTGATGAAGTAGTGATGTGGATGAGAAATGGAAAATGGACGAAAAAAATTGACTACGGTGAGTCGAAAGATAAAAATGCAAGCTGGCCTAAACAACCATTATGGTATTCAAAGCCTGAAGATTTGCCAACTTTAGTTGATGCTATGGTCTCTAATGGCTTAAATGAAAAAATAGCTTACAAAATTGGTGGCATTAATTGGCTAAACTTCATGAGTAGTCATTTTTAATTTTTTCTTGTTACATAAGTTGAGGCGGCAAGACTTATTAAGACAATAATAGTTCCTATTAATTGCATTAAATTTAAATTTTCATTAAGTATTAATACAGCTCCAAAAATTCCTGTAATTGGCTCTAAATATAAAAATAATGCTGTATTAGTCTGACCAATTCTTGGTATTGCTAATAATTGAAGAAATAATGCAATGGCATAAGAACAAGATGGAATTAATAATATTAAAAAAGTATTAAGCTCAACATTGAAATCTATTTTATAAAAAAGAGATAGAATAATGAAAAAAAAGATAGTGTTAAAAAAATTTATAAAAATATTTATTTGAATAGGGGTAATATTTTTTTTTGCCATACTTTGATTTGTTACAATCATGATTGATGCGCCTAAGGATGCAACTAAAGCAAAAAGTATCCCTTCAATTTTTAATTCTTCTGTCGAAGGACTTAAGGCAAAAAAAAGTCCAATAAATGTAGTTATAAATAAAAATTTAATTAAATTTTTTATTTTCTCTTTAGTTATAAATATTGAAATCACTAAAACAATAATTGGATATGTACAAAATATAATAATAGTAAGACTTACATTAATAAACGTCACTGATATTAGTAATCCTGTAGTAAGCATTACAGATGCAAGTGTAATTAATGCAAAATAATGAATATTTTTTTTATAAGTACTTAAAAGATTTTTTTGACTAGGAATAAGTGGTGAGACAATAATTAAGGCTACAATATATCGTAAAAATATAGCGAGTCCTATGCCAGCACCTAAATTATAAGCTGTTTTTGTTACAGGACCTATAATACCAAAAAAAACTCCTGCGGCTAAGGCAAACACAACCCCTAAAATATTCATAATTTCTAAATTTTTTTTTGACTAATGTCTTTATGACAGGTATTCACACTACAACAACAAAAAAAAATAAATTAAATGAATTCAGAAACAGAAAAAACTTTTGTAAAATTTGAGAAGATTGACAAAAGTTATGATGGTGAAGTTTTAGTTGTTAAAAATTTAAACCTAGATATCGCTAAAGGAGAATTTGTAACTATGCTTGGTCCATCAGGTTCGGGTAAAACTACAACATTGATGATGCTCGCAGGATTTGAAACCCCAACAAATGGGGAGATTTTTCTTGATGGTATGCCAATTAGCAAAATACCTCCTTATGAGAGAGAAATAGGGATGGTATTCCAAAATTATGCATTGTTTCCTCACATGACAGTTCAAGAAAATTTAGCTTTTCCTCTTGAGGTAAGAAAAATGTCAAAACAAGACACAAAAGAAAAAGTTCAAAAAGCTCTCGATATGGTTGAGCTTGGTGAATTTGGTACACGTTTCCCCGCACAGCTATCAGGAGGGCAACAACAAAGAGTAGCTCTTTCTAGAGCTCTCGTCTTTGAGCCAAGATTAGTTTTGATGGATGAGCCACTTGGTGCTTTAGATAAAAATCTAAGAGAGCAAATGCAATATGAAATAAAACATATTCACAATAGAATTGGTATTACGGTTGTGTATGTAACTCATGATCAAAGCGAAGCTTTAACAATGTCAAATAGAATAGCAGTTTTTAATGATGGGCTTGTTCAGCAATTATCGACTCCTGATATATTATATGAAAAACCTGAAAATTCCTTTGTTGCTCAATTTATAGGTGAAAATAACAGAATGACAGGAACAATAAAAAGTATGGAAAATAATTATTGCTCTGTGGAACTTGAGAATGGAGCAGGTATTGTAAAAGCTCTAAAAGTAAATGTTGGTAATGTAGGGGAAAAAACACAGTTATCAGTTAGACCTGAGAGAGTATCCTTAGGATCTGAAGGTAATGGAGAAAATGTATTCACTGGAAAAGTTGAGGAGCTTATTTATTTGGGAGACCATATTAGGGTTCGACTTGATGTATGTGGTAATAATGAGTTTATTGTGAAAGTTCCTAACGAAGGATCTTTTAATTATAATGAAGGTGATTTTATTAAGCTAAATTGGAATCCTGATGATATCAGAGCTTTAGATATTCCAAAATAACAGTATTTCATCAAATCTGCGTAATTTTTGCCCTTTTTTTTAACTTTTCTACATGTTAAGAGGTTTATATATATCGACATATAATCTTAAGATTAAATAAATTTAAAACAGGAGGAAACATATGTCAAAATTACTTAAAGTTTTCTTGTTAGCATCTTTCGTTGTTGCTTCTTTTTCTGCTAAAGCAGTTACAGTTGCATCATGGGGTGGAGCTTACACAGAAAGTCAACAAAAAGCATACGCTGACACTTACTCAGATCCAAGCTCAATTCAGTTTGAGAACTATAATGGCGGTCTAGGTGAAGTAAGAGCGCAAGTAGAGAGTGGAAGTGTAACTTGGGATATCGTTGATGCACTACCAAGTGATGCGATTACAGGTTGTGATGAAGGTTTGTTTGAAGATATTTCTTCTGAAATCGCTTCAAATGCAGCTCCAGGACCAGACGGTGAGTCAATGTTAGAAGATATGGAAAACAACGGCCTTGAGTATCACTCAGGTTGGGATTGTTGTGTTCCTCAAATTTTCTGGACTTACGTTGTGTTCTTTGACCCAGATGCATTTCCTGGTGATAAACCAAGTAGTATGGCTGATTTCTTCGACGTGGAAAAATTTCCAGGTAAAAGAGGTATCCACACTTGGGCAACAGGTGTAATTGAAAAAGCTATGGTTGCTGATGGTGTTAAACCAAATGCAGTTCCAACAGTTTTAGCTAAACAAACTGGTGCAATTGATAGAGCATTTGAAGTTATGGATAGAATTAAAGATGACGTCGTATTCTGGTCTGCAGGCTCTCAACCACTTGAATTAGTAAAAAGTGGAGAAGTTGTAATGGCTATTGCTTATAATGGTCGTGTAGGTGCAGCTAACCTTGCTGAAGGTGAAAACTTTGAATATATTTGGGAGGGTCAAGTTCTTGACCAAGAATATTTATGTTTATTGACAGGCGCTCCTAACAGAGATGCGGCTTTGGATTTCATGTGGCACGCATCAACTCCTGAAGCACAAGCTGAACAAGCAAAATATATTACTTATGGACCAATGAGAGCATCTGGTATTCCGATTATTGAAGCTGGAGAACCATTTGGACCTGGTGGTCAAGCAATCATGCCTCATATGCCTAATACGCCTGAGCGTTTAAAGGTTTCAATCGTTAGTGACCCACAATGGTGGTCTGATTACGGTGCAGAAATTAATGAACGTTATGCAGCTTGGATGGGTAACTAAGGTTGCTTAAGTAACTAAAATAATTTAATTTAAAGGCGAGATTTATCTCGCCTTTTTAATTGGGAGGTTTCTATTTCTACTGCTGAATTATTAACTACAGATGGTATTCCATTAAAGCAAAGCTTAAAAAAAGCTGAACGCAAAAATAAAATAAGAGCGTTTCTTTTAGTTTTTCCTTTACTACTTTTTATAATCGTAACTTTTGTAATGCCAATCGGTGATATGTTACTTAGAAGTGTTGATGATTCTCAAATTAACACAGTCTTCCCCAATACATTTAATGAGTATAAAAAATGGGATAAAAAGAAAGATGAACTACCTCCAGAAGAAGTTTACAAAGCTTTATTTGAAGAATTAGCTTACGGTGAAAAGATTCAAGTAGGAAGAGCTCTTACGAGAATGAATTATTCTAAGTCTGGTTGGAAAAGTCTTATTAAAAAAACATCAAGAGAAATAAAAAAAATTGTAAAAAAAAATGAATTTCCCGATTCATACAAAAACTTTTTAATTGAAACTAATGAAAAATGGGCTGATCCAACTTACTGGTATGCTGTGGGTCAAATGGTCAATACAAAAACGCCAATTTATTATTATAATGCTATTGATAGGACTTATGATGAAAATCAAAATGTTGTGCAGCAAATTGAAAACAGAAGAGTTTATGTTCAAACATGGATTAAAACATTCAAGGTTAGTGTTTATGTAACTTTCTTTTGTTTAATTTTAGGTTTTCCAGTTGCTCATTTGCTTGCTAATTTACCTCTAAGGTACAGTAATTTATTAATGATTTTCGTGCTGCTTCCATTTTGGACTTCATTGCTAGTGAGGACCACAGCTTGGATTATTATGCTCCAGCAAAATGGAGTCATAAATGGTATTTTAGTTTGGCTTGGGGTTATAAGTGAAGATGGAAGAATACAAATGGTCTATAACGAGACTGGGACACTTATTGCTATGACGCAAATTTTGCTTCCTTTTATGATACTACCTTTATATAGTGTTATGAGAGTAATCCCCAAAAGCCATATGCGAGCAGCTCAAAATTTAGGTGCAAAACCAGCTTTAGCATTCTGGAAAGTGTATTTGCCTCAAACTATACCTGGAATGAGTGCAGGCGGATTGCTAGTTTTTGTTCTAGCTATAGGTTATTTTATTACTCCGGAATTAGTAGGTGGAAAAGATGGTAAGTTAATTGGTAGTTGGATTGCATATCATCTTAAAACAACTTTGAATTGGGGTTTATGTGCAGCCCTTGGAGCAATCCTTTTAGGAATTATGTTAGTATTTTATTGGCTTTATAATAAAATTGTTGGCATAGATAATATTAAGTTAGGATAATTATGGCATTACCCAGTTACGCAACACCAGTACAAAGAACTTATTATTATACGTATTTATTTTTTTGTGCTGTAGTATTCTTTTTTCTAGTTGCTCCTTTAATGGCAATAATCCCGATATCATTTAGTGTTTCTCCATTTATGGTTTTTACAGATGAAATGCTTACTTGGCCTCCTGATCCTGACGCATGGTCACTTAGGTGGTACAAAAATATGATTGGTAATTGTAGTGCTGATGTAGTTTCTTCAACTGTTCCTTGTTCAGATAAGTGGGTTACAGGAACTATTAATAGTTTCTTTATTGGTTTTGTTGCAACTTTTATAGCTACTGCTCTTGGAACATTAGCAGCTTTAGGTCTTAGCAGGCCACATATGCCATACAAAGGTTTGATAATGGCTATACTAATCTCGCCAATGATTGTTCCTCTAATAATCACTGCCGCTGGAATGTTTTTTTTCTATGCTAGAATCAATCTAGTGTATTCATTTACTGGTATTATTCTTGCTCATGTCGCTTTAGCGACTCCCTTTGTAGTAATAACAGTCACTGCAACCTTAGTTGGCTTTGATATGAACATGGTAAAAGCATCTCAGAGTTTAGGTGCAAAACCTTTAAGAACTTTTTTTAAAATAATTATGCCTTTAATATTACCAGGGGTAATATCAGGTGCTCTATTTGCATTTATCACTTCATTTGATGAAGTTGTTATTGTAATGTTTATGGCAAGTTTAGATCAACTAACTATACCTAAGCAAATGTGGGCTGGTATTAGACAAGAAATTAGCCCTGTTATTTTATGTATGGCAACATGTTTAGTTGTTCTCTCTATTTTTTTATTAACAACTGTAGAGTTACTAAGAAGACGCTCAGAAAAACTTCGCGGAATCACTGCGAGATAATTTAATGCAAACAAGACCACATATCGCTGTGGTAGGCGCAGGTATTGTTGGAATTTGTTCTGCTTATTTTTTAAATAAATCTGGATTTCAAGTTACATTAATTGATAAAAATGATCCTGGCTCAATGACTAGCTATGGTCATGCATGTACTTTTGCTGATTATGCTTGTGTTCCTGTAAATTCTCCAGATTTGTTTAGAGAAATACCTTCAATGCTCTTAAGTAAAAATGGCCCTTTGGCTGTTGACTTTTTATATGCGATAAAAAACTTTGCTTGGGCATTTAAATTTTTACAAAATTGTACAACAAAAAAAGTTAACTATATTTCTGACTCTCTGGGTAGTTTGCTTAATCATTCAAGTGTGAGTTATGATGAAATTTTCTCTGATGTTAGCGTTTCACAATATATTAAAAATGAAGAAGCTTTGTATTTATATTCAAATCAAAAAGAATTTTTAAATGCAAAAAAAACTAATGAAATAAGAAAAAGAAATGGCGTAAAGATTAAAACGTTATCAAAGAATGACATATTGGATTTAGAACCAAATCTTGCACCTATTTTTTATAATGGTCAACTTTTTGTTGGGTCAAGACATACAACTAACCCCTTAGCTATTAGTAAAAAAATTTTTCAAACTTTTATTGATAATGGAGGAATGTTTATAAAAAAAAATATTGAAAATATTACTCCACAGGAATCATCTATTACTTTAAGTTATAATAATAATGATCATAATTTTGATAAAGTAGTAATATGTACAGGTTCTTGGACAAATAATTTAACAAAAAAATTTGGAGAAAGATTTCCTTTAGATACAGAAAGAGGCTACCATGTCATGTTTGATAATCATGATTTAATTAATAGACCAGTAGGTTGGTCACAAAGTGGTTTTTATCTAGTTCAACATGAAGAGGGTTTAAGGGCTGCTGGAACAGTAGAAATTGCTGGCTTACATAAACCTGAAAATAAAAAAAGAACAAAAATGATTGAAGATCAAGCTAGAAAATTATTACCTCAACTAAAAGAGGTGAAAAGTACTTGGTTGGGATTTAGACCAACTTTGCCTGACTCATTACCCGTGATAGGAAAATCACAAAAAAATAAAAATATTATATATGGTTTTGGTCACCAACATATAGGTTGGACTCTTGGAGCAGTCACTGGAAAAATTATTAACTCAATTTGTAGTAATAGGATTCCTAATATTAATGTAGATCCTTTCAGCCCAAGTCGTTTTGATTAGTCTAAGCTAATCCCAACGTTTTTGACTTGAAGATATGATTTTAAGGCATCTACTCCTTTCTCTCTACTATATCCTGATTGTTTATAGCCACCAAATGGAGTTGCGTGATTACCCGCAAACCACTTATTGACATAAACCTGACCAGACTCTAACTTACTTGCAGTCCATGAAGCCTTTTTCAAATCTTTCGTAAATACTCCTGCGCCTAATCCAAAATCAGTATCATTAGCAATGTTAATTGCTTCATCCTGATCTTCATACTCAAGAACAGATAAAACAGGACCAAAAATTTCTTCTCTTGCTACAGACGTATCTTGTTTAACATTATTTAATACGGTAGCTTCCATAAAGTAACCTTCACGATCCGCTCTTTTGCCACCATGAACTGCTTCTGCTCCTTGCTGAACTCCAGATCTTGCATAACCTTCTACTTTTTCAAGTTGCTTTTCAGAAATAATCGGGGTTAATCCAGTACCTTCTTCATAACCAGGACCAACTTTAAGCGATTTACTTAAATCTACAAGCTTACCAATCAATTCATCTTTTACTGATTTGTGAACAACGAGGCGAGACATAGCTGTGCAAATTTGACCAGCAACCCCAAATATACCGTGACGTGCACTTTCAACTACTTGATTGAGATCAGCATCTTCGTAAACTATACCTGCCGATTTTCCACCAAGTTCAATTACTGCAGGAATTGCTTTATCTGCACAAGAATGCAATATTTTTTTTCCTGTAGCAACAGAGCCGGTAAAAACTACATGGCTTACATCTGGATGTGATACTAAATAAGATCCAGCTTCATTTCCATAACCACAAATTATATTAACAAGTCCATTTGGGACACCTGCATTTTCTAGAGCTTGTGCAAAAAAAGTAGCAGAAAGAGGAGTTAGTTCAGCCGTCTTTACAATAGTAGAATTTCCTGTAGCAAATGAACATGCCAGAGATCTCCCAACCATTGCTATGGGGAAATTCCATGGAACAACATGAGCTGAAACACCAAAAGGCTCTAAAACAGTATAGTCAAAAATTGTTGGTGATACGGGTATTGTTTTTCCTTCGAGTTTATCTGTAAGACCAGCATAATAATCAAATATATCGGCTACATCGTTAAATTCTTTAATAGCTGAACCAAGAACTTTACCATTCTCATAACAAAGCATTTTTCCACCTTCATCAGCAATTTTTCTTGTTTCATCAGCAATTCGGTGCATTAGTCTTGCTCTCTCAAGTAAAGGCATATCAACAAGCACTCTTGAATCAAATGATCTTTTTGCAGCAGCTACCGCAAGATCAACTTCATTTTTTTTAGCACAAGAAATTTCACCTATAATTTTACCAGTAGCTGGATCATCAACTTGTATGATATCTTTAGATTCGCTTTCTAACCATTTACCGTCAATATAATTTTTATAAAGTTTCATAATTCTTTGTTTGAAAATATTTGTTAATCTATATTCTTTATCACAAAAAACATGCCAAATATAATTAAATATTACATAAACTTGGTTTGGTTAATATATTGCTAATTTAAAGAGTTGGGGTAAACTCTCTCCAAAGCTCCAATAATTATTTTAAATGTCAATCGATCAATCACATTACTACAGACAAGTATGGTATTGGGGCAGAGAAGCAGATCTTCGTGTTAGTAGTAAGAAGATGGAACTTGCAAGCATACCTTCTAATGAGTGGAGCCAGGCTGTTAAAGATGCTTCAAGATTTAGGGATAAAGTTGCAAGTCACAGTCCAAGAAGTGGAAAAGTTGTTGAAGCATTTAAATTATATGCTTCTACGATGGATAAAACTGGATATCCTTATAGATAATTGACTTAAGTTTTAATTTAAGCATCTCGTTAATCGAGATGCTTTAAGGTCTTGCTTTTAAACCGCCATCTACAATTATTTCTGTTCCTGTAATAAAACAACTTTGCTCACTTAATAAGAATAATACTGTATCAGCAATGTTTTCAGGTTTTCCAATTCTTTGAAGAGGGATAATTTTAATTAAATTTTTCTTCGCATTTGGGTTTTCCCCCCATCGCTTTTGCATTGGAGTATCAACTGGTCCTGGCAATATACTATTGGAGCGGATATTTTTACTAGCATATTGAATAGCTATAGATTTTGATAATCTAATCATAGCTGCTTTTGAAGCCCCATATGCTTCTTGTGGTTTATCATCTCCACTTAAGGCATCAACAGAAGATATGTTTACAATTGAACCAAATTTATTTTTTTTCATATTCGGTAATATTTTTTTTAATACTATAAGCATAGATTTTAGATTTATTGAAAAAACCTTATCCCAAATATTAGTTTTGATTTTTTCTAAACCTAAATCTTTATCAAACCATAAAACACCTGCGGCATTAACGACATAATCAATTCTTTTTTCTTTTTTTATAAATTTACCAATTGCTTGATTAATTTCATTTTCATTACTTAAGTCTACTTGTTCAAAATAAATAAATTTATTTCTACTGATTTTAGGTTTGTTAATATCAAGTATGAGAACCTTAATATTTAATTTTGCTAGTTTTTTTGATACATCTAGGCCAATTCCACCTGATCCACCTGTAACTAAAGCTACTTTACCTTTAAAAATAAGTTTCATTGTTTTTAATTATAAAAAAATTAATTGATTTAATATCTTAAAATCACTAAATCGTAAACATGCTTAAAACTATTTCACCAATTGATAACTCAGTTTATTTAGAGAGGCCTTACGCTAGTCCAGACGAAATTGAAAATGTTCTTAAGCTATCAAATCAATCAAAAATAATATGGAAAAATACAAGTTTAGAAGAAAGAAAAGAATTAGTCTCAAGATTTGTTGATAGCTTTTTATCTAACAGCAAGGAAATTGAAGAAGAGCTATGTAGGCAGATGGGAAGACCAATATCTCAATGTTCAGGAGAAATGCGTGGTTTTGAAGAAAGAGCTAAATACATGATTGATAATGTTGATAGGGCATTAGAAAAAGTTGTTTCAAAAAATGATAGTGAATTTGATAATTATGTTATTAAAAATCCATTAGGTACAATATTTATAATTGCTCCGTGGAACTATCCATATAATACTTCTGTAAATTCAATCGTACCAAGCTTGCTTGCTGGTAATTGTGTTATATTAAAACATTCGTCACAAACACCTCTTTGCGCAGAACAGCTATTAAAGGCAGCAAAAAAAGCGGGAATTCCAGATAATGTTTTTCAAATTTTACATTTGGATCATGCTTCAACTTCAAAAGTTATTTCTGATAAAAGAATTGATCATGTTTTATTTACTGGTTCTGTATCAGGTGGACGAGAAGTGAAAAAAGCAATTGGAACAAGATTTATAGGCGCAGGATTAGAATTAGGTGGAAAAGATCCTGCTTATGTAAGATCTGACTGTAATTTTGAACATGCTGTTGAGAATTTAGTGGATGGGTCATACTTTAATTCGGGTCAATCTTGCTGTGGAATTGAAAGAATTTATGTTGATGAAAAAATTTTTGATAATTTTGTTGATGCTTTTAAAGCACAAACTGAAAAATATGTTCTGGGCAATCCATTGGATGAAAATACAAATCTTGGCCCCGTTGTAAAATTAAGTGCTGCTAATAATATACGTAATCAAGTTTCTACTACGATACAAAGTGGTGCTAAAAATATTATAGATGGATCTAAATTTAAAAATGACAACTCTGATAATTGTTATGTATCTCCTTCCGCGTTAATTGATGTAGATCATAATATGCCTTTTATGACAGAGGAAACTTTTGGACCAACTGTTGGGATTATGAAAGTTAAGAATGAAAATGAGGCTGAAAATTTAATGAACGATAGTGCTTACGGTTTAACTGCAGCTATATGGACTTCTGATAAAGGTTTTGCAAAAAATTTTGGTGCTAAAATCCAAACTGGAACATTTTTTATGAACAGATGTGATTACTTAGACCCAGGCTTAGCTTGGACTGGTGTTAAGGATACTGGCATGGGTATTACGCTATCAGTATTAGGGTTCGATCATTTAACAAGGGCAAAAAGTTTTCATCTGAGAAAGGTATAAAAATATGATGTCAATGAATTGGAACTATCCTACAAGTATCTGGTTTGGTGAAAAAAGAATTAATGAAATACAAAAAGCTTGTGAGAGTTTAAATATCCAAAAACCTTTAATAGTAACTGACCCAGGTATTTTAAAAACAAATATAATTGAAAAAATTAATAACTCTTTAAAATCTAAAGCTGCTATTTTCAGTGATGTTCAATCTAATCCTACTGGAAAAAACGTTGAGCTTGGAGTTACATTTTTTAACTCAAATTCTCATGACGCTGTAATTGCGGTCGGAGGAGGGTCAGGTATGGACGTTGGAAAAGGAATAGCTTTTATGGCTGGGCAAGAAAGACCTCTGTGGGATTTTGAAGATATAGGAGATTATTGGACTAGGGCAAATAGTGAGGTTATTAAACCGATAATTGCTGTTCCTACTACAGCTGGAACTGGATCAGAGACTGGTAGAGCTGGGGTTTATACAAATGAAGAAACACATGAAAAAAAAATTATTTTTCATCCAAAGATGCTCCCTTCAATTGTTATCCTTGATCCAGAGTTAACTGTACCTCTTCCAAAATCTTTAACTGCTTACACAGGTATGGATGCTCTAGCACATTGCTTGGAAGCATATTGTTCAGATTTCTATCATCCTCTTTCACAAGGAATTGCACTTGAAGGTATGAATTTAGTTAAGCATAATTTAATTAAAGCATTTGAAGATGGATCAAATTTGGAAGCAAGAGGTAATATGCTGACTGCTTCTTCTATGGGCTCAATTGCTTTTCAAAAAGGGTTGGGTGCAATCCATTCTTTAAGTCATCCAGTTGGTGCAATATATAATACTCATCATGGTCTTACTAATGCTGTATTCATGCCTTATGTTCTTAAAAAAAATAGGAATGCTATTGAAGAAAAAATAATTTCTTTATCCCGATATTTAAATTTAGATGATCAAACATTTGATGGTTTTATGAATTGGATAATAGGTTTAAGAGAGCAATTGTCAATTCCCCATACTCTTAAAGAATTAATAAAAGATAACTCAAAGTTCACAGAAATGAGTATTATGGCAAAAGACGATCCATCTACAGAAGGTAACCCAGTACAATTAGAAACTTCAGATTTTTTAGATTTGTATATAAATTCTTATGAAGGCAAGTTATAAAAATTTTCTAATGATTAAAAAAAAAAAAATTGGAAATTTAGATCTTTTTGTAACAGAAATTGGAATGGGAACCGCTCCGTTGGGTGGTTGGCCAATAGCTGTTGACGAAAAAAAGGCTTTAGAAACTTTAGAAACTGCATGGAATAATGGGATTAGATATTTCGATACAGCTCCACTCTACGGCTCCGGTATGGCTGAGCTTCGTGTTGGTAATTTTTTAAAAGATAAAAAAAGAGAAGATTTTGTTTTATCATCCAAAGTTGGAAGAATTATTATAGATACAAATAAATCTAAGGCTGCTGAAAAATTTATTGGCTCACCCAATGATAAAGATTTTAAATTCGATTTTTCTTATGATGGAGTAATGAAGTCTTTTGAAGATAGTCTTAATCGATTACAATTAAATAAAATTGATATTTTGAACCTTCATGATCCTGATAATCATCCTGATCATTTTGAGCAAGCAAGGTCTGGTGCAATTAAAGCCATGATAAAATTAAAGAATGAAGGTTTAGTCACTGCTTTAGGATGTGGGTTAAATCAAAACGAAATGTTAGTAGAGCTTGCTAAAGAAGGTTGTTTCGATTGTTTTTTATTAGCTGGAAGATATACATTACTTGATCAAACTAGTTTAGATGCTTTAATGCCCATATGTGAAAGTAATAATATCTCTCTTATTTTGGGAGGAGTTTTCAATAGTGGAATTTTAATTAACCCATCACCAGAATCATATTTCGATTATGCTAAACTTGACTCTAACTGGTTTGACAGCCTTACAAAAAGTCTTGTAAGAAAACCCAAAGATCATGAAAGTGCGGAATTTTGGTTAAATAAAGCAAATAATATAAAAAATGTATGCGAAAATTTTGATGCTACGTTAAAAAAAGCAGCAATTCAATTTCCTTATTTTAATAATATTGTTTCATCTTGTATACTTGGAATGAATAGTTCTAATCAAGTTATTGAAAATATTGAAGATTATAATAGAAAACTTCCTTCTAATTTTTGGCAACATTTAAAAGATAAAAAACTTATTGATTGGCGCTCTAAGATAAACTAATTTATAATCATTAATTTACATTGTTGCTCCAATTACCCAAGGATTGAATTCATCATCTCCATATTCATTAATCTCACTTTTTGTTTTTTTCCCAGATGCCACTTCAATCAATTCATTAAAAATCTTAGTTCCAATTTCTTCAATAGAATGAATTCCATCCATAATTGTGCCAGCATTAATATCCATATCTTCTTCTAAATTATTGTACATATTAGTGTTACTTGAAATTTTTAGACTAGGGGTAGGTTTAAAACCAAAACACGATCCTCTACCTGTCGTAAAGCAAATTAAATTTGATCCAGAAGCAACTTGACCAGTTACAGAAACAGGATCATAGCCTGGTGAATCCATAAAATGAAAACCTTTTTCAGATATCTTTTCAGCATAATCTAAAACATTAATCATTGTTGAATTACCACTTTTCGCAACTGCCCCAAGAGACTTTTCAAGTATTGTTGTTAGGCCACCTTTTTTATTACCTGGGCTAGGATTATTATCTAAGCTACCACCATTAATTTGTGTATAATTTTTCCACCATTTTATTTGATTAATTAGTTTTTTTATATCTGACTCTTTTAAAGCTCTATCAATTAAAAGATGTTCTGCTCCATATATTTCCGGTGTTTCAGACAAGATTGTACTGCCACCATATTGTACTAATAAATCTGAGGCAAAACCGAGAGCTGGATTTGCTGTTATTCCTGAATATGAATCAGAACCTCCACATTGTAATGCTAAGGTAAGTTCAGATAATTCTGATTTAGTTCTCTCTTTAGAATTAATTTTAGGAAGTTCATCAATCACTTTATTATAAATTTTATTAATAATTTGATTAGTCCCACCTTCATCTTGGATATTTAAATATTCTATATCGTGATTTAAATTCATATTGTTATAAAGAGAAATTTGTGCACATTCACACCCAAGACCAATAACAAATACTTTTCCAAAATTTTGATGTGATTTAAAGCCTTCAATTGTTCTATTAAATACTTCCATGCCTTTTCCTGAAGTATTCATTCCACAACCTGACGAATGTTTTAGACAAACTGCACCATCAATATTTGTAAATTTATTTTTATTTAAATAAAGGTTTATTTTATTAGCTATTTTTTTTACTACTGTAGCAGAACAATTAACAGTACTTATTAAACCAATATAATTTCTTGTTCCAACAGTTCCATTCGCTCTTTTATAACCGTAAAAATATTTATCCTTTTTTAATTGTTTATTTAATTCTTTATTTTTATTGAATTTATAACTTCGTTCAAATTCATGAAACATAATATTATGAGAATGTACATGCGATCCTTTTTTAATATCATTAGTTGCAATACCTATGATTTGTCCATATTTATAAATTAACTCATCTTTATTGATATCAACAAGGCTAATCTTGTGACCAAATGGAATTTCATTTTGCGCATTTAAACTTGAGTTTATCTTAGAGCCTAAGGGAATATTCATTGGTGCTACAGCAATATTGTCTTTAGCATTTAATTTGATTATATTAAACATTGTGATAACTATTAAAATAAACAATAATTAGAAACAATTAAAGTATTTTATGGCTGAGACTGCTAATTATCCTTCATTAAATAATAAAACAGTTATTATAACTGGCGGTGCACAAGGTATCGGAGAGAGTATTGTTGAGCAATTTATCACTCAGAATTCAAAAGTTGCTTTTTTAGATATTGATGAAAATGCTGGTAAAGCTCTAGTAAAAAAAATAAATCAAAAATATAATAAAGATACACTTTTTATAAAATGTGATCTTAAAGACATAAAAAAACTTCAAGATTCTATTTCTTTAGTTAGAGAAAAATTAGGACTCATTTCAGTTCTTGTTAACAATGCAGCTAATGATGAGAGACACGATATAGATTCAGTAACACCAGAATTTTGGGATGATAGAATGAATATTAATTTAAGACATTATTTTTTTGCTGCACAAAAAGTTTATAAAGATATGGAAAAATTAGGACAGGGAGCGATAGTTAATATTGGAAGTTTTTCATGGATGATTGCTCAGGGTGGTATGCCAGGGTACACAACTGCAAAATCTGCAATCATGGGATTGACAAGAACACTAGCAAGAGATCTTGGTGTTTATAATATAAGAGTTAATTGTGTTGTCCCTGGCTGGATTATAACTGAAAGACAAAAAAAATTATGGTTAACTGACGAAATCAAAAAAAATCAGCTTGAGAGACAGTGTATAAAAAGAATGCTGATGCCTGAAGATATATCAAAACCTGTATTATTTTTTTCTTCTGAACAAAGCGCAGGATGTACCGCTCAAAACTATGTAATTGATGGCGGAATTGTAAATTAATGAAAAAAAAAACTAAAATAGCTTTTGGTAAACTTAATTTATTAAGAAACGATCAGCTAAATAATAAAAATAAAATTAAAATAGGTTTTATAGGAGGCGGACCAAATTCTTTTATTGGGTATACCCATAGATTGGCGGCAAGATTTGATAATAGGTTTGATTTTGTTGCAGGTGTTTTTTCTAAAGATAAAAAAAAATCAATAGAATTTGGAAAATCACTTGGCTTGAGTGAAAGTCGTTGCTATCATGATTTTCAAACCATGGGGAAAAAAGAATCAGAAAGATCTGATGGTATAGAAGCTATTGGAATAATGACTCCTTCTGGTGATCATTATAAAATAGCAAAAGAATTTGCAAAAAAAAACATTCATATTATTTGTGATAAACCTTTAACAGCGAAGCTCGAAGATGCTGTAGCTTTAGAAAAACTAGTAAAAAAAACTAAAATTATTTTTGCACTCACACATAATTATTCGGCGTACCCAATGTTGCGTGAAGCAAAAGAATTGGTTGCAAAGAATAAAATTGGAAAAATAAAAGTAATAAATGTGGAATATCCTCAAGGTTACACAGTAGCTGTTAAAAAAAAGGATGAAAAAAATACTCTTAAGTGGAGATTAGATAAAAACATGTGTGGACCATCAATGATTTTAGCAGAGATTGGGACTCACGCTTATCATTTAATGAGATATGTAACCGATCTAGAAGTAAAAGAAGTATCAGCTGAAGTGAATTCATTATCTGATGAATTATCAGTTGATGATAATGCATTCATGATAGTTAGAATGAATAATCAGGCTAGAGGTTCAATATGGGTTTCATCTGCTGCTACTGGTGGAGAAAATGGTCTTAAGATAAGAGTATACGGAACAAAAGGTGCAGTAGAATGGTTACAAGATGATCCTAACATATTAAAATTCACTGAATTAGATAAATCAACAAAAATTATAACACGAGCAAGTAATGCAGTATCTAATTTATCAATTCAATCATCAAGAGTGGCAGCGGGACACCCTGAGGGTTTCTTTGAGGCATTTGCAAACATCTATACTGAATTTGCTGATTCCATTCAAAGTGCAAAAAATAAAAATAAATCTAAATCACTTCATCCAACAGTTGATGATGGAGTTAAGGGAATTAAATTTATTTTTGCTGCAAAAAAATCCTCTAAATTAAATTCAAAATGGGTTAAAATTTAATATATTCCTTGATTTTGATTATTTGATCTGTTCTATATAAAAAGATGATTAATTTTGCATTACTTGGAGCTGGTAGAATTGGTAAAATGCATGCTAAAATTATCTCTGATCATTCTGAGGCAAATTTACAATATGTTTATGATGTAAATAATGAATTTACCTTGCAAGTTGCTAAGGATAATAATGCAGAAGTTGCAAATTCTCCTAAAGAAGCTGTAAATCATAAAGATGTAGATGCTATTTTAATTGCATCTGCAACACCAACGCATACTGAATTTTTAATAATGGCTAATGAGGCAAATAAGCCTGTTTTGTGTGAAAAACCAATAGATTTGGACATTAATAAAGTAAATGAATGTAGAGATAAAATAGCAGGATCATCAAATTTAATTCAAATAGGCTTCAATAGACGTTTTGATAATAGTCATGCTAAAGTTCAGCAAGCATATGTGAATGGCGAAATTGGAACTTTAGAAAAAATTATAATTACAAGTCGAGATCCAGCCCCACCAGGTCTTGATTATTTAAATGCAGCTGGAGGTTTCTTTCGAGATACAACAATTCATGATTTTGATCTTTCAAGATTTATCTTAGGAGAGGATCCAATTATTGAAATCTCTGCATTTGGAGATAATTTATTTGATGAAAATGCAAAAAAAGCAAATGATTTTGATACGGCCATGTTTATTCTTAAATCTAAATCAGGTGTTTTAATTCATATCAATAATTCACGAAGGGCTGTTTACGGATA
>JABHWG010000093.1 GCA_018657885.1 Pelagibacteraceae bacterium
GCTGCTGATTTAACTTCTTCAATGATTTCTTTTCCAATTTTTTCTAATTCTTTGTTTGATGCTATTTTCTTTTTTATTATTTCATTTTTTACAACGTCTATTGGATCTGAGTTTTTATATTCTTCTAATTCAGCTTTAGTTCTATATTTTGCAGGATCAGACATTGAGTGACCTCTGTAACGATAAGTTTGAACTTCAAGAATATATGGGCCTTTACCAGATCTAACATATTCTCCTGCTTTATCAGCTGCTTTAATTACTGAATAAACATTCATTCCATCAACAATCTCGCCCTTAATTCCAAAAGTTTCACCTCTTTTATATAAATCAGAACCAGCTGCAGCTCTGTCTACTGATGTGCCCATACCATATTTATTATTCTCAATTATGTAAAGAGATGGAAGTTTCCACAGGGCGGCTAAATTAAAAGCTTCAAAAACCTGGCCATTATTCATAGCACCATCACCAATATATGTACGACATATATTTTTATCACTATTATATTTATGCGTAAAAGCTATTCCTGTACCGATTGGAACCTGTGCACCAACAATACCATGACCGCCATAAAAATTATTTTCTTTAGAAAACATGTGCATTGACCCACCTTTACCAGCAGAATATCCATTCGCCCTTCCTGTTAATTCTGACATAATTCTTTTTACATCTAAGCCTCTTGCTATCATATGACCATGATCTCTATAAGTTGTTACAACAGAATCATTTTTTTTAATAGTCATCAAAACACCGACTACAACAGCTTCTTGACCTATATATAAATGGCAGAAACCACCAATATGACCCATCCCATAAAGCTGAGAGGATCTCTCCTCAAATCTTCTTATTTTGACCATATTAGAATAAATTTTTAAATGATCACTTTTAGATAATTTTTTCATTTGTAAATTTTTGTAAATTTTTTAATATTAAATTGTAAAGTTTTGTCAATTATTTAATTATTTAATATAATAACCATTTCACTTTTATCAACAAAACCAAGCTTTTTTCTAATCTGCTCATCTAAAAAATCTAAATCAACTGTGTTAGGTTGTAATCTTTTTATTCGGTCAGAGTAATACTCATTCTCGGTTTTAAGGTTTGCCAATGTATATTTATGCAAATCGTTTTGCTTTGATAAATAAAAATACTGAAGCAAACCTCTTTGACCGTAAACCAAAAAATAGACCAAATAAATAAAAATAAAAAATGTAATTACAAAAGAAAAAAATAAAATTATTTTATTTTGTAAAATTACAGATTTATTCATTATAATTATTAACTAACCAGAAACTGATCGTCTCTGTCAATATTTTAGAATAGATCTGCCAGCAAATTTAGCATTTGACCCAATAATCTCTTCTATTCTTAAGAGCTGATTATACTTTGCGGTTCTATCTGTTCGAGAAAGAGAGCCTGTTTTAATTTGACCTGCTGACACAGCAACTGATAAATCAGCTATAGTCGTATCTTCAGTTTCACCTGATCTATGAGATATAATTGATGAATAATTATGTTTTTTTCCAAGGTTTATGGCATCAATAGTTTCAGACAATGTACCAATTTGATTTAATTTTACAAGAATTGCATTGGCTGCCTTTTTTTCAATACCAGTTTTTAATCTTTTAATATTTGTGACAAAAAGATCATCTCCAACTAATTGAATTTTTGAGCCAATTTTTTTAGTTAAATGAATCCACCCTTCCCAATCATCTTCTGACATTCCATCTTCAATGGAGTA
Organism: Pelagibacteraceae bacterium; assembly: GCA_018657885.1. Classification (GTDB taxonomy): domain Bacteria; phylum Pseudomonadota; class Alphaproteobacteria; order HIMB59; genus CACPNW01. The sequence continues at coordinate 1,739 of JABHWG010000093.1, forward strand.
TATAGGGTAATTATTAGATAAGTTTTCTAAATAATCGACCATTTCATCAGAGGATAAACTTTTGCCCTCTCCTTTTAATTCATATCTATTATTCTGATAAAACTCAGTTGACGCTACATCTAACGATAAAAGAATATCATTATTAATCTTTAAACCCACTTTTTCTACAGCGCTTAATATAATCTCAATCACTTCTGCTGAACTACTAACATTAGGAGCAAATCCCCCTTCGTCACCCACATTAGTATTAAGGTCTTTTGACTTTAAAATAGACTTTAAAGAATGAAATATTTCACAACCATATCTTAGAGCTTCTGAAAATGTTGGGGCCCCTACAGGAGCGATCATAAATTCCTGAATATCCACGTCATTATCTGCATGTGAACCACCATTTATAATATTCATCATTGGGACAGGTAATAAAAAATCTTGAGTTTCATTAATGTAAGAAAAAAAATTTTTAGAAGAATGGTTAGCCAAGCTTTTAGCAAAACCTAAACTCGCAGCAAGAGTAGCATTTGCTCCAATATTAGATTTATTTTCTGTTGCATCTAAGGCTAACAAATTCTCATCAAAAGATCTATAGTCCTCAAACTCTCTATTTATTACATTATTTTTAACTAATGTATTAATATTTTGAATAGCTTTTTTAACACCTTTCCCATGATATCTTCCTTTATCTCCATCTCTTAATTCTAAAGCCTCATGTATACCAGTGGACGCACCACTAGGAACAGAAGCTCTTCCTAAAGAACCATCAAATAGCTCTACATCACATTCAACTGTAGGATTTCCTCTGCTGTCTAAAATTTCTCTTGCAAAAATATTTTTAATCTTTTCCATTTCTACCTTTCTTAAAAAAAATTTGTAATCAAATAAGATTTATTTTTTTGAAATCGCATCAAAATCAATAAGTCTTGAAATTAAATTTTCTAAATTATCTATATTAAGCATATTTGGTCCATCACTAGGTGCGTTTTCAGGATTGTCATGCGTTTCAATAAAAATACCTGCCACACCTATAGAAGCAGCTGCTATTGAGAGAGAAGCTACAAATTCTTTATTTCCACCGCTTTTTTCACCTAACCCTCCAGGTTCTTGAACAGAATGAGTAGCATCAAATATTACTGGGTATAAATGTTTCTTCATAATATCTAAGGCCTTAAAATCATTAACTAAATTATTATAACCAAAAGAAGTTCCTCTTTCAGTAATCATAATTTTAGTATTTCCAGTACTTTCAATTTTTTTATAAATATTAACAATTTCATAAGGAGATAAAAATTGACCTTTTTTTACATTAACAATCTTATTTGTCTTACCTGCAGAAATTAATAAATCTGTTTGTCTACATAGAAATGCTGGTATTTGCAGTATATCAACAGATTCAGATTTAGAAAAAAACTCACACTGCTGCTCATTATGTACATCTGTTACGATTGGACATCCAAATGTAGATTTAATTTTATTAAAAATAATTTCAGCTTCATAGATAGAAATACCCCTACTGCTATTAATACTAGATCTATTTGCTTTATCAAAGCTTGATTTAAATACAAAATTAATATTTTGTTTTTGACAAATTTTAACAATTTTTTCCGCCATCATTAATGAATGTTTTTCACTTTCAATTACGCATGGTCCTGCTATTAAAATAAATTGATTATTATTTGATATTTCAAAGTTTGCTAATTTGATATTAATCATTTCATACAATGTTTTATAAATGACGAAAATAAAGGATGAGGAGCTAAAGGTCTAGATTTTAATTCAGGATGATACTGAACACCGATAAACCACTTATGATTAACACTTTCTACAACTTCAGGAAGAATATTATCTGGCGACATTCCTGAAAAAATAAACCCCTTCTCTTCAAAACCGTTGGTTAGTGATAAATCTACTTCATATCTATGTCTATGCCTCTCATAAATCTCAGCTTTGTTGTAAATTTTACTAACTTTGCTTTCAGGTTTTAATTTAGCCTTATAAGAACCGAGTCTCATAGTTCCGCCTTTGTCACTACTCATATGTCTTTTTTCAATTTTTTTATCATTATTCCATTCAGTCATGAGGCTAATAACAGGATTTTTGGAAGTTTTAAATTCTGTAGAATTTGAATCTGTAAATCCTAAAACATTTCTAGATATTTCTATAACACTTAACTGCATACCTAAGCAGATTCCAAAAAAAGGTATATTATTCTCTCTAGCAAATTTTATTGCTTTTATTTTTCCCTCTATGCCTCGATAACCAAATCCTCCTGGAATCAAAACTCCATCTACACCCTGCAATTCTAAGATTAATTGCTTAGTTTCAATTTTTTCAGCATTTATCCATTTTATTTCTACTTTAACATCGTTTTCTATGCCACCATGTGTCAATGCCTCAATCAAAGATTTGTAACTATCTTTTAGATTGGTATATTTGCCAACAATTCCAATACGCACTGTATTTTGTAAATTATTAATTTTATCTGTTAACCTCTTCCAATCTTCAAAATTAATTGGGTATTTAGACGTATCATAACCTAAATGCTCTAACAAAACTCTATCGAGTCCCTCTTTGGAATAAATAGAAGGTACTTCATAAATAGAGCTTGCGTTTAAAGCTGGAATTACAGAATCTTTTTTTACATTACAGAAAAGAGAAATTTTTTCTAAAGAGTCTTCATCAATTTCTTTTTCACATCTGCACATTATTATATCTGGCTGAATACCAGAGTTTAATAATTCTTTGACTGAATGTTGAGTGGGTTTGGTTTTTAATTCACCAGCTGAACTCAAATACGGAACATATGTCATATGTATTAATGCTGATGAAATATTTTTATCATTCCTTATTTGTCTTATAGCTTCTAGAAAAGGAAGTGATTCAATATCACCGACAGTTCCTCCTATTTCATAGATTACAATATCTTCATCTTCAAAATAACTATTAATGAAAAGTTTTATTTCATCTGTTACATGAGGTATAACTTGAATTGTAGCACCTAAATAATCTCCCTTTCGCTCTTTTTTTAAAACATTCGAATAAATTCTGCCTGAAGATGTGCTATCAGTTTTTTTTGCAGATCTATTTGTAAATCTCTCGTAATGTCCAAGATCAAGATCCGTTTCTGCCCCATCATCAGTTACAAACACTTCACCATGCTGATATGGGCTCATAGTTCCAGGGTCTACATTAAGATATGGATCTAATTTTCTAATTCTTACTTTAAAATTTCTTTGTTGTAAAAGAGAGGCAACAGCCGCTGAAGCGATACCTTTTCCAAGTGATGAGGCTACTCCGCCCGTAATAAATACATAATGCATTACGGATAACCCTGATACAGAAATGGATTTTTAGATCAAGATAATAATATTAATTGTTTTCAGGAATAACAGGCTCTTTTGAAGTTTCGGCCTCAGAATTAATAGAAGGAAGAGATTCCAAAACATTTCTTTCAGATCCAACAGAAGCTACTACAGTTAAAATAATACTCATAACCATAAAAAAGGTTGCTGTTATGGCAGTAAGCCTAGATAATAGACTGGCTGATCCTCTAGCAGACATCATCCCCCCGAGACCACTACTATTACCACCAAGACCCAATCCTTCATTGTCACTTCCTTGAAGTAATACTAAAATTACAAGTAAAATTGCTAAAATCAACTGGATAATGATTAACGTTAACATGAAAACCTTATATGTATTAAGTTATATAAATCAAGATATTAATCTATGATAATCTTAGAGAATTCTTCATATTTTAGTGAAGCACCACCAACTAATGCTCCATCTACGCAAGTTAATGATACAATGTCATTAGCGTTATTTGCCTTCACTGATCCTCCATATAGAACTTTATAATCATTAAATCTTGTATTGTGTTTTTTGATAAATTCATGAGTTGTATTAATTTCTTCAATTGATGGCGTTAAGCCAGTTCCTATAGCCCATACAGGTTCATAAGCAATAATAGTGTTATTTGCATTCGAAGAATTGGGAACTCCTTCATTTAATTGTTTAGTCAAAACTTCATTTGTTTGACCATTTTCTTTTTCTTCTAGAGTTTCACCAACACAAATTATTGGCACTATATAGTTGTTTATTAATTGAATTGATTTTGAATAAACATCAGCATTATTTTCATAATAAATTAGTCTTCTTTCAGAATGACCCACAATACAAAAATCAATTTTTAACTCAGTGAGTGATTTACACGACACCTCACCTGTAAAAGCACCTTCACTGTACTGAGAAACATTTTGGGCACCTACATAATAGTTATTTTTTTTTTGACTAACTTTATCTAAATGTATTGAAGTTGGGCATATTACTATGCATCTTGATTTATCATCTAATAACTTAAGACCATCAAAATATTGATCGATAAAGTTAAAATCTCCATTTAATTTCCAATTTGCTACAAAAAATGATGAAAAACTATCTAAATTGATCATAATTATTTCCCTTATAGAAACTATTATTATAGAAGCAACTATATTTATGTTTAGAACCTTAGGAAAATCAAAAATCTCTCTTATATTAGCCATACTATTTGGAATAAGTTTATTTTTAATGAGAGGTGGAGATAGATATTCTGGATTGTTTGATTCCGATAATGTTGTAGCCAAAGTGTCAGGCACACCAATCTCTACTTCAAAGTTTCTAAGAGTTATGCAAATGAATGTTAATCAATACAGTCAAATGTTTGGTAGACCTCTAACTCCTGAAGAAATTCAAACATTTCAAATACATTCAATGGCACTTGGTGGTCTTGTTAATAATGCTGTTTTTGAAAATGAATTTGATTCAAATAAATTTATAGTTGATGAGACTGTTGTTGCATTTGAAACTAAGAAAAGATTTCCCAACCTTTACAAAAAAAATAATAAAATTAATGAACAGGCCTTAAATTCATTTCTCTCTAAACAAAATTTAAAAATAGATGATTTGGTTAAAATAATTGATTATGAGGTAAGGGCTAGGGTTTTTGACAAATTATTCTTTCAGATAAATTATCCTAATAAAATAAACAATACCTTAGATAAACATGACAATCATATCAGAAATATTGATTTAATTAATTTTAATATAAATGATTTTGATTTACCTAATTTAAATGACTTAGATATCTCTATTAATAATAATGAGATTGTAGATTTCTTTAATCAAAATATTAACTTATATATTAATCCAGAAAAGAGAGACATATCATATATATTGATTAATAAAAACGATTATACTAATCAATTTACACCCTCTGATAGTCAAATTGAAAATTATTATAGTAATAATAAAAATTTATATTTAGAGACTGAAAAAAGAGATTTTATTCAATTCAATTTTAAAAATATAGATGAGGCATCTGGATTTAAAAGTAATATAAGCTCGTTTAACTACGATGAGATAATTAAATTTGCAAAAAAAAATAATATCGTATTTAATAATTTCTCAAAAGTTTCAGATAATGATGTATTAAAAGATTTAGCAGATGTAATCTTTAGTTTACCAAAAAATCAAATTTCTGAAATTGTTGAAACCCCACTTGCAAAACATATAGTTATAGTTAACAATGTATACCCAGAGACTCAAAAAACAATTGAGCAGGTAAGAAAAGAAATATCCAATACATTACTAGATGTTGAGGTTGGTAGCTATATTTTAGATTTAAAAAATAAAATTAGCCAACAAATTCTTGATGGATTATCACTAAATGAAATTGCTATTGATAACGCGCTTAATGTTTCAATAATTAAAAGAGTAGAAAAATTAAATAATAACCTTGAAAAGGATTTAATTCAAAGTGAAGTTATTTCTAGTGGTTTTTCTATTAATAAAGATTTTGTTAGTGATGTTATCGATATTGACAATGAAAGAGCGGTAATTATTAATGTTGAACAAATTGTAAATGAAAAGCCTTTTGATCTTCAAGAAGTTTTTGATGCCGTCTCAAGTGATTGGATCAAATCTCTAAAAATTAAAAGTTTAGAAAACAAAGTTGATGAAATATCTAATACCACAAAGTTAATTAGTGGTATTGCAGAATTTACTGATGTTAATATAAATAATATTGATATTAAAATAGATAATATAGATTATCCTTTATCTTTAAAAAATAATGTTTTTTCAAATAAAATAAAACAAATATCTATCACAATTGCAGGTGATGAGATTTATATAAGTGATATAAATAAAATTTTCTTTCCAGAAATTGTTGAAGAAAATAAAAACATTTTAATGACATCTGAATTAAGAAGTAATTTTGGAGCTGAAATAATTAAAAATAAAAATATATCAACTAATGACAATCTAATTCAGGCTTTAATTAGCCAGTATTAATGTTGGAAATAAAAAAAAAATTTATTGAAGGGCTTAAAAAAAAAGAACCTCAAATTCTCATAAAAAATTTAAATGCAGATGTTGAGACACCAATTTCTTGCTTACTTAAATTAAAAAAAAATCAAAAATACTCTTTTTTATTAGAATCAGTTGAAGGAGGAAGTCAAAGAGGAAGGTATTCGCTGCTAGGTTGCGACCCAGATATTGTCTGGAAAGTAAGTAAAAATATCGCATCAATAAAATACTATGATAAAAATTATAAATATAAAGTATCTGAAGAGCCAATTCAGTCTCTTAAAGATTTAATAGAAATTTCAAAATTTGATAAAGGCAACATAGATACCCCCTATCCTATTCTAGTTGGTTACTTAGGTTATCCGATGATAAAATATATGGAAAAAATTAATTTAGAAAATAAAGACACTATTAATATTCCTGAATCAATTTTAATAAGACCTAAAATCGTAACTGTATTTGATAATATTAAAGATAATATATCAGTCATGACAGCTGTTTATCCAAGTGAAGATAAAAATTTTGAGAATATTTATGATCAGACTCAAGAACTATTGGATACGAAGGTAAGTCAACTTAAAGAAAGCCTTATACAAGTAAAAACTAAACAAATAGAGTCTGACCTAAACTTTAAATCAAACTGCTCCAAAGAAGAATATTTTTCAATAATTGCAAAAGCAAAAGAATACATTTGTAAAGGTGACATTTTTCAAGTTGTTACTTCTCAACGTTTTGAAACAAAATATGATCTAGAAGCAACAAGTTTATATAGATCACTTAGAAGATTAAATCCGTCTCCATATTTAGTAAATTTAAATTTTAATGACATTGGTCTCGTTGCATCAAGCCCAGAGTTACTTGTTCAATTAAGAAATGGTAAAGTAACCATAAGACCCATAGCTGGCACACGTAAAAGGGGGGAAAATACAAATGAAGATTTAGAGCTATCAAAAGATCTACTTGCAGATAAAAAAGAGCTTGCTGAACACTTAATGCTTTTAGATTTAGGTAGAAATGATGTTGGAAGAGTTGCTAAAAATAAATCAGTTAAAGTTACTGAAAAAATGATTATCGAATATTATTCTCACGTAATGCATATTGTTTCAAATGTTGAAGGAGAAATTGATAAAAAATATAATGCTGTAGATGCTTTAAAAGCAGGCTTTCCAGCAGGAACAGTTTCGGGTGCTCCAAAAATTCGTGCGATGGAAATTATTGAAGAACTTGAGAATTTGAACAGAAGCTTCTATGGTGGATGTATGGGCTATTTCGACTCAAATGGAGATATGGATACATGTATAAGCTTAAGAAGTGGCTTAGTTAAAAATAATAAACTATATATCCAAGCTGGTGGAGGTGTAGTTTATGATTCTAATCCTGAAGACGAATACCAGGAAACAATTAATAAGGCAGGAGCTTTAATGGCTGCTGCTAAAGATTCTTATAAGTATAATTAATGATACTCTTAATCGATAATTATGATAGCTTTACTTATAATGTAAAGCATTATCTCAATGAAATAGGGGCAGAGGTAGAAATATACAGGAACGACAGAATAACGATCAAAGAGATTAAAGAAATCAACCCTAAGGCAATTGTATTATCTCCAGGTCCGTGCACACCAAATGAAGCAGGTATCTGTCTAAAAATAATTGAAAACTTTAAAAACACATTTCCAATTTTAGGTATTTGTTTGGGTCATCAATCTATTGGTCAGGCATTTGGAGGAAAAATAATAAAATGTGATGAAATTATGCATGGTAAAATTGATTTCATGAAACACTTTAATCATGAAATATTTAAAAATATTGAAAATAATTTTTTAGCAACAAGATATCATTCCTTGATTATAGATAGAGATACATTATCAAAAGATTTTATTATAACAGCAGAAACAAATAATAAAATAATTATGGGAATAGCTCATTCACAGCTACCTATTTATGGTTTTCAGTTTCATCCTGAAAGTATAGGAACTGAAATTGGAAAAGATTTATTAAAAAATTTTTTAACCTTAATAAAATATGGAAATTAACAATATAAAAAATAAATTATTTTCTCAAAATAATTTAACTGCTGAAGAGTCATTTTTTCTTTTTAAAGAAATTATGAATGGAAAATTAAATGAAATAGATACATCGGCTATTTTAATTTCATTAAAGATAAAAGGGGAAACTAAAGATGAAATACTAGGCGCAACTAAAATTATGAGATCTAAATCCTTAAAAATTTCTTCCTCAGCTAATATCGTTGATACTTGCGGTACTGGCGGTGATATGTCTGACACCTTAAATATATCTACTGCTGCTTCTTTGGTTGCAGCAAGTTGTGGTGTAACAATTGCAAAACATGGGAATAAATCGGTTAGCTCAAAATCAGGATCTGCAGATATGCTTGAGAACATTGGGTATAAATTTTCTGATGATCCAAAAAAATTAGAAGAGCAATTAAAAAATAATAATTTTTGTTTCATGTTTGCTCAATATCATCATTCAGCAATGAAGCATGTAATTAGTGTAAGAAAAACTTTAGGAACAAGGACAATTTTTAATCTCTTAGGTCCATTAACAAATCCTGCTAACGCAAAAAATCAACTCTTAGGTGTTTATGACAAAAAATGGATTAATACTCATTGTGAAGTTTTAAATGAATTAGGATCAAATAAAGTAATGATTGTTCATGGATTTGATGGATTAGATGAAATTACTCTTAGTCAAAATACTTATATCTGTGAGTTAAAAGATAAACACATACAAAATTATAATTTTGATCCACGTGATATTGGTTATGATTATATTTCTCTTGAAGATATAAAAGGTGGTGACCCTAAATATAATGCTGAATGTTTTATGAAAATGATTAATGGAAAATATGATCAATTTCAAAAAATTGTTGAGATTAATGCAGGTGCAGCAGTCTATCTATCTGGTAAAGCCAGCAGCATAAAAGAAGGAGCGTTAATTGCTCAAAAATCAATTACTGAAGGCAAAACAAAGAATTTTATATCAAGTATAACTAATGAATAATATTTTAAAAAAAATTTGCGAAGATAAAAAATTAGAAATAGAAATATTAAAAAATAAATGTTCATTAAACTCTCTTAAGAAACTTTTATCTGACAAAATTATAAAAAGAGACTTTCAAAGTAACATTGTAAATTCAAGTATTGAGAAGAAAAATTTTATTATTGGTGAAATAAAAAAATCGAGTCCAAGTGCAGGAGAAATTATTAATAGTTATGAGCCTGTAGAAATTGCTAAAATATATGAACGAGCTGGAGTTAAAGCTATTTCGATTTTAACTGAAAAAAATTATTTTAAAGGAGAGATAGATCATTTATCTTTTATAAAACAAAATACAAATATACCAATTTTAAGAAAAGATTTTATAATTGATGAATATCAACTTTATGAGAGTAAAGTTTACCAAGCTGATGTAGTTTTGTTAATTGTTTCAATATTAAATGATAATCAATTAAATAAATTCTTAGAAATTGCTAATGATCTAAATTTAGATTGTATTATTGAGACACATGATGAAAGTGAAATAAAAAGAGCTTTAAAGCTAAATTATCCTATTCTAGGTATAAACAATAGAAATTTAAAAAATCTTAAAACTGATATTAATAATTCTGCTGACTTATTTAGAAGTATTAGTAAAGATTATACTGTAATTGCAGAAAGTGGAATTAAATCATCAGCTGATATAAAAATGTATAATGACCTTGGTATTTTTAACTTTCTTATTGGTGAGTCAATTTTAAGATCAAATGATTATTCAACTTTTATAAAAAAATTATTAAATCATGGTTAGTCACTTAGATAAAAAAAACAGCCCTATTATGGTTGATGTAGGAGGTAAAAATATTACTCAAAGAATAGCCGAAGCTGAAGGAGAGGTAATATTTGACAAAAATAGTTTTAAAAAAATTGAGAGTTTAAAATCAAAAAAAGGAAGTATCAAAAATATAGCAATAATAGCTGGAATCATGGGGGCGAAAGAAACATCTAAATTAATGCCTCTGTGTCATAATATTCCAATAGACGCAGTTACTATAGAAATAATTAAAAACATAAAAAAAAACTCAATCAAGGTTAGGGCAATAGTTAAAACTAGCTCAAAAACTGGTGTTGAGATGGAAGCTTTAACTGCCGTTAGTATAAGCTGTTTGACAATTTATGATATGTGCAAATACTTAAATAAATCTATTAAGATAGCTAATATAAAGCTAATTTCAAAAAAAGGCGGTAAATCAGGATTTTTTAAGATTTAAATCTATTTAAGATAATTGTTGTAATTTTCCAAAAGAGAACATATATAGAACATATGTTAACTAAAAAACAAAAAGAGCTATTTGTTTATCTAAGTGATTATATATCTTCAAACGACATTTCTCCTTCTTTTGAGGAAATGAAAAATGCCGTTAATTTAAAATCTAAATCAGGAATTCACAGATTAATTACAAGTTTAGAGCAAAGAGGCTATATCAAACGTTTAAAGCACAAAGCAAGAGCAATGGAAATAACTAAAGAACTTCCAAATATTAATCCTAGTATTACTAATTCCGAAGAAAACTTCTTAAACATACCTCTGGTTGGCTCAATAGCTGCCGGTGAAGCAATTGAAGCTATAAGTACATCGGACTCAATGATTTCAGTACCTAAATCACTTGTCACAAAGCACTCTACATATTTTGGCTTAAAAGTTAGAGGATTATCAATGATTGATGAAGGTATTTTTGATGGAGATATAGCTATTATAAAAAAAACTACCTCTGCTGAAAATGGCAAAATAGCTGCAGTGTTAACTTTAGATAATGAAATTACTCTTAAAAAAATCAAAATGACTAATCAAAAAATTTATCTAATACCTGCAAATAAAGCATATGATATCAAAGAACATGATATTGGAGATGTGCAAATTCAAGGTACTTTATCTGGCATTATAAGAAAATATAATTAATAGTCATCTTACAAATGACTGAAATGATTGCTAGATTTGCCCCCTCTCCTACAGGCAATCTTCACATTGGAAGCGCTAGAACAGCCCTAATTAATTTTATAAGCAAATCCCAAAATATCAATTCAAAACTATATTTACGTATTGAAGATACAGATAAAGAAAGATCAACAGTAGAATTTAAAAATAATATTCTTAGTGGTCTAAAATGGCTAGGAATAGATTGGGATAATGAGCCACAAATTCAATCTCAAAATATCAATAGACATCTTGAAATAGCTAATAGACTTTTAACTGATAGCAAAGCATATAAATGCATATGTAGTGAAAACAAACTTAACGAAAGAAGAAAAAAAATAAATTCAGGTGAAATCACTTCCAAAAAAATATGTATTTCTTGTGAAAAAAATACAGAAGTTCAAAATCTTGAAAAAGATTACGTAATTAGAATAAAGATACCTTTTGAAGGGAATGGGATAATAGAAGATGTTGTGCAAGGAAATGTTGAAATAAAGAATTCAGAAATAGATGACTATGTTCTTGTTCGTAGAGATGGCACACCAACTTATATGTTATCTGTTGTAGTTGATGATCATGATCTTGGTGTCAATTTTATTATCAGAGGCGATGATCATTTAAATAATTATTTTAGACAAAAATTTATATATGAATATATGAACTGGAAAATTCCAAGATACGCACATATTCCACTAATACATGGAGAAGACGGATCAAAACTATCTAAAAGACATGGTGCAGTTAATTTAATAGACTTAAAAGCACAGGGTTATTTACCTGAAGCTATTATTAATAATTTAATTTTACTAGGTTGGTCACCTAAAAATCAAGATGATGAAATAATTCAACTTAATAATATAATTTCAAAATTTGATCTAAAATCTTTATCTAAATCTGCAAGTATTTTTAGTTATAATAAACTAGATTATTTTAATAATTATTATTTAAGACAAGAAAAAAATTTAGGATTGTTTATAAATTATTGTCAATCAAACTTAAATTTACAAAAGTATATAGAGCAGGATAAAGAAAAATTAATTAGAATTTTTAATATTTATAAAAAAGATATTTCTCAATATGGAGAAATGATAAATATTGCAAAAATTTATTTTAATTTAAATTTTGAAACAACTAAAAATGAAAAATTTCAAGAGGAATTTAATAATTCTTTTAATAATTTCTTAAAACTAATTAATAGTATAAAAAATTGGGAGTATGAAGTTATTAATTTAGAAATTAAACATTTTTTAAAAAAAAATAACATTAAATTTCTTGTTTTAGGTAAACCAATTAGATACTTGCTTACAAATAATTATAATGGACCTTCTATTACAGATATTTTTATGATATTGGGTAAAGAACAATCATTAGAAAGACTTAACA
>JABHWG010000092.1 GCA_018657885.1 Pelagibacteraceae bacterium
ATAAATACAGATTGGGTAGGTTATTTAAATTCAACAAAAGACTTTAAAATAAACAAATCTAAAAATGTAATTGTGCTTGGTTACGGAGGGGCCTCTAAAGCTATTATATATGGCCTTTTATATAAAGGTTTTAAAAGTGTGCTAGTGTTTAATAGATCAAAAAAACAAATTAAACTTAAAGAAAGAAAGACTTTTACTAAACAATACAAGACAGTTGATAAGTACTTGGTAAATGCAGGCCTAATAATAAACACCACACCAACTAATCCACTTAATAAAAAGCAAACAAAACTAATTGGTAAAGATGTGATAGTAAGTGATATTGTTTATGCGCCCAAGAATACACCTTTTTTGAGCCCCCTTAAAGAAAATAGAAAAATATATGGCATATCGATGCTTATTGAACAGGCCATACCATGTTTTTATTATTGGTTTGGTTTTAAGCCTAAGGCAGATAAAGTATTGATAAAAAAACTAAATGCAAAAATAAAGAAATGAAAATTATTGGTATAACTGGTGGTATAGGTTCAGGAAAATCAACAATATCAGATTATTTTAAAAAAAAAGGTTACCCTATGCACGACTCTGATGCAGTAGTTTCTGAAATTTATAAAAAACCAAACAACAGTTTTTTAAAACTTCTTCATAGTTGTGGGCTTAAAAACATAATTAAAAATAAAAAAATTAATAAAAAAATTATTGCTAACAATTTTTTTGTTAACAAAAAGATAAAAAATAAAATAGAAAAACATATTCATAAAGAGGTAAGGTTAAAAAGAGAAGCTTTTATAAAAAAAAATTTAAATCTTAAAAAAAATTTAATTTTTTTAGATATACCTTTGTTGTTAGAAAACAATCTTGAAAATCAATTTGATATAGTTTTGTGTATAATATCAACCAAGGCAAATAGAGTAAAAAGAATCATGAAAAATAAAAAGTTTTCAAAAGAAGTTTTAAAAAAAATTTTTAAAAATCAAACAACCGACAAGGAGAGAAGGCTTCGATCTGATATAATTATTACTAACAATAAATCAAAAAAAGACTTTATTTTTGCTTCTGAAAAGGCATTAATAAGTATTTTAAAATGAGAGAAGTTGTAATTGATACCGAAACAACCGGCCTTAGCTATAAGACAGGCGACAGGGTAATAGAGGTTGGCTGTGTAGAGCTCATAAACCATGTGGCTACAAAAAATTTTTTACAATTTTATTGTAAGGTTGACAAAGAAATATCTGAGACAGCACAACGAATTACAGGAATAACCAATAAGTTTTTAAGTGATAAAAAATACTTTAGTGAACACTGTGATAGTTTATTAAAATTCATAGATAATGATACACTAGTTATACATAACGCAGATTTTGATGTTGGTTTTATTAATAATGAGCTTTCATTATTAGGTATATCAAAAATATCAAACCCTGTAATAGACACTGTTTCTTTAGCAAGAAAAACACTTAATACACGGGTAGCAAATCTTGATTACTTGTGTCGAAGATTCAAAGTTGATTTATCTGAGAGAGATTTACACGGTGCTTTATTAGATTCAGGGCTATTAGCGGAGGTTTACCTTGAGCTCAAAGGAGGGAAGCAGTTTACAATGAATCTCTCAAAAAATAGTAAAAACAACAAAGATGAGGCTTTAATCAAAGAAATTGCTGATAAAAAAATTATGAATTTTTTTGCAACTGAAGAAAATATAAATCTACACAAGAAAATGGTCAGCAAAATAAAAGACCCTATTTGGAAAAAATATAACTATTAAATTAAAAAAAAGTAATTATATTAACCATTATGGTTTATGGAGATCTTCAGTTTTTTGATATTATTATTTTTGCCGTTATTGCTGTGTTTATTATTTATCGATTGAGAAGCGTTCTTGGGAAAAGAACGGGTTTCCAAAAAAACACCAATGAAAAACAGTTTATAAAAAAAAATGAAGAAGAGCTTAAAGTCAAAACACCACAACTTAAAGAAAGTGAGCAAAAGCTTGAAGTCGTTTATAAAAAAGTGCCTTCTTTTGATCACAAGATGTTTTTAGATGGTGCAAAAAAAGCATTTGAAATTATAATATCTGCTTACAACAAAGGTGATAAAAAAACCCTTAAAAATCTTGTAACAAAAGATGTTTATAGAGCTTTTGAGGAGGCTATAGATACTGGTTCAAACAACCCAAATTCTCAATTTTATTCACTCGTTATAGAGGGTGTAAGTGATGCAAAGGTTGAAAATGATAAAATAACAATATCAGTTAATTTTATTAGCGAACAAATTTTAGGTGATAATGAAGAAGAGATAATAAAAAACAAAGATACCTGGGTTTTTGAAAAACCTGAACACTCTTCAAGCCCAGCGTGGATTTTGATTTCTACTTGATAAATTGAGTTATAGAAATCTAAAACAAAGTATAAAAAAAAACGAAGGATATTCCTTAAGGCCTTATAAAGATCAATTAGGTTTTCTCACAATCGGTTATGGCCACCTAATACTTTCTAGTGAAAAAAAATTAATAAATAAAAATATTAAAAAAAAAAAATTAGAAAAAATTTTCACTAATGACTTTAATAAAGCATTAAATGATTTTAATAAATTTTTTAAGCCTTTGATAAAAAAACAAAAAGACTCAGAACTTCTTATTGAGATGATTTTTCAGATGGGTGTTTTAAAAGTCTTGCTATTTAAAAAACTATTAAACAATATAAACAAACCAAACAAATATATGGTTTGTTTTGAAATGATGAATAGCCTTTGGTATATACAAACTCCCAAAAGGGTGAAAATAATGATAACTAAATTTTTAAAAAAATGAGTGAGAGTGATTTTTTCTTAAAACAAATGAATGGTGTAAAACCAATTAAAAAAAACAATAAAATTGAAAAAGAAAAGTCAGATATAAAAAATAAAATAATACAAAAAAAAAACACAACAATCAAAGATATAGAGGTTGTAGTAAAAAATTCTAAATTTAATTTAGAGCATATCAATATAAAAAAAAATATTAAAAATAAATCTTTTACAATTGATAAAAAAATAGATTTTCATGGAATAAATCTTTTAGAGTCAGAGGAGTTGTTTTCTAACACCATTAAAGAATGTTATAATGGTGGTTTAAGGTGCTTATTATTTGTAACAGGAAAAGGTCTTTTTAAAGTAAAAAATAATAAAGAAGACTCCCCCCCAAAACTTTATCATGGGGTTATAAGGAGTGCGTTTACTGACTGGGTTACATCAAATAAATTTGCAAGACAAATTCTTTCTTATGAAAAAGCATCTATTGAACATGGCGGAGACGGTGCTTTTTATGTTTATCTTAGAAAAAAAAACTAGCTTTCTTTTAGTCTAAAAACCCTTCCATCAAAATAAATCAATATTTTAGAAGGTAAAAAATCACCATCTATTTTATATGTAATTTTTTCAAAATCACTTCTTTTATGATCTGCCCATAAATTTGAATAATTATTAAGCTCTATTATTGTTTGTTCAATATTTTTATTATATCTTGCGTTCATAGTATAAATTCTTCTTCCGTCAACAACCAGTGATGTGTCTTCACCAAATATTATTTGTAAGAAGGAGGAAAGCGGGTCTTTGGTTTGATTAATTGTAAATATATTTAGTCTTAACTTTTCTTTTTCAATTGGATTTTGTTCTAACGACTTAAGCTTATTATTATTAAAAACCAGTTCCATTGTTTTATTAACTTTACTTGTTTTCCAACTATGTGAGTATTTATTTGG
>JABHWG010000151.1 GCA_018657885.1 Pelagibacteraceae bacterium
GATCCATGAGGAGAGATAATTACTTCTGCACTAGAGAAAATTTTCATTTGATCAAGAATTTCATAATGATGAGGGTTAATTACTTCAAACCCTTGGTTTCTTAATTTTTCAATTAAATCAGCCTCATTTAATACTTTTCTATAATTTGCATCTTCTCTTCTAATATAAATTTTAGATTTAAAACGAGGGGCATCTTTCCCAACTAATATTTTATCAATAAAAAATTTCAATATATTAATTGAATTATTTATGTTTAAAAATTGTGGAATAGAAGAATTTTCAAATTTATAAAAACCATCATCGATAAAACTAAAAGTAATATCAATATCTCTCATTTGACAGATTGATTTTATAAAGCTTCTAAATTTATTTGATAGATTTCTATGGATTATAAGGTTAATTTTTTTTTCATTAGTAAAAAAAATTCTTGGAAAAAAATGAATGAGGTTAGAGAAATAATTATCAGCTGGGCTACTCCCTAAAACAAGACTGTTTTTAATGACCTTAAAGTCATTCTTCTTCTCAATTATATTTTGATAAAATTCTTTAGTGTAGAAATGTTCTAATGAATTATTATCATCTTTTTTAAACAAACTATAAAATGTTTCATAATTTACAGTTACAGGAAAATAATTAAATGAATCTAGATAAAATTCACCATTAAAAAATTTACAATGTTGATTGATGTCATTTAATGAGGTGGAAGAAAACAAGCTATTTAAACTTTTATTATTTATAATTTCTAATTTTTTTAAATCTTTAAGCATATTATTTCCCTTCGTAATGGCGCGCCCGAGAAGAGTCGAACTCCTAACCTCCAGATCCGTAGTCTGGCGCAAGATCACTTGTAGAAATAAAACTGAGGAATTGCAAGAAATTTAAAATGAAGAATTGCAGTTTTTGAATGTGAAGGGAATCAAATGGCACACTTTTTTTTACTTAATGATTAGGTATTTTTTTTAATATCTTTATAGGGAACCTGTTGTTCTTCTAAGGGACAATATTTGGGGAGTGGTAAGGCCTATCACTTCCCTTTTTTAATTACCGAATAAGCTATCTTTTTCCATTTGAAATCTCTGTGAACAGCCATTGTTGTAACTATTCTTTTTCTATCAAAATCTATTGTTAATGTTTGTCCCCCGTAACCATCCATAATAAATATATGTCTATTCTTCATTCCATATGGATCTAAATGAAAAAACCCCCCATATGATTTGGTGATACTAAAAGCTTCTTGTTTATCACGGTAATCTCTATTTTTTTTGACTTTTCTTTCATACAATATTTTTAAATATTTTCCTTCACAAGTATCATTTTGCCAATCATCTAACATTGCTTTTGCAATTCTTAAATAATCATATCGAGTTGCCATTAAAGTATTGGTTATACTTCTGTCAGTTAAATTAGAAATTTCAGTTTCTACAAAATGAGCATCATATTCTGTTTTAGCTTTTTCTCTAAAAACCTCATCTAACAACCCTTGAAAATTATCTTCACCAGCTTTGAAAATTATATAGTTCAAAATGATATGAGGTAATAAATTGTTATAATTCCATTTTACTTTTGATTTTTTGGAATTTTTTAATTCATTTTCCATAGCACTTTTAATAGTAGGATTTGTTACTGCACGATTTGAATCAAAAAACCTATTTGAATTTAGATACTTCTGATCTCCTGCACTCATGTTAATTAAATCAATTATTTTTTGATCATGATAAAGTGTATTTTTAATAACAGGCCAATCGTTTATTTTAGCATCAATACTTTCAACATAACCCTTACATATTGCATGTCCTAAAATATAAGAGGCAATACTTTTCCCAACAGATTGCGAATGATATTTGGTTTTATCAGTAAACAAGTCACCAAATCTATTTTTGGGTGTTATTTCATCAATTACGATTTTACCATCTTCAAATAATAAATAACTTAAAAGTGCAGTTTCCTGCATTTGTTTTTTAATATATTTATCCTCGCGAAGATCAAATTGAAATTGATATGGGTTGTCTGAGGCTTCTATGTTGCTATATTTTCGGTGACTATTCCAATTTCTTGTTAAATAACGATTTAGAAAAAATCTCAGTGTATCATCATTAGGTTTTGCTTCCTCTGGAATTTCTGATCTTCCATCATATGTTTTAACTTCAGCAAAAACATTAACACAAAATAACATTAAAAAAATTAATGCTCCTAGAATTTTTTTCATCACGATTACTCTACCACCAACCACGTGGAGTGTTGAATACAAATCGGTATTTATGAATACGAAAGTCAACGAACGGCCAACTTTTTTTAATTTATGATTTTTTTGAAATTAACTTTTTGACAGATTATATGGCGCGCCCGAGAAGAGTCGAACTCCTAACCTCCAGATCCGTAGTCCGTGTCCGCGCACTAGATTGTATTACATATACGTAATTATGGGAAAAATCATTTGTTAAGTGAAAAAAAATGATTCTGTAGTGTTGCAAATTTGCACCACTATATTGATAATGTTGATATTGTTTAATAAGGATCTTTTTATATCGTATAAATTTTGTCTGATAATCCCAATATAAGTATTGCCGGTGCCACAACCATGAAAGCTGATAGAACTAGATCAGTTAAGCTGTTTTTAGCTTCGAGATCCTTATCTATTAACTTAAAATAATATAAAGATTCATATACAAGTTGAGCTGCTGCAATAATAAAAATCAAGTTAAAATACACCCATGCTCCTTCAGGACCGCCTGATCTAAAGATAATATAAATTCCCATAAAGAAGAAACCAAATGCAAAGGTTCCGATAAACCTGATAAGATAGATACCACTCCTGTCTACGTTAAATTCTTTTACTAGACCTTCAGGAGCAAAATATATTCTAACAATATAAACTCCAAACAATCCAGTAATTAAAACGTGAATGATCAGATAAAAAATATTACCGAAATTTTCAATCATAACTAA
>JABHWG010000074.1 GCA_018657885.1 Pelagibacteraceae bacterium
CGAAAATAAAAGGCCCGGTTATTGAAAAAGGCGGGGTTAATATTTCCACAGTATCTGGAAAGTTTAATAGTGAAATGCAAAATAAAATACCCGGTGCTAAAAAAGACCCTAAATATAAAGCAACTGGAATTAGTGTTGTTTTGCACCCTGTGTCGCCCAAAATACCATCGATGCATTTTAATACTCGTTTTTTAATGACATCTGAGAAATGGTTTGGTGGAGGAATGGATATAACTCCCTGTTTAAATTTTAAGAAAATAGATGATTATCATAAAGGTTTAAAAAAGTTATGTAATGAATATGATCCAAATAAATATTTAGAATTTAAAAAATGGTGTGATGACTATTTTTATCTTCCTCATAGAAATGAACCAAGAGGAGCAGGTGGTATTTTTTTTGATTACTTAAAAAATAATTGGGAAAATGATTTTGAATTTATAAAAAATATTGGAAAATACTTTAGAGATTTTGTTGAAACTACTCTACTTGATTTAAAAAATGAACAATGGAATGAAAAAGAAAAAAATATTCAACTTGTTAAAAGAAGTCGTTACGCTGAGTTTAATTTACTACATGATAGAGGAACAAAATTTGGTTTAGAGACAGGAGGAAACATTGATGCTATTTTAATGTCAATGCCACCTCTTGCAAAATGGGATTGACATGATTTTTAGTATTTTAAAATCTGTTCATATTTTTAGCGTTATAGCGTGGATGGCTGGATTATTATATCTTCCAAGAATTTTTATGTATCATTCTAATGCAAATATTATGAAAGAAACATCTGAAACTTTTAAAATTATGGAAAAAAAATTATTTTCAATAATTATGACACCTGCACTAATTTTTACTTGGGTGAGTGGTTTATCTATGACACATTATCTAGGTATTGATACGTGGTTAATAATAAAGTTTTTATTTGTTTTTTTATTAACCATTTATCATTTTATCTGCAGAAAATGGCTTATAGATTTTGCAAATGATAGTAATAAAATTAAACCTAAATTTTTTAGAATAACCAATGAAATTCCTGCCATTTTCTTAATTGCAATTATTATTCTTGTAGTTTTTAAGCCATTTTAATTTTAGAAAATTGTTCAGAATAAACATTC
This sequence comes from Pelagibacteraceae bacterium, assembly GCA_018657885.1. Taxonomy (GTDB): domain Bacteria; phylum Pseudomonadota; class Alphaproteobacteria; order HIMB59; genus CACPNW01. The sequence continues at coordinate 1,113 of JABHWG010000074.1, forward strand.
ATTCAGATTAAATAGTTAATTTTTTAATCACTTATCTTTTTTTAATAAATTAAGTTTGTATTAATATTAGAAAGGATGTAGTCATTAGCCATAATCTAAACATATAATCTATAGGAGGAATATATGATTAATAAAAAATTAGCCTTAGGCTTAATTAGCTCAATATTTTTATTAGCTAGTTCAGTTTCAGCAGGAGAAAGTGTATCTGCAAAAGATTGTTCTTACGGAGGTAAGGTTAAATCTATTGAAGCTACAGGAGATTTGGAAGTTACATTTACAATGTGTAAACCTGATCCTGCATTTAGAGCGAAAGCTGCATTTACTCCTTTCTCAATTCAACCAAAAGAATATTTAGATTCAACTGGTGGAGGAGGTTCTATTCTTGAAAACCCAATTGGTACTGGGCCATGGAAATTAGAAAAATGGAATCGTGGCGATAGTATTATCTACACAAGATTTGATGATTATTGGGGTAAAAAACCTAGTTTTGAGAAACTAGTAGTTAGATGGGCTGCAGACGGTGCAGGTAGACTCATAGAATTAAGATCTGGTACTGTTGATCAAATCACTAACTTGAGTCCTGATGATTTTGATTCAGTTAAGAGTGATAGTAATTTAACTTTCATACCTGTTGCAAATCCAAATACTCTTTATTTGGCCATGACAAGTACCTTTAAACCTTTTGACGATCCAAGAGTTAGAAAAGCAATTGCTTTAGGTATTGATCGTTCAAGAATTGTTGATAATTACTTTCCACTTGGTTCTGAAGTTGCGTCACACTTTACTCCTTGCTCTATAGCAAATGGATGCGCAGGAGATAGTTGGTATGACTTTGACCCTGATGCTGCAAAAGCATTATTAGCAGAAGCAGGTTTCCCTGATGGTTTTAAATCAAAAATTTATTACCGTGATGTTTTCCGTGGTTATTTACCAGAGCCCGGAATTGTTGCTGTTGAGTTTCAATCTCAATTAAAAGACAATTTAGGAATTGACGTAGAAGTTGTGGTTATGGAGTCTGGAGAATTTATCGATGAATCTACAAATGGCAGACTAGATGGCTTTTATTTGTTAGGTTGGGGGGCAGACTATCCTCATGTTACAAATTTTTTAGACTTCCATTTCAGTGCTAGTAATCCACAGTACGGTGATGTGCATGAAGATATCTATGGTTTATTGGAAGTTGCTTCTACAATAGCAAATGAAGATACTGCTCGTCCTTTGTATACAGCTGCTAATAATGCGATTAAGAGAATTGTACCAATGGTACCAATTGCGCATGGAGCTTCTGCTTCAGCTGCTTTGAATACAGTAAAGAATGCACATTTCAGACCATTTGGTGCACCTCTATTTCACCATACTGACCCTGGCAAGGATACTTTTGTGTTTATGCAAAATGCTGAGCCGATTAGTATGTATTGTGCAGATGAAACTGATGGTGAATCTTTATCAGTTTGTCAGCAAGTTGTAGAACCATTACTTGGTTATGCTATTGACTCAGGTAATATCGAATCACGTCTTGCTACAGATTGTACTGGTAATTCAGATGCAACTGTATGGACATGCCAAATTAGAAGTGGAGTTAAATTTCATGATGGATCTTCATTAGATGCTAATGATGTAGTGGCTTCATGGGCAGCTGGTATTGATCAATCTAATAAAAATCATAAAGGAAATACTGGTGCTTTTGAGTACTATTCTTATCTTTTTGATGGTTTAATGAATTAAATACTTATTAACTTGTTTATTTAAGGGGGGAAATTATTCTCCCCCTTAATATTTTAATCTAACTCATGATCACTTATATTCTCAAAAGGTTGCTAATTTCAATTCCAGTATTATTTGGGATATTATTGGTAACATTTGTCTTAGCTAGATTGATACCAGGAGATCCTTGTAAGGCAATTTTAGGAGAAAAAGCAACTGTAGAAGTTTGTGAAAAATTTGAAAAAAGATTTGGACTTGATAAGCCTATACATACTCAATTTTTATTATACTCCAAAAAAATTGTTTTAGCAGATTTTGGAAATTCAATAAGGTTTAGTCGTCCTGTATCACAAATTTTAGTAGAAAGATTTCCAGTAACCATAGAGTTAGCACTAGGAGGTTTAGTTGTTGCGATCTTAGCTGGTGTTTCTTTGGGGATTATTTCTGCTTTGAAACATAATACACCTGTTGATGTTGGCACCATGGTTTTAGCAAACGTGGGAATATCCATGCCGGTTTTTTGGCTTGGCTTGATGTTAGCGTATCTTTTTGGTTTACTATTAAAGGATACGATATTTTGGTTACCCCCCTCAGGTAGACTAACAGCAGGGTTAAGTTCAATTCCTTTTTTTGAAGTTTGGGGTTGGGAGGTCTTAAAAGGCACTACAAAATCAAAATTTTTAGAATTTTTTGCTAATCATTATATATTTAATGCCTTAATAACTGGAAATTGGGAAATATTTAAAGATGCAATAAGACATATGATATTGCCAGTTATAGCACTTTCAACAATTCCTATGGCTATTATTGCTAGAATTACAAGATCAAGTCTATTAGAAGTGTTGGGAAGAGATTATATAAGGACAGCTAAAGCAAAAGGTGTAAAAAGCAAAAATGTTGTTAGTAAACATGCTTTAAGGAATGCGATGTTGCCAGTAGTAACAATACTTGGTTTACAAATGGGAGGATTATTAAGTGGTGCTGTTTTAACTGAGACTGTATTTGGTTTATCAGGAGTGGGAAGAATGCTTGTAGAAGCAATTTATGCAAGAGATTATCCTATAATTCAAGCTTTTACAGTCATGATCGCCGTTACATATATGTTTATTAATTTACTCGTAGATATTTCTTATGGTTTTTTAGACCCTAGAGTTAGGTTAGAGTAAACAATATGAGTAAATTAGGAAAAGTTTCAAAAAATCTATCAGATAATCTTGATGAAGAATTATTATTACAAAAACCAGTATCTGTTTGGAAAAGAACTATAAAAAGACTCCTGTCAAAACGTTCAGGTAAGATAGGCCTTTTACTTATATGTGTTATTTTTGTAATAGCTATAGCTGCACCTATTATTGCGCCATATGATCCTCAAGAAGTATTAATTGGTAAGGAAGTAGTTAAATTAAAAAAACGTGAGGCGCCATGCATACATGTTTTTGGTTGTGATAAAGTTAAACCACAACACATTATGGGTATTGATGGAAATTATAGAGATCAATTTTCTAGAATTATTTATGGATCAAGGATCAGTCTTTCAATTGGATTTTCAACAGTTTCTTTTGCTGTAGTTGGTGGCGTATTATTAGGTGCTCTCGCAGCTTTTTTTGGAGGGTGGATAGATAATATAATTATGAGAATGATGGATGTAATCCTCGGCTTCCCTTCTTTACTTTTAGCCATAGCTATTGTAGCTGTGCTTGGTCCAGGTATAAGAAATGCTCTTTTAGCAATCGCTATTGTCACATTACCTGCCTATGCTCGATTAACTCGAGCCAGTGTATTAACTGTTAAAGAATTAGACTATGTAAAAGCTTCTCTAGCTTTAGGAGCTAGTCCAACTAGATTGTTATTATTTAGAATTTTACCTAATTCTTTAACCCCTATAGTTGTATTGGCAACATTAGGTATAGCTACAGCAATTTTAGATGCAGCTGGTCTTTCATTTTTAGGCCTAGGTGCACAACCACCTACACCAGAGTGGGGAACAATGTTAGGCTCAGAAAGAAATCAAGTTTTTTCTGCACCACATTTAGTATTCTTTCCAGGTATAGCAATCATGATTACTGTTCTTGCTTTTAATCTCTTTGGAGACGGGTTAAGAGATGCACTTGATCCAAGGTTGAATGACTAATGTCTAACCAATCTACTCAATTAGAAGTAAAAAATTTAACGACTTGTTTTAAAACATCTAAAGGAGATGTTGTTGCCGTAGATGATATTTCTTTTTCCATTAAAAAAGGTGAAACTTTATGTATTGTAGGCGAAAGTGGATGTGGTAAGTCTGTTTCAGCACTTTCTGTTATGGGCCTACTTCCAACTTCTGGCTATGTAAAGTCAGGATCTGCTATTTTTCAAAATAATGATTTATTATTAATGTCTTCAAAAGAATTGGAGAAATTTAGAGGTAATCGTCTTTCGATGATCTTTCAAGATCCCGGATCGTCATTAAATCCAGTAATGAGAGTTGGAGATCAAGTATCAGAAATTTTTCAAATTCATTTAAATATGTCTAAACATGAAGGTCTAGAGAAAGCTCTTGAAATGTTAAAACAGGTAGAAATACCAGATCCGGAAAGTAGAATGTTGGCATTTCCTCATGAGTTATCTGGCGGAATGGCGCAAAGAATTATGATTGCAATTGCTTTAGCATGTAACCCAGATATTTTAATTGCAGATGAGCCTACAACAGCTTTAGATGTAACTATTCAATCTCAAATTTTAAATTTAATGTCTGAAATGCAATTAAAAACTCAAACAGCTATTATTTTGATCACTCATGACCTAGGAGTAGTGGCTGAGATGGCTGATAATGTTTTAGTTATGTATTGTGGACAAATAGTAGAGTATGGAGATGTAAAAACAGTTTTTAATAGTCCAATTCATCCTTACACAAAAGCTTTAATGAAATCTATTCCTGTAATAGGGAAAAAAACAAGAAGGTTAGATGCAATTCCTGGCCGCGTCCCTTCATTAGATATGTTGCCATCTGGTTGTCGTTTTGAAAAAAGATGTATAGAGAAAAATAACTACGTACTAACAAATTGTCAAAATAAGATACCACCAATATTTAGCCTTGATTCATTACATGGTAGTCGTTGTTGGTTAGAAAAAGGAAATGAATGAAAAAATTAGTAGAAATAAAAAATTTAGTAAAACATTTCCCTGTTAAAAAAGGATTATTCAAAAAAACAGTGGGATTAGTAAAGGCAGTAGATGATATTTCTTTAGATATTTTTGAAGGTGAAACTTTAGGTTTAGTTGGGGAATCAGGTTGTGGTAAATCTACATTAGGAAGAGTTCTTGTTAGATTAATTGATTCTACTTCTGGAGAAATTATATTTAATAATAAAAATCTAAACTCTTTCTCAAATAAGCAGTTAAGACATCAAAGAAAATTTTTTCAAATTATTTTTCAAGACCCAAACTCTTCGCTTGATCCACGTGCTACTATAGGTAAAAGTATAGAGGAAGCCTTGGTCATTCATGGAGTTAAAAATCAAATAGAGAGACAGAATAGAGTTAGAGATATGCTTGATTTAGTCGGTATATCACCAAATGCTTATGATAGATTTCCACACGAGTTTTCTGGAGGACAAAGACAGAGAATTGGAATTGCAAGAGCTCTTATTTTAAAACCAAAGCTTGTGGTTTGTGATGAACCAGTATCAGCACTTGATGTTTCCGTTCAGGCTCAGGTTTTAAATTTACTTAATGATTTAAAAGAAGAATTGTCTTTAACTCTTTTATTTATTTCTCATAATTTATCTGTTGTTGAGAATGTAAGCGATAGAATTGCTATAATGTATCTCGGACATATAGTAGAATTGTTAGAAAGTTCTAAATTTGCTGCAAATTGTAAACACCCATACTCAAAAGCTTTATTATCTGCTATTCCAATACCTGATCCCAATATAAAAAAAAAAAGAATAATTTTAAAAGGCGATGTTCCAAGCCCCATCAATCCCCCTTCAGGATGTGTATTTAGAACTCGTTGTCCTACCCCCACTCATGATTGTAAAGAAGGTAATATTGATATGGGTTTAATAGAAGTTAGTCCAGGACATTGGGTAGATCAATGTTGTGTTAATTGTGGTTAAAATTTTAAAAAAATCATTTTTTCTATCATGAAAGTAAAGTTTTGAGATTAATTGGTGAGTCTGTTTAAGATAAGACTACTCTAGGAAAATCAATATTGCATTTAATTAAAACAACCCATGATTACACTAAAGACTTATAAGGTTGATGCCAAAAATAGAATCAATAGTTTAAGTTTTTGAAATTTGAATATTTATTGACAATTATTAGAATTCCCAGAATTTTCAAATTCTGTAATAACATATTCAATAAAATCTTTTGTATAGTTATTCAATTTGTTTTTTTTAGAAACTAGAATACCTACTTTATTATTTAAAAATAATTTATGGTTTATTTTTTTAAAAATTAATTTTTTACTTTCAATTTCTTTTACTGACCCTACACTGGTAAAGAAAGTAAGAGAATTATTATCATCAATTAAGTAGTTTTTTATAAAAGCAAATGAATTAGATATTAAATTTGGGTTAATTGAAAAAAGTTTTTCACCAACCTCTCTTTGAATTGAATTCCAAAACGTAACTGTACCAGGATGAAAGATTAAAGGAAATTTTAAACAATCTTCTAATAATATTTCACTTTTGTTAGCCAGTAAATGTGTTGGTGAACATAAAACTCCCATAGGAAAATTACATAAATATACTGCCTTTAAAGTTTTAGGTATATTTTTGGCAAAAGAAATACCAAAGTCAGTTTTATTTGTAATTAGGTTGTCAATTATTGCTTCTGGTTGTCTTGAAGATATTTTTATTTTTACGTCAGGATATTTTTTTCTAAATTTCGAAATAATAGGGGATAAAAATTGAACCGCAAATGTTTCTCCCGTGGAAATGTTTATTTCTCCTTTAGTGCTTGATTTATTTTGTTTTAAATCTGATAAAAAATTTTGATTTATTTCATTTTGTACTGCTAGATGATCAAATAATAACTTTCCTTCATTTGTGAGATCGAGCCCCCTTGCATTCCTTATAAACAATTTAGTTTGAAGTTTATCTTCAAGTTTTTGGATTTGTCTTACAATTGCAGATGAGTTAATATTTAATGTTTGAGAAGCTTTTCGTATTGAGCTATCCAAAGCTGATTGATAAAAATATCTGTATTCAATTGAATGCATGATTTCTTTATAATTAAGTGATGAGAATATGTCATCACAAAATTGATTTTATTTATCTTTAGACATCATATATTCTCTGATAAATTGAATGAATATATGGATTATAGGGAAAGAGCTAAACTGAACCAAGATAAATCAATACGCATTAAACATATGGCATTTGCTGTTAAAAGTGTTGATAATGCACTACTAAACTTTCAATCATTATTATCAGTCTCAGAGAAAACAGAAAAAGTAATTTGGGAAAAAGCAGAAACCAAAGTAGCTATTTTTTATATTAACGATATTGAATTCCAACTATGTGAGTCACTAAATAAAGATGGTCGTTTTACAAATTGGATTGAAAAATATGGAGAAGGGCTCCATCATATTTGTTATGAAGTTGATGATATAAAAAAATCTATTGACCATGCAAAAAAACACAATGCTAAATTAAGAATTTGTGAAGCATGTAATGTTTATGGTAGTCATGCTCATCCAGAAGGTTTTGTTGCTTTTTTAGATGATGAAGTTGCTGGAACGGAAATTGAATTTATGCAAGTTTATTCTGAAAATGAACTTAAAAAATACAACATAACTGGAATTTAAAATGAATGAAATAATTGAAATAGGCACTGCCAAAGCAAATCCTGGCACAATTGGTGAAGGAAAAATGATTGTTGAAACATTAGCTGGTGGTGGAGATATTGCTATCCCAGTTACTATTATGAATGGCATAAATGATGGACCATGTTTCTGGATAAATGGAGGTATACATGGTGATGAACCAGAAGGTATATTAACTTGTTCACTATTAAAAAAATCAATTGATCCTAAAAATTTATCAGGATCAGTAATCCTTGTGCCAGTTATAAATGTTCCAGCAATGGAGGCTGCAGAAAGAGGAAACCCTCTAGATACTTTTTCTTATGACATGAATAGAATATATCCTGGAAGAAAAGATGGTTATTTTAGTGAGAGAATCGCTCATATTCATAAAGAGTGGATGGTTAAATTTGCTGATATGGAAATTTCTATTCATTCTGGAGGAAGTCATTCGTATTTAGCAGAAGCAATGTTTGCAGCTACGGATGAAAAAACTCAAGAACTTTCAAGAGCGATGGGAGAGGATTGGAGAGTATGTTTATATTCTAATGTAACGTCAAAAAGCCCAATGGCTGTTATGTCAGAAAATGGGAAACCTGCTTTAACTGTTGAGCTTGGTGGAAGATCAGCAACAGGTCCTGGAAAATTTTTAGAAGTGGGAAACAAGCTTCATAAAGCTTGTGTAAACATTATGACTCACTATAAAATGATAGAAGGTGTCCCGCATTATCCGTCCTTAAGACAGAAAGGATATCAACAGGCATTACTTGCTCCAAAAAGTGGAATATTTCTTTCAAATCCAAAAATAAATTTTTTAACTATGATGAAAAAAAACGATCTTATAGCAACTATTATTAATTATCAAGGTGAGGAAATTTCTAAAATTATGGCTCCTGAAGATGGCATGATATTTGGTTTAAGAGCTTTACCAAATGTTACTATTGGTGAGTGGTGTTGTTTTTTTGCGATTATTGAAGGTGAGTGGTAAAAAAATGTCAGAAATTGAAATGACTTTAGTTAATTCGGATAATGTAAAAAAATTTGTTTTGAACTCATTTAAAGCAATGGGCTTGAAAGAAGAAGATGCAAAAATATTTTCTGATGCTTTAATGTTTTCCGAGTTACGTTTCCATTCTGGTCAAGGTCAAGGAGTTCAAAGAATTACAACATATTATAAAAGAATAAATAATAATGAAGTTAATATAAATTCTGATTTTGAAATTTTAAAAGAAAGTTCTTCTTTAGCATTAGTTGATGCAAAAAATGGAATTGGAACAGTCCAAGCTTCTAAATGTATGGATTTAGCAATCAGTAAAGCAAAAAAAGAAGGGATAGGAAAAGTTATTATTAAAAATTCAACGCATTTTGGATCAAGTTCAGTTCATGCAGTAAAAGCAACACAACAAAATTGTATCGGAATTGTTTACACTAATGCTGGACCAGAAATGGCCGCTTGGGGATCAAAAAGTGGGGGTGTAGGAACAAATCCATGGGGTATATCATGCCCTACTGATAGAGGGTTCCCTCTTATTTTAGATATTGCTCTTACTACCGCAGGTAAAGGTATGATGCGATGGCATGAAAGAGAAGGTATCTCAATGCCAAATGATTGGGCATTAACTAAAGATGGACATGAAACAACTGATCCTTCAGAAGCTATGAATGGTTTTCTTTTGGGTATTGGAAAATATAAAGGTTATGGATTGTCATTTATGACCGATGTTTTAACAGGAGTAATTAGTGGAGGTGGATATGGTTTAATGCCTTATTCAGATCCTAAGAAATTGGATGTTTCCCATTCCTTGACTGCAATAAATATTGAGTGGTTTATGGAAATCACAGAGTTTAATAAGCGTATTGATGATTTTGTTGATACTTTAAAAAATTTACCGCTTAGACCAGGCTTTGAAGAAATATTAGTTCCAGGTGAAATTGAAAATAAAAGAGTTAATGAAAAATTAAGATCAGGCATTCCTCTTGACAATGAAGTAATAGAGTCTTTTAATGAGCTTGCTGCTAATTTAAAAATAGAAAAATTAAATTTAAATTAAAGATGAGAGAAAATATAATAAAACCGCTTAGTGGTAATTTTTATAAAGAAACTAAAAATAAATTATTAAATTTAATTGAAGAAAAAAATTTAGATGGCTTTCTTGTAACAAATCCTGCAAATATTTTTTACTTTACTGGTTTTTTTTATGTAACTAATGAAAGGCCATCAGGGTTTTACTTATCAAAAAATAATATCTCTAAATTATTTATCCCTTTATTAGAGAAAGAAAATGCTGAAAATTTACAAGTAAATGAAATTCATATTTACGAAGAATTTCCTGGTGAAACTAATCCATACACATTTATGGCAAATACAATATCTGAAAAAAAGATTGGAACAGATATTAAAAATACTGATATTTTAAATTTGATTAAAAATAACTTTGAAGAATTAAATCATAAAACAGGTATAGACAAATTCAGATATGTAAAATTAGATGAAGAAATAAATTTAATTATTGAAGCAACAAAATATGCTGATCTCGCATTAGAATATTTAAAAGAATGCGCAAAGGAAATGATTAACAAAAACGTAAGTGAGAGAGAGCTTGTACAAATTTGTACAGAGTACGCCAAAAATAAAATGCTAAATAATATATCTAAGGAGTTCGATGAAACTCCATGTAATGTAGTAGCGACCATACACTCTGGACCAAGAGGAGCATACCCACATGGCAAGTCATTAAGCAGAGTTCCAAATAAAAATGAAACTTTGATTTGTGGTGTTGGTGCGTGTTTAGGGGGTGTGTATGCAGAATCAGGAGTTACTTTTATATTAGGTGAGCCAAATGAAGACCAAAAAAAAATTATAAAAGTAATGAAAGAAGTAAATGATGAAGTTGTTAATAATTTAAAAGAGGGCTTTATCTGTGAAGATATAAATAAAGTTGCGTCTAATATTTATAATAATTATGGACTAAGTAAATTTGTGAGACATCGAATTGGTCATGGAATGGGTTTTGAGGGACATGAAGCTCCTTGGCTGTCTCCAGGTGATAAAACATTGTTAACTAAAAATATGGTTTTTTCTAATGAGCCTGGAATTTATAGACCTGGCGTTGATGGGTATAGAACCATTAGTTCAATGATAGTTGATAAAGAAAAAGGAATTCAAATACCAAACTTTTTGGATAAAAATATCGAAGAGAGAATTATAAACTTAAACTAAAGGAAAAAAATGCCAGAAGCACCTGCTTGGAAATTTAAAAAAATACTCCGACCTTTATTTGAAAAAAATAAAGAGAATATATTATTCAAATTAAGAGTCATAAATCCTAAAACTCTAGAAGTAATCGAAAATGGTTTTGTTGAAATTGATGATGGAGTTATTACTAAAGTTGGGAAGCAATCTGATTTAGGTGATAATCTAAATGTACAAAAAATAATTGAGTTAAAAGATCACACAATCCTTCCAGGACTGATGAATTCACATGCTCATTTAGCTTGGGATGGTACACATGATTTAGCTCAGCAATCAATGGATGATCCAGTTGAGATTTCAGCTTATAAATCATCTGCGAATATGCTTAAGTCTTTGAGGGCTGGTGTTACATTAGTTAGAGATCTTGGGATGAATAAATCTAATTTATTCGCAAAACAGGCAATAGAACAGGGAATTTATCCTGGACCAAGACTTAAAGTATGCGGTGAAGCAATCATTCAAACAGCTGGTCATACATATTGGTGTTGTAGAGAAGCCTCAGGAGCTGATGAAATGAGAAGAGCTGTTAGAGACCAAGTAGGTGGTGGTGCAGATTTAATTAAAATTATGGCCTGCCATGACACTCTTGAATTTACTGATGACGAACTTTCAGCTGTCATAGATGAAACACATAGAAATGGTTTGTATATAACAGCTCACGCAACTTATGATGATGCTATAAGTAGAGTAACTGACTTTGGTATTGATTGTATAGAACATGGTGGACCAATGTCTGATAGCACAATAGAAAAAGTAGCAAAAAAAAACATTCCCATATGCACTACTTTTTCTCCTGTAGTGATGCAAAGTAATGCTGAGCTTGCTAGAAAGTATAATATTCCTGAATGGAAAATAGAAGAAAGACAAAAAATAGTTAATGATAAATCACGATTTGATTCACTTGTGAGAGCAAGTGAAGCTGGTATTGAAATAATTTTTGGAACTGATGCAGGTTCACCCGTTGTACCTCATGATGCAATTGTTCCTGAAATGAAGTTTATGATTGATCTTGGAGTGGTAAAAAATAATTTAGAAGCCATTCAATCTGCAACCTATAGAGCTGCAAAAGTAAATAAAGTAGAGGATAAGGTTGGTTCTATTGAAGTAGGTAAAGAGGCTGATCTAATTATCGTTGAAGGAAGTCCTGATAAAAATATTGAAGATCTTACAAAAGTTCAACAAGTATACATAAATGGAAATAGGTTAATATAATGAGTGTAGTATATGATAAATCAAAAGAAATATCTCTAGATGATGAATCATTTAGATCTGAACTATTAAACATTGCATCAAAAATTGATGATGTTATTCCTTTAGGAAGAGGTGATCCTGATTTTCATACACCTATTCATATAGTTGAGGCTGCGAAAAAAGCTTTAGATGAAAACAAGCATCATTATACTCCGCCAACAGGTTTGCCAGAATTGAGAAACGCAATTTCAAAAAATTTTAAAAATAAATATAACTTAAATTATAATGAAAATGAAATAATTGTAACAGCTGGAGTACAAGAAAGTATTTCACTAGCGATGCTAAGTTTACTAAACGAAGATGATGAGGTGTTAATTACATCACCAAGATTTACAACTTATGATCTTACAGTAAGAATGTGTAAGGCTAAGCCAGTACCGATTCCAACATATGAGGAAAATAATTTTGCATTAATGCCACATATTATTGAAAATCAAATAAATAAAAAAACTAAAATAATAGTTCTTGTTTCACCTAACAATCCTACTGGAGCAGTTACACCTCCTGAAAATATTAAAAAAATAGCTGAAATAGCAATTAAGTATGATTTAATAGTTATTGCTGATGAAATTTATGCTGATCTAATTTATGAAAATCATGAACATTTATCTATTGGTTCTCTGGAGAATATGAAGGAACGTACCTTAACTTTAAATGGATTTTCAAAAACATACGCAATGACGGGTTGGAGAATTGGTTATATTGCGGGACCTAAAGATATTGTAAGTAAAATGACAGAAGTTAGACATGCGCTCTCAATTAATTCTTGTACATTTTCACAATATGGAGCTTTGGCAGCATTAGAAGGACCTCAAGATGCTGTACTAAAGATGAAAGATGAGTATGACTTAAGAAGAAAGTTTTGCATGAAAGCATTAGATGATATCGGTTTTACTTATGGAGATCCAGGAGGTGCTTTTTATATTTATACGAATGTATCAAATTCTGGGTTATCAGCTTCTCTTTTTTGTAAAAATCTTTTAGAAAAAACAGGTGTTTTACTTTTTCCTGGAACTTTATTTGGAGATACTGAAGATAAATATATAAGATTATCTTATCTTCAACCTATAGATAAAATAGAAGAATCAATGAAAAGAATAAAAAGTTTTGTAAAATTATGAAAAAATCTAAAGACAAGTTTGTTGGAATTCAGATCAGTCCAATTTCTTTTATAGATGAAGGGGTTGATAGTGTTTTAGACACTCTTCAAAATCGTGTTGGAGTTAATGTTCTTCTTATAGGAACAGTATCTTGGTTGGGATTAAAATCAGGTAGATCTGTTTCTTGGAAAATAGACGGATGGCCAGATCATGGTGTGCCGGAACCTTTCTCTATGAAGGGTGGTGCATATTTTGATACAAACCCAAATTTTTATAACAAAACATTTATCAAAAACTTCAAAGCTCAAGATAAAGAAATGGTAAATAATGACATTTTAAAAATGGTTATTCCAAAAGCTAAAGAGAGAGGGATGAAAGTTTTTATAGAGCTTATGGAGCCATTCTTTAACTATGCAGGACATGGTTCAGCAACAGGAGTAGATATTCCTAATTTAGTTCAATGCATGGAAGTTGATGTTTTTGGAAGAATTAGCTCCTCGCCATCTACAAGCAATCCAGATTATAGAAATTGGATTCTTTCAATCATTGAAGATCAAGTTGCAAATTATAATATTGACGGTGTTATGTGGTGTAATGAAAGATATTCACCTCTTGATCAGGCATTCCAAGGAAATGCCCCTGGAGATTTTTCAAATCAATTTGTAGTTGAGGCTAATCAAAATAATTTAAATGTGCCTAAAATAAAAGATTCACTAAAATACATGTATGAATTTTTTCAAGAGGTTTTAAATGGAAAAACTTTTGTTGATGGAAATTTTATTGAATTCTTTAGATTAATATTTGATAGGCCTGAGATTTTAGAGTGGGAAAAATTTTGGCTACAAAGAAATAAAGATTTGGATAAAGAAATTTATGGATTAGTAAAATGGGTAAATCCAAACTTGTCTTTTGGCTTAAATGTATGGAATAGAAACCACTTTAACTTTATTAGAAAGTTACAATGGCCTTGGAAGGAGCAAGTTGATTATTCTGATTGGGTGAAGCCAATTACTTATCAGCATCAATCTGGAGAAATATTTCAAAGAGAAATTGATATATTTGGTAAAACAATATTAAATGATTTGTCTAAGTCTGAATTAACATCAGTTTTTGCAAAAATTTTAGGTATTAATGAAAGTAGTTTAGTGAACCTTACACAAAGAGGTTTAGATCCAGACACCTATATATATACTCAGTGCCAAGACGCTGTAAGAGGTGTTGATGGTGGTTCAAAAGTCTATATGGGAATTGGTATAGACGCTCCAAGATCTTCTAAAGAGCAAGCAATTTGTACTCCTGATATTGCTTATAGATCAGTTTTAGCAACATATAATGCAGGTGGTGAAGGAGTGGTTCTATCACCTAATTATTCTTCAATGAAATTAAGTAATCTTGATGGAGTTGCAAAAGCTTTAAGGGAGTTAAAATTATTTAAAAATGAATAGAGAATGTGATTTAATAATTAAGAATGGTAATGTTTATTATAATAATAAATTACAAATTAATAATGTTGTTATTGATAAAGGGAAGATAGTAGAAGTAAAAAAAAATATAAAATCATTTAACCCTAAACAGATTATTAATGCAAAAAATAAGACCATTATTCCAGGTATAATTGATATTCATTTTCACATAAGAGCCCCATCTTTTCCTGAGAGAGGTACTGTAGAAAGTGAAACTAAGGCAGCAGCTAAAGGAGGAATTACAACTTTGTTTGAGATGCCCATTAGTGACCCCTGTATGTCAAATGCAAAAGTATTATCAGATAGAAAAAAACATTTTTCTAAAAGTGCAATTATAAATTTTGCTTTTATTCCTGCAATTGGAAAATTTAATAAATCTAACCTCGAAGGATTAATTAAAAATGGTGCTATTGCCTTTAAAGTTTTTACAATATCTCCTCCACCTAATAGAAAATCAGAATTTGATGGTTTGTGTTTTACTAAAGAAGAGGAAATTTTAAGTGCTTTAAAACATGCAAAAAAATCAAAATTAGTCACAATATTTCATGCTGAAGATCAAAACCTTCTTGATTATTTTAAAAAAGAGGGAGTAAAATTTCAAAAATCTAATCCAGCAGTTCATAATGCTACCAGGCCAGCTATAACCGAAGCTATGGCAATATCAAAAATATTAAGTCTTAATTCCATAGTAAAAACTAAAGTTCATATTGCTCATGTTACTTCAGAATTATCTTTAGATATAATTTCTTTTTTTCAAAAAAAAGGTCAGGATGTTACTGCTGAAACTTGTCCTCATTATTTATTTAAGACGGAAAAAGATGTTATAAAAGTTGGTCCTTTTGGTAAAATAAATCCACCAATAAGAAGTCAATATGATCAAGCACAATTGTGGAAGGCTCTTAATAACAACACTTTGTGCATTGTAGCTTCAGACCATGCTTCATTTTCATATAAAGAAAAATTAAAAGGTAAAAAGAATTTTTTAAATGCACCTCCTGGTGCCCCTAGTGGCGAACTGATGTTACCACTTATGCTAAAAGCAGTATCAGAAAAAAAAATTACATTTGATAAGTTAATTAAAACTATGAGTATAAACCCAGCAAAAAGATTTAATCTTTTTCCAAAAAAAGGTGTTATTAAAAAAGGTTCTGATGCAGACTTGGTCGTTTTAGATATGAAAGAAACTTGGATTGTTAATAAAAATAATTTAGTTTCAAAGGGAAATAGATGCGCGCATTTATATTATGGTGATAAAATAAAAGGTAACATCAAAACCACAATAGTGAATGGTAAAATAGTCTATGATGGAAATAAGTTTTATAAATATAGTGATATGAATTTATTTGTTTCACCAATAAAAAAAAAATAATATGAATGATAAAACATTATTAAGTGTTAAGAACTTAACCACTCACTTTAC
>JABHWG010000162.1 GCA_018657885.1 Pelagibacteraceae bacterium
TGCTAAAAGCAAAACCTTCTTTTGGTCGCCAAAAAAGACCAGTCTTTAATTCTCCATTACCATCTTCATCATGATAGACAACGATTGCAATTTGACCATCATGAATTTTTGATAACGGAACAACTACCTCGCCTTTATTGACCTTTTTTCTAACAGCTTCAACAGCCTGATCTTCTTTTAGAAATGAGTCTTTGGAGTCATATATCTTAACATCAATATACCCTTTATTGTGCTCAACATTAGTAATTATTACTGTCCCATGCGATAAAACTACGCTAGAGAAAAATAATACAAGCAAAAAAACAGTTTTTTGAATAAAAGTATTTTTCATATATTTTACCTAACTATAATAGATTTAAGTGCTGAACAATAAAGAATACATCAATAAGATTTTTCAATCTAATAAACCACTAATAATTTATAAAACTGTTGGTGGATATGACATTTACACTGATTTTAAAGAAAAGATTGTTCTAAACTCTAAGAATTTTAAAAGTTTTTTAAACAAGCAAACTAAAAAACTAAGATCACCTATAAAAGAGTTAAATTGTTACGTAGGATTTTTTGGTTTTCAGTTATTATGTGAAAATATTAATATTAAATTACCAAAACAAAAAACGTCAAATTTTTATCCAGGGTTAGCTTACAAGCCCCAAACTATTATTAAGATAAGAAAAAATGTTACTATTAAAAGTTTATTGAAAAACTATAAAAAAAATTTTTTAATAATAGAAAAAAATAAATATTTTTATCAAAAAAAATTTAATTTAAATTTAAATGAGTCCCAGTATTCAAAATTGTTTAGTGACTTTTCTAAAAAAATTAAATTAGGAGAAACATATCAAATAAAAATTTGTCAAACATATACAAATAAATCTAATCTAGATTCAGTTAAGTTTTTTTGGCAATTAATGAACATTAATGAATCTCCTGAGAGCTTCCTAATAAGAGATAAGGATTACAGTATTATAAGTTGTTCTCCTGAAACATTATTGGAAAAAAGTAAGGGTGTTATAGTTACTAAACCAATAGCTGGAACTTTAAATCGAACAAAAAAAATGACATCAAAATTTGCAAGAGATTTCTTTAAAAAAAATAAGAAAGAAAGCAAAGAGCACAATATGATTGTTGATATGGAAAGAAATGATTTATCACGTATTTGCAAAACAGGAAGTGTTAAAATAAATAAATTAAAAACTGTAGAAGAATATAGAGACCTTTATCACTACGTAACAGAGATAAAAGGAAGCTTAAAAAAAAATATAAGCAACCATGATATTATTTCTGCAATGATGCCTGGAGGCTCAGTAATTGGTTGTCCAAAAATAAGTACCTTAAATTTACTTAATTCGAGAGAGAAAATTAATAGAAATATTTATACAGGAAGTTTTGGTTACATTAATGCAAATGGTGATATGCGTTTTAATATTATTATAAGATCAATTTTAAATTATAAAAACCGCACTGAAATTTCAGCCGCAAGCGGCGTAGTAATAGATAGTAAACCAAAGCGTGAATATAAAGAAAATTATATTAAAGCAAAATCCCTTTTAGATTTATTTAAAACATGATTTACGTTATTGATCACGAAGATTCTTTTACTTATAATTTGGTTCACCTTCTTGAAGGTTTTGCTCCAACTTTTGTGTCAAATTATTATGATCTTGATAGAAAAAAGTTAGAAAAATCTAAAATTATTGTTTTTTCTCCAGGTCCTGGTGACCCATCCCATTATCCTGAAACTCAAAAAATTTACCAGAAATACAAAGGTATTAAAAAAATCATAGGAATTTGCTTGGGTTTTCAGCAAATTTTATACGCAGAAAATGCAGATATTGTTTCTCAAAAAAAAATTTATCATGGTTATCAGTCTAAAATTATAACATTAAATGAAAGTGTTTTATTTAAACCTAGTAAAATTTTTCTAGTCGGACGATACCATTCCCTTAAGCTTAAAGAGCCTTTTAAATCTTCATCTTTAAAAATAACTATGCGATGTGTAGAAACTAATGTTGCTATGGCTATAGAAGATACTATTAATAATGTATATGGATTTCAATTTCACCCAGACTCCTTTTTGACTGTTGATGGCAAATTTCTTATTCAGAAAATCATACAGGCTTAGTACTTTAATAAAAGTAGACTATGATCATTTGTGGGGATCTAAAGGAACCTTTACTACTATTCGGGTGTACGGAAAAAAACCTAAATATATTTTTATAAAAGAGCACTTATTACAACTAAATAAAAGTTTAAAAAAATTACACATAAATTTTTTTCTAACTGAAAAAAAATTATTAGAATTAATATCAAATAAGTTAAAAATAAAAAAATATAATCATCTTCTCAGGGTTGCAATTAAGAAAAATATAATATCAATATCTCTTCGTCCTCGACTAGAGCCAAGCAATAGCTTTCAATGTGAGTTAATTAATTATCAAAGAATAAATGCAGGAATAAAAAACTTACAATATAAAAAAATATTATCAATGCAAAAAAAAATTGATATGCAAAAAAAAGAAATATTATTTTATAATAAAAAAAATGTACTAGAGGGTTCAACAACAAATTTAATTTTAATAAAGAATAATCAAATAATTTTGCCTAAAGGAAATTACTATAAAGGTATAACTATGAATTATTTGTTAAAAAAAATTCCTAACAAGCACATATTTAAAGTAATAAGTTTTTTAGATTTATCAAATGCAGATGAAATTATTTTAGTGGGTTCTGGGAAAGGGGTGGTAAAAGTAACATCTGTTCCTAAAATAAAATGGTTTAGTTCTTCTTCAAAGATGTTTAAAAGATTTTTTTCAATATATAAGGCCCAATTAGAGTTATGATATTTAATAAAAATAAATTTTCAATCTTATCTCCTACAATAGTGGGTATCTGTAATGCTACTAAGGACTCATTTAGTGATGGTGGTAAAAATTATAAAA
>JABHWG010000040.1 GCA_018657885.1 Pelagibacteraceae bacterium
CATTCATGAACTTTTCTTTTTGCGTCGGTTTGTAAGTTTTTGATATTTTTGCCATAATTTTTAACTCGGATCGATTTATCAAAAGAAATATATAATACAAGATTTATATCAAAAAAAAAATTATCTCTATTTATCAATTAATAATATTCTTTTTCATAAAGAACAAAAATAGAACTTTTAAAATGAGAACAAAACGTGTACAAAAAAACATGATTTGCAAGAATCTTAATAAAAAACTAACAATTATTGGAGAAAACAATGTCTCAAACTAAATTAAAAGTAATAGAGAATAATACAATGGATAAAGAAAATAGAAGTAAATCACTAGAAGCTGCCGTTAGTTTAATTGAGAAAAACTACGGGAAAGGCTCAATTATGAAGCTAGGATCAAAAGCTAATGTAGATATAGAGTCTATATCAACTGGATCTCTTGGTTTAGATATTGCCTTAGGTATAGGCGGTGTCCCTAAAGGTAGAATAGTTGAAATATATGGACCTGAAAGTTCAGGAAAAACTACATTAGCAACACATATTGTAGCTGAGTCACAAAAAAAAGGTGGTAATTGCGCATTCATAGATGCTGAGCATGCTCTGGATCCTGCATATGCAAAAAAATTAGGAGTAAACTTAGAAGAACTATTAATATCTCAACCAGATACGGGTGAGCAAGGTTTAGAAATTGCTGATTCTTTAATTAAATCTGGAGGAATTGATGTTCTCGTCATTGACTCTGTAGCTGCACTTGTGCCAAGAGCTGAACTTGAAGGGGATATGGGGGACTCTTTACCGGGACTCCAAGCTAGATTAATGAGTCAGGCTTTAAGAAAGCTAACAAGTTCTATAGCTCAATCTAATACATTAGTGGTATTTATAAATCAGTTAAGAATGAAAATCGGCGTTATGTTTGGAAGTCCTGAAACAACCACAGGTGGTAATGCTCTAAAATTTTACTCTTCTGTAAGAATGGATATAAGAAGAATTGGGGCTATAAAAGATAAGGATGAAATTATTGGAAACCAAACAAGGGTTAAAATAGTTAAAAATAAAGTTGCTCCTCCATTTAAAGTTGTTGAGTTTGACATTATGTACGGTGAAGGTATTTCTAAACTTGGTGAACTTGTTGATTTAGGTGTTAAGGCTGAAATTATTGATAAGGCTGGTTCTTGGTTTGCTTATAAGGATCAAAAAATTGGTCAAGGAAGAGAGAATGTAAAAAATTTTCTCAGAGATAATCCTTCTATTGCAAAAGAAGTTGAAAGTAGAATTCTTGAAAATGCTGGCATAGTGGAAAAAGCTATGATGGAAGGCGACGTTGAGCCCAAGAACAAGTCAGATAAAGATAAAGCTGAAGAATAGATAATTTATTTTTATAAATTAATAAAAGGGGTTTTAAAAACCCTTTTTTTTGTATTAGACATACCAAAAATCACATTATAATACGTAATGATGAATTCTAGTGAAATTAGAACAACATTTTTGAACTATTTTAATAAAAATGGACATAAGATAATTCACTCCAGTCCACTTGTTCCTCACAACGACCCCACTTTAATGTTTGCTAACTCTGGAATGGTTCAGTTCAAGAATATTTTTACTGGTAAAGAAAAAAGAAATTATAATAGAGCTGTTACTTCCCAAAAATGTGTAAGAGCAGGAGGTAAACATAATGATTTAGAAAATGTTGGCTATACGGCTAGACACCATACATTTTTTGAAATGTTAGGAAATTTTTCATTTGGTGATTATTTTAAAGATAATGCTATCGAATTTGCTTGGAATTTAATAACGAAAGAGTTTGGTATAGATAAAAGTAAATTACTAGTTACTGTTTATAATGAGGATGATGATGCCTACAACTATTGGAAAAAAATAGCGGGTTTAAGCGATGATAAAATTATAAAGATAAATACATCTGATAACTTCTGGTCAATGGGTGATACTGGTCCATGCGGTCCATGTTCGGAAATATTTTATGATCATGGTTCTAAATATCCTGGAGGTCTACCTGGAAGTCCTGATGAAGAAGGGGATCGATTTATAGAAATTTGGAATTTAGTTTTTATGCAATATGAGCAAATAAGCTCAAATGAAAGGGTTAATTTACCTAAACCCTCTATTGATACAGGTATGGGTTTAGAACGTATCTCAGCGTTATTAAATGGAACAAATGACAATTATAAAACTGATCTTTTTATTCCTCTAATAAATAAATCTATTGATTTATTGAATGATGATAGTCAAGAATCAAGTCCAAGCCATAGAGTAATATCAGATCACTTAAGGTCATCATCTTTTTTATTAGCTGATGGGGTAACTCCTTCAAATGAAGGAAGAGGTTATGTTTTGAGAAGGATTATGAGAAGAGGAATGCGACACGCTCATTCTTTAGGAAATAAAGATCCTGTTTTTCACAAAATTTTTCCAACATTGCTAGATTGCTTTAAAGATTCATATCCAGAGTTAGTTAGGGCAAAAGACTTAATATTAAATACTTTTATCAATGAGGAGACAAAATTTAAAGAGACTGTTGAGAAAGGTTTAAAAATATTAGAGTATGAGGTTAGTTTATCGCCAAAAATACTTAACGGAGATATTGCATTTAAATTATATGATACCTATGGATTCCCATTAGATTTAACACAGGATTATCTTAAGTCAAAAAATATTGAAGTTGATACCAATTCATTTAATCTTAAAATGAAAGAACAAAAAGATAGAGCTCGCAAAAGCTGGAAAGGTACAGGGGATCAAGAGGATCAAAAGAAATGGTTTGAGATTACAGAAAATTTAATTTCTACAGAATTTCTTGGCTATGAAAATATCGAATCTGAGAGTGAAATTATATCTATTGTTCAAAATGATAATAAGGTCAATAAAATTTTAAATGAGCAGGAAGGGATTATTATATTAAATCAAACACCTTTTTATGGGGAAAGTGGTGGTCAAGTAGGAGATAGTGGTAAAATCATATTTGAACATAATGAATTTGAGGTTACCTCTACATCAAAAATTTTTGGCTCTTTCTTTTTACACTTTGGGATTGTTAGAAATGGTAATTTTTCTTTGGGTGATAGTGTAACAGCTACAATAGATCATCTTAAAAGGGACTTAATAAAATGTAACCATTCTTCAACTCATTTATTACATTCTTCCTTAAGAAAAATTATCGGTAATCATGTTTCACAAAAAGGATCTTTGGTTAATAGCGAGAAGTTAAGATTTGATTTTAGTCATAATGAGATCATAAGTAAAAATGATATTATTAAGATTGAAAATCTTGTTAATATTCAAATCAAGAGTAATTCTTCTGTAAACACAAGGATAATAGATCATCAAAAAGCTATTAATGAGGGTGCTATGGCACTTTTTGGTGAGAAATATGGTGATGAAGTTAGAGTTGTATCTATGGGCTCTTTGGATAATAATATATTCTCAAAAGAGCTTTGTGGAGGAACGCATGTTTCCAATGTTAGTGATATAGAAAAATTTAAAATTATAAATCAAACAAGTGTTGCGTCAGGTATTAGAAGGATAGAAGCTATTACTAATAAATCTGTAGCTGAGTATATTGCTGAACAGAGTAAATTATTAAAAATTAAAACAGATGAAGATATAAAAAAAATTGAAGAATTAATTCAAGAAATTAATGTAATTGATTCAAAGTTTTCATATAAATATAATATTAATGAAGATCTAAGTTTATCTATAAAAAATTTACGTAAAATTCTAGATGCAAAAACACAAAATCAAAATAAAGATTCTACAAGTCAAAATATAGTTAATGAAAAAATAAATAATATTGATTTTGTTTATTTAATTGCAGAAAATTATCCTTCAAAATCTTTAAAGGAATTTGTTGATATTCAAAAAAATAAGTTTAAAAAAAATTGTGTATCTTTAATAGTTACAAAAAATAATGATAAAGTTTCAATAGTCCTTGGTGCAACCGATGATTTAATTGATAATTTTAATTCATCTAGTATTATTCAGGATATATCTAAATTACTTGGAGGAAAGGGTGGTGGGGGTCGTAAAGATCTTGCTCAAGCCGGTGGTTCAAGTTTAGAAAATATTAATGAGGCAATTAATAAAGTTAAAAAAAGTTTAGATTTTTAATTATTTTCTAAATTTGTTTTTAAGGCTTCAAGAAAGGCTTGAGTATTTAGCCATTCCTGATCAGAATTAATTAAAATAGCTAAATCTTTTGTCATCTTACCTGATTCAACTGTATCAATACAAGTTTTCTCTAGTTTTTTAGAAAATCTCATGAGTTCTTCATTTCCATCAAATTCTCCTCTGAAATGAAGACCTCTTGTCCAAGCAAAAATTGATGCTATTGGGTTTGTTGATGTTTCTATTCCTTTTTGATAGTTTCTAAAGTGTCTTGTAACAGTCCCGTGTGCTGCTTCAGATTCTACAGTTTGTCCATCAGGTGTCATTAACACACTTGTCATTAATCCTAGGGATCCATAACCTTGAGCAACTGAGTCTGATTGCACATCCCCGTCATAGTTTTTGCATGCCCAAATGAAATTACCTTCCCATTTTAAAGCAGTTGCAACCATGTCATCTATTAATCTATGTTCGTAAACTAAATTTTTTTCTTTAAATTTTTCCGCGAATTCACTTTGAAAAATATTTTCAAATAAATCTTTAAACCTTCCATCATAAATTTTTAAAATAGTATTTTTAGTTGATAGATAAACTGGCCAACCTAAGTTTAGTCCATAGTTGAAGCATGCTCTAGCAAAATCAATAATTGACTGATCTAAATTATACATTGAAAGGGCTATGCCTTCTTTCTCAAAATTATATACATCTTTTGTAAAACCTTCACTTCCATCTGAAGGCTCAAAAACCATTTTTAATTTACCAGGCTTATTAATAAGGGTGTCTGTTGCTCTATATTGATCCCCGAATGCATGCCTAGCAACAACTATAGGCTTGTTCCAGTTTGTAACAATTCTTGGAACATTTTGACATATAATGGGCTGTCTAAAAATTGTCCCACCTAAAATATTTCTTAAAGTTCCATTTGGTGAACGCCACATTTTTTTTAGATTAAATTCTTTAACCCTATCCTCATCTGGAGTGATTGTTGCACATTTGATTCCTACCCCATATTTCTTAACAGCTTCTGCAGCATCTATAGTTATTTGATCATTTGTGTCATCACGGCTTTTTACTCCCAAATCATAGTATTTTATATCTAGATCAACATAAGGAAGAATTAGCTTATCTTTAATAAACTCCCAAATGACTCTAGTCATTTCATCTCCATCCATCTCAACGATTGGATTTTTAACTTTTATTTTATCCATGAATTAAATATTTTTTTTAATTGTTTTGGGTTCTCTATAACTACAAACTGCTTTTGTAAATTTTTATTTCCAAATTTATTATCAACTATTTTATCAAATTGTTTTAACAAAGGTGACCAGTAATTATTAAAATTTAAAAATATAATTGGCTTATTATGAAGTTTAAGCATTTTCCATGATAGAACCTCTATCACTTCCTCTAATGTGCCAGTACCACCTGGTAATATTAAAAATGCATCACCTAATTTAAACAATTGGTCTTTTCTATTAGTCATACTTGTAACTATTTTTAAGTTTGTTAGATTTAGATTTTTTTTTTCTTTTTTAACTAAAAATTTAGGAATTATACCTATAACTTCTTTTTTTAAGCTTATTAATCTTCTGGCAATTTCACCCATAAGACCAACATTGCCACCACCATAAATAACTTTAATATTATAATTTGATATAATTTCAGCTGTTTCTTTAGCCATAACATACATTTCTTGCTTTAAATTATCTGACGCAGAACAGTAAATTGTTAGAGATTTTATTTTCATAATTCTGTAATAGCTCCTTTATATATGCAATTAAAAATACACAATGAAGGATGGGTCTATTTTGTTATTAGTTGTCTGATAACGATCATAATTATACCTTTCTATACAATTTTAGGTATTTTATTATGCATTTTATCTGCCTATATCTTTTACTTCTTTAGGGACCCAGTAAGGTCTATTCCTGGGGAAAAAGTCATTGTATCTCCTGCTGACGGCCTAGTTACTTTTATTGGAATAACCAAAAACCCTTTAAATGATGAAACAGATCAAAATAGTTATAAAAAGATTAGTATTTTCCTGAGTGTTTTTGATGTCCATGTTAATAGAATGCCTGTTGATGCTAAAATATCTCAAATTAAATATATTCCTGGAAAATTTATTAATGCAACTTTAGATAAATCAAGTGAAGAAAATGAAAGAAATATTATATTAGCTGAAAATAATAATGATAAATTTTATATAGTGCAGATAGCAGGTTTAATTGCACGCAGAATTGTATGTAGCATTAAAAATAATCAAGAAGTAAATAAAGGTGATAGAATTGGTATAATCAAATTTGGGAGTAGGGTTGATTTATATTTACCTGAAAATTATAATATTTTGGTTACAAAAGATCAAAGAGTTGTTGGGGGAGAAACTATTATTTCTAATCCTAATGATATTAAAGATATTAAAACTAATATTTTAAAATGATAGAACAAAATATAATTGTAAAATACGTCCCTAATTTTGTAACCTTATTATCACTAAGTAGTGGCTTTACCTCAATAAGTTTTTCATTAAATAAAGAATGGGAGATAGCAATATATCTAATATTACTTGCTACAGTTTTTGATTTTTTTGATGGATGGTTTGCTAGAAAACTAAAAAGTGGATCAAATTTTGGAGCGGAATTAGACTCTTTAAGTGATTTTGTTTCATTTGGAGTTGCTCCAAGTGTTCTTATATATTTGTGGTCTACAAATTCATTAGGTTCGCTAGGCTGGGGGGCTACATTATTTTTTGTAATTTGCAGTTCTCTTAGATTAGCAAGGTTTACTGCTGATATTTATATAACTAATAAGCCCATTGATGATAATGAATATTTTGTAGGTATCCCATCCCCAGCTGCGGCTGGACTAATTCTTTTGCCTTTATTTATTTTTTTTGAATTTAATATAGAATTTATTAAAAATGAATATTTAAATTTATTTAGCACTATATTTGTTGGTTTTATGATGATTAGTAAAATACCAACTTTATCTTTAAAAAAAATAAACATTAATCAAAAATTTAAAACATGGATAATTTTGATATTTGTTTTTATTAGTGTTGCTTTAGTTTCCAAAATTTGGTTAACGTTAATATTAATGTTTGGTAGTTATATCGCGTCAATATTTTTTACAATTCTAAAGAATAGAAAGACTAAGCAGTAACTTTTTTTCTATACCAATTAACAATATTTTCTTTTAACATTAATGCAGAGGGTGTAACTATTAATGTTAGAATTGTAGCAAATATTAAGCCAAAAACTATAGCTGTTGATAGTTGAACCCACCATTGAGTGTCTGGAGAGCCTCTTGTTATTTCTCTTGTTACAAAGTCGATATTTGTCATAGTTACCATTGGTAGTAATCCAAGAACCGTAGTTGTTGTTGTAAGTAAAACTGGACGCAATCTTTGAGCTCCTGTCTTAATTATAGCCTCTTTAACATTATCAGTTTTATTTTTTAGGTAATCAAAAGTATCAATAAGGATTATGTTATTATTAACTACTATTCCAGCTAGTGCTATTACACCAACCCCTGTCATTACAATTCCAAATGCTTGGCCTGTTATCATTAAACCTATTAAAACACCTGCTGTAGACATTACTACAGCAAAGAGTATTAAGAGACCACTGTAGAAACTGTTAAACTGAAGTAATAAGATCATTAACATCATAAATAATGCCACACTAAATGCTTTAGTTAGAAATGCTTGAGCTTCCTGTTGATCCTGATTTTCTCCGATTAGTTCAGCTTTAACATTACTGTTTAAATTATATCGTGGCAAGTCTGTCATTAATTTACCTTTAATAAATGGTGCTTCTTTTGTAATTCCAAGAACATAATTTAATTCTTTAACTTTAAAGTCTGCAAAGACCCCTGGCTTAACGTCAGCCTGAATATTTATTGCGTTTTTGGAGTCAACTCTTACAATATTTCCAGTTGTATTTGCGGCTTTGATTGTTACAAAATTTGATATAGGGACTAGGCCATTAAGAGTAGAAATTCTTAGATTATTTATTGTATTAAGAGTTCTCCCTTCGTTTGGATATCTTAAATACATCGGTATACTATCATTAGAGTCATCAGGTCTATATTCTCCTAGCTTAAGGCCATTTGTAGCAAGTTTAATAACATTACCAATTGAG
>JABHWG010000121.1 GCA_018657885.1 Pelagibacteraceae bacterium
AATAATTTGGCTGAAATTGATAGAGGTGAAGTTATATTTGGTAACCAAAATTTACTTACTCTTGAAGAAAAGGAAATGAGGAAAATTCGTGGAAATAGTATCTCTATGATTTTTCAAGAACCAATGACAAGTTTAAATCCAGTTTATAATTTATCCTATCAAATTTCAGAAGCTATTATGCTTCATCAAAATAAAAATAAAAATGAAGCAAGAAAAATTGCAATTGAGATGTTAGATCTAGTGGGTATCCCTGAGCCGCAAAAAAGAATTGACTCTTTTCCTCATGAACTTTCCGGAGGAATGAGGCAAAGAGTAATGATTGCTATGGCTTTATCATGCAATCCAAAAATTTTAATTGCGGATGAGCCAACAACCGCTTTAGATGTGACTATACAAGCACAAATAATTGAATTAATGCAAGATCTTCAAAAAAAACTAGGGATGGCTATTGTTTTTATAACTCATGATTTAGGTGTGGTTTCAGAAATCTCTGATCATGTAATGGTAATGTACTTGGGTAATGTAATGGAAATTGCCGAAACACAAGAAATTTTTTCAAACCCTTTACATTCATATACAAAGTCATTGATTGATATAGCTCCTCAAATTACTGAAGAAAAAAGAAAAATAAAAGTTCTTAAAGGTGAGATACCTAGTCCAATCAATCCACCATCTGGATGTGTTTTTAGAACTAGATGCCCAAACCCAACACATGAGTGTGAACATGGAATTAGCACAATGGGTTTAATTGAACCTAAGCCAGGTCATTTTGTTGATCAATGCTGTTATGAATGTAATAAAAAATGATTAAAGTAAAAAATTTAAGAAAATATTTTCCAATAAAAGGTGGTTTTTTAAATAAAAAATTAGGTGATGTTAAGGCGGTAGAAAATATTAATTTTGAGATACCAGAGGGAGAAATATTAGGACTTGTTGGAGAATCAGGCTCAGGCAAAACTACATTAGGAAGATCAATAATTAGACTTATAGAGCCGTCTGAAGGAGAGATATTATATAATAATAAAAATATCATGAATTTTAATAATAAAGAAATGAGAGCATTGAGAAAAGAATTTCAAATTATTTTTCAGGACCCATTTGCAAGTCTTGATCCACGTAAAAAAATATTTGATATAATTGCTCAAGGTTTAAAAATTCATACAAGTATGAATAGAGAAGAAGTAAATAAAAAAGTTATTTCAACTATAAAAGAAGTTGGTTTACAGGAAGAGCACTTAGGTAGATATCCGCATGAGTTTTCTGGAGGTCAAAGACAAAGAATAGGTATTGCTAGAGCTTTAGTTTTAAATCCAAAATTTATAATTGCAGACGAGCCCGTATCTGCACTTGATGTCACAATTCAAGCACAAATTTTAAATTTAATATTAGAATTAAAAGAAAAATACTCTCTTACAATTTTATTTATATCACACGACCTATCAGTTATTAACCAGATTGCTGATAAAGTAATGGTAATGTATCTTGGTCATATTGTTGAGATGGCGAGTACTAAAAATTTATTCTCGAACCCAAGGCATCCTTACACAAAATCTTTAATTGAAACTGCCCCACAAATATTTAGAAAAAATAAAAATAAAGTTTTATTAAAAGGAGATATTCCAAGTCCAATCAATCCACCATCTGGATGTGTTTTTAGAACTAGGTGTCCAAACCCAACACATGATTGTAAAGAAGGTAATATCAAAATGGGATTAATTGAAGTATCTCCAGATCACTGGGTAGATCAGTGTTGTGTAAATTGTAGTTAAATTAAATCTAAAATATTTTTGGAGATTTTAGTTATTTCTTTTTGAGACATGTATGGATGACAAGGTAAATTTATTATTTCAGAACTGATTTTTTCTGTAATTTTTAAATTTGGTATATTTTTTATTTTATTATAACAAATATCTTTATAATTGATTGGTAAATACCCCAGTGAAACTTTAAACTTTTTATCAAATAAAGAAGAAAAAATTTTATTCCTATTTTTAACTCTTATAGGAAAGTTTCTCCATGCAGATCTAGCATTGTGTAAAACTGACTGAAATTTAATTTTTTTGGAATCTAATAAACATTTGTATAAAGAAGCATTTTCATTTCTTTTTGCAATATAGTCTTCTAAATATCTTAGTCTTATATTCAATATTGCTGCATTTATGGCTGACATTTTTGAATTATATCCAATTATATGAGATTTTACTGGCCATTTTGCAGGCCTATCTTTCCTCCCATAATCTCTTAGTTTTTTAAGAGTGAGATATAATTTCTTTTTATTTGTCGTTATAATTCCTCCAGGCCCTATTCCATCCAATACCTTTCC
>JABHWG010000106.1 GCA_018657885.1 Pelagibacteraceae bacterium
ACCAAGCACAATTACATTTTTAGATTTGTTTATTTTAAAGTCTTTTGTTGAATTTAAATAACCTACCCAATCTGTATTTATTCCTCTTGTTTTTTTAGACACCTTAACACAATTAATAGCACCTATTTTTTTTGAGTGATTGTTTGTAATATCTATGTGCTTAAATATATTTTTTTTAAAAGGTGTTGTGATATTAAAACCAAAGGTGTTTTCATCATTAATTTTATTTAATAGAACTTTTTCGAAATTATTTTTTTTTACTTCAATAAAAGAATATTTTGCCTGAATATTATAAACCTTAAACCAGTGATTAAAAATAGTAGGGGATAGGCTTTGAGAAGTGCTGTCTCCTATTACAAAAAAATTTTTCATTTATATTTTTTTAAAAAAGACAAAAAGGGGAAAAGAGGGAAGCCTAAAACATTAAAAAAATCTCCTCTTATTGACTTAATAATTTGAGGGCCAAGTTTTTCAGCTTGATAACAACCCACGGAAGATAATATGTCTTTTCCTGCGTGTTTTAAATATTCATTAATTTGCTTGTTGTTGAGTTTATATAAGCTTATTGTTGTTTTTTGGTCAGTCGTCCAAATTTGCTTACCTCCACAACAAATAGACACCCCTGATATAATTTGGTGCTTCTTGCCAGATAGTTTTTTAATTTTTTCTCTGGCTTCGTTTAGGTTTCTGGCTTTGTTTATAATTTTGTTTTGGTATAAAATAATAGTGTCTGATCCAACAACTAAGTGTTTTGTTTTTTTGTTACTAACACTAAGCGCTTTCTCTTTAGCTAAAAATTTTGGTAAATTAAATATATTAAGGTTTTTTTTAAAAAAACTTTCTTTAACAAACTCTTCATTACAAAGGGGGGTTGTTTTAATAAAATTAAGGCCGACGTTTTTTAACAATCGGAATCTCGAGGCACTATTGCTAGCCAGTATAAATCGTTTGTTTAAAAACATGTGAATAACTCTAGTAGTTATAAACATAATTAATTTTTTTTGAATTTATTATTAAAAGTATTAATAATTATTTTTTTTAACTCACAGTAATTATAATAATATTGAATTTTTCCACCGACTGTTATTAAGTTTTTGTTATTTTTTACTAACAAAATGTTATTTTTTATTAAATGCTTTAGGTGTTGATTTTTATGGTTTTTTATAAACTTATAAGGCTTTTATTACTGTGTTGATAATTTAATACATTTTTAAAAAACTGTGTTTATTTGATGTAAAATAAGGAATTAATACAATCCACATTACAACAACTATCTACAACCTAATAATATAATAAATATATATTTTGACATTACGGTTCATTTTTTGTAATAAAAATTTCTTTTCTACCAACCCCAAAAATAAATATGAATTTACAAGATTTAAAAAATAAAAAACCTGAAGAATTATTAAAACAAGCTACAAAGCTTGAAATTGAAAACCCATCATCTTTAAGAAAACAAGATTTAATGTTTGCTATATTGAAACAAATAGCAAGTGATGGAGAGATAATTACAGGATCAGGGGTAATTGAAATTATGCAAGATGGCTTTGGTTTTTTAAGATCATCTGAAGCAAATTATTTACCAGGACCAGATGATATTTATATATCTCCATCTCAGATTAAAAAATTTAGCTTAAGAACAGGTAATATAGTTGAGGGTGAAATAAGAGCACCTAAACAAGGTGAGAGATATTTTGCCATTACAAAGATTAACAAAATTAATGAAGAAAAAACAGACGTTATTAAACATAGGGTTAATTTTGAAGATTTAACACCACTTTATCCCGAGTCTAGGTTTAGATTAGAGCAAGAAAAACCTATGCCTGATTTAACTGAAAGAATTATTGATATTATAGCCCCGCTTGGAAAAGGTCAGAGGCAATTAATTGTAGCACAACCATTTACTGGTAAAACAATAATTATGCAAAAAATAGCTAATGCAATTACTATTAATCACCCTGATACAAAACTAATAGTATTACTTATTGATGAAAGACCAGAAGAAGTAACTGATATGAAAAGATCAGTAAAAGGAGAAGTTATTAGTTCTACTTTTGATGAGCCTGCCCAAAGACATGTTCAGGTAGCTGAAATGGTTATTGAAAAAGCAAAAAGATTAGTAGAATATAAACATGACGTTGTTATACTTTTAGACTCTATTACGAGATTAGGAAGGGCTTATAATACTGTCATTCCTTCAAGTGGAAAAGTTTTAACAGGTGGTGTAGATGCTAATGCGTTACAGAGACCCAAAAGATTTTTTGGAGCTGCAAGAAATGTTGAAAATGGTGGATCTTTAACAATTATTTCAACCGCTTTAATTGAGACAGGTAGTAGAATGGACGAAGTTATTTTCGAAGAGTTTAAAGGTACTGGTAATAGTGAAATGATGTTAGATAGAAAATTAAGTCAAAAAAGAACATACCCAGCATTTGATATTGCTAAATCAGGTACTAGAAAAGAAGAGTTGCTTTTAGATAAAGATGAGTTGGGAAAAATATTTATACTAAGGAAAATTCTTGCTCCAATGGGAACCACCGAAGCTATGGAATTTTTATTAGATAAAATAAAAAACACAAAAACAAACAATGAATTTTTCCAAAGTATGGGGACAAAAAGTTAATAAAAACAACTATTTTCCTAATATTTATTAATTTTTTATTGATTTTATAGACTTAGCTTGCCATTAAGTTTATTGGCGAAAAATGTTAAAATATAACGATACAATTTATGCTTTATCAACCTCAACAGGTAAATCCGCAATAGATGTAATAAGAATATCAGGAAATAATTCGTTAAAGATATTAAAAAAAATAATACTTATTAACAAAATTATACCAAACAAAACAAACCTAGTTATTTTAAAATATAAAAAAGAAGTAATAGATCGAGTTATTCTAACATACTTCAAGGCACCCAAATCCTTTACAGGACAAGATGTTTTTGAAATAAATTGTCATGGAAGCCCAGCTGTCGTAAAA
>JABHWG010000018.1 GCA_018657885.1 Pelagibacteraceae bacterium
ATCTCTTTCTTTATTGTTTTTTACTTCATCAGCTTTTGGAAATTTTTTTATTGGTCGATCAATTTCTCTAAAATTACGATATAAACCTTCATCTTTTAATTTTTTTAATTCTGATTTAAAAAACTTAGAATATTTCATAGGTTTGTAGATAAAGGTAAATTTAAAAAAACCAAGTAAGTTATTTGATATATTGTCACAGCAATTAAATATTAATCTTTACCCCAAAAACTCATACGATTCCATACACCATATTTATCAGATTTCATGAATCGATGATACAAACCTGCAGATAGATGAATTTCAAAAATAACAACTAAAGCAATCATTGATTGGTAGTGAAATTGAACAAATGTTGGATACATAACAGTATTTGTTTCAATAAATTCTGGCACAGTAATTAATCCTAATAACTTAACATCAAAGCCTCCGGTTTGAGTCATCATACTTCCTTGAATTGGAATCCAAACAACTAGTGCATAAAGGAGGGCGTAAATAGTGTTAGAGGCGTATCTATGAAATTTTGGCAGTTCAGAAGAATCAGGCTTCGAATTAATAAATTTCCAGATCAGCCTTAAAACAACAATTGTAAATATTATAGTTCCTATTACTTTATGAATTCCAATAAAACCAATTTTAGCTGGAGAAAATTCCATGTTATGAAGATTAAATCCAGTAAATATTTGCCAGATAAGTAAAATAGCTAGAAGCCAATGGAATATTTTAGCCAA
Organism: Pelagibacteraceae bacterium; assembly: GCA_018657885.1. Lineage (GTDB taxonomy): Bacteria > Pseudomonadota > Alphaproteobacteria > HIMB59 > CACPNW01. The sequence continues at coordinate 729 of JABHWG010000018.1, forward strand.
TAAACCCCATGAATTTTGTGTTGCCTTTAAATTTTTCATCTTATCCTCTCTAAAATTATTCTTCAGGACATTTAATCAACTTCAAGTATTTTACAAGAAGGTATTATTTACATACTAGTCAATATAGAATTTAATTAGTCTAATAGATTCATATTTAAAAATGTTTATATAAAGGTATGATTTTTGAAAATATTAATGTTTTATCAAGAAAGAGTGATTTAGCAGTTATTCAGGCTCATGAATTTGGTAGAGTTTTGTTATCTAAATACCCATCAATAAATATTAATTTTAAAACAAAAAGCACGTCTGGAGATAAAGATTTACAGACACCTCTATCTGAAATGCCAAATGAAGGAGTTTTTACTGATGATCTTAGAGATGACTTAATCAAAAAAAACTGTGATATCATAATTCATTCTTGGAAAGATCTTCCACTAGATGTTGGTAGTGAAACTGAAATAGCAATTACGTTAAATCGTGCAGATGAAAGAGATCTATTATTTATAAAAAAAAATAATATTGATAAAATAAAAAATGAACGAAGTATTTTTATTTTATCTTCTTCACCAAGAAGAAAATATAATTTAGAGAATTTTATTACTGATTTTTTACCTTTTCAAATACAAAAAGTACATTTTCAAAATATTAGAGGAAATATTCTTACTCGTTTTAAAAAATTTATAGAAAGTGATAGTGATGGTTTTGTTGTAGCGAAAGCAGCAATAGATAGACTCCTTAATGCAGATTTAAAATTATTCCCAGAAATCAAAAAGACTCTTTTGCCAAAAATAAATAAGTGTTATTGGAATGTTGTTCCCCTATCAGTTAATCCATCATCCCCTGGTCAAGGTGCTTTAGCAATTGAAATTAGATCAAATGACAATAATTTGAAAAAAATACTCTTGGAACTTAATAATAAAGAAGATTATGAAAATATTATTTTGGAGAGAGGTGAACTTCAGAAATATGGAGGAGGTTGCCATCAAAAAATTGGAGTTTCTTTTCAAAGCACTCACTTTGGCAAGATAAAATCTAGTAAAGGAGAGACAGATAAAGGTATCCCATTTCAAGAAAGAATTATTTATAAAAATTCAAACGACATTAGCTCTCAACAGATATCTCTCAATGAGATATTTCCTGAAAATTTAAGTGATTATAGTTTCTTTAAAAGAAATGTAATTGAGAGTTGCAAAAAAGAATTAACAGCTTTGAGAAATAAATGTATTTGGATCTCAAGACAAAGTGCATTGCCTCTAAATCAAGAAATTCACTCTTCAAATGTTATTTGGGTGAGTGGATTGGAAACTTGGAAAAAATTAGCAGAAAGAGGAATTTGGGTCAATGGCACTTCAGATGGTTTAGGTGAGGATTCAGATTTAAATATTGAAACTTTAACAACTAATCAATGGATAAAGTTAACACATTTAGATGCTCCTCCTTCAAAAATTAGACATGTGATTGCCACTTATCAACTAAAAGAAAATGAAATTTCTTTAAATATTGCAAATAAAAAATATTTTTATTGGATGAGTTCAAGTGCTTTTAAGTATGTAATTGATAGACACCCTAATATTCGTGATAAAGTTCATTTTTGTGGTCCTGGCAATACTTACAAAGAAATTAAAAATATATTAGCTGATGACTCTAAAAATTTATTTATTGAACTATCTTATAATGATTGGAAAAATAAAATACTTCAAGCAATAGATTAATGGCTAATAACAAATTTTATAATTCACTAAATAAAGTACCACAGGCTACACCTCCTATATGGTTTATGCGACAAGCTGGGAGATATCACTCTCACTATCAACAACTAAAACAAAAATATACCTTTGAGCAGTTATGTAAGACATCTGAACTTGCTGCAGAGGTAGCTTGTGGACCAGTTGAAGAATTTGATTTTGATATTGCTATTTTATTTAGTGACATATTATTTGTTCTTGAAGGTCTTGGTTTAGAGTTAGAATTTAAACCAGGACCAATATTTAATGAGTATTTAACTAAAGAAAATTATAAAAAATTTAGTAATGTTGATAGAGCTTTAGAGCATATGAATTTTCAACATGATGCAATTACAATAACCAGACAAAAACTTTCAAAACATAAAAGTCTTATTGGTTTTGTTGGAGGGCTCTGGACTGTAATGCGTTTTGCAACAGGTCAAAATAAAGAAAATAGGATTTTTCAATCATATTATTCAGAATTTATGCAAACAACGTTACTAGAGGCTATAAAAGGAAATATTAAATTACAGTTAGACGCTGGTGCAGAAATTGTAATGATGTTTGACAGCGGAATTCATGATTTAGATAATAATTATTTTAGAAATGAATATAAAAACCTTTTGATTAATATAACAAATGCATTTCCTAATAAACTTGGTTATTATATTAGGGGTAAAACATATAAAGAAATTAAACATTTAAAAAATCTACCTTTAGCAGGGTTAGGAGTAGATAGCGGTGTCAACTTACAGCCTTTTTTTTCTGACTCAAAATTTGGTTTTATTCAGGGTAATTTTAATGAAAATTATCTCTTACTTGACTCAAAAGAACTATCTAATGAATTGAATAAATATTCAGACCATTTAATGTCATTTCAAAATTTAGATGGATGGGTATGTGGTTTAGGTCATGGTATTAATAAGAGTACACCTGAAAAAAATGTTCATTTGTTTATAGAAACGATAAGAAAAAAATTTAGTTAAAAAACATGAAGTATTTTGGTGAAAAAAATTATCAGCATGGAAGTAAAGATAAAACTGGAGTTTTGATTACTAATCTTGGAACTCCGGACGCGCCTGATGCAAGATCGCTTAAAAAATATTTAAAACAATTTTTATCAGATCCACGAGTAATAGAAATCCCAAAAATTTTATGGCAAATAATTCTTAATCTTATCATTTTACAAATTAGACCAAGAAAATCTGCAGCTAATTATAAGAAAATTTGGACAAAGAATGGTTCCCCACTTTTAGATATTTCTCGAAAGCAATTAATGGGAGTTAAAAAAATAATATCAGATAATTACCCTAATATCGAATTTGCTTTAGGTATGCGTTATGGTAACCCGTCTATTGAAAGTGCGTTAAAAGAATTACAAAGCAAACAGGTTAGACGTTTATTAGTTTTGCCTTTGTATCCACAATATTGTGCTGCAACAACTGGAAGTACTTTTGATGAAGTTACAAATATTTTACAAAAATGGAGATGGATACCTGAACTAAGGTTTATTAATCAATATTTTGAAGAAGAGAAATATATTGAGGCTCTAGCTTTTTCAATTGAAGAATTTTGGAAAAAAAATGGGAAGCCTCAAAAAATTATTTTTAGTTATCACGGTATTCCCAAAAGATATTTGACCAATGGAGATCCTTATCACTGTTTCTGCTTAAAGACGACAAGGTTGGTAAAAGAGAAAATGAACCTTCAGGATGAGGAAATTATAAACACCTTTCAAAGTCGTTTTGGAAGAGAGGAATGGTTAAAACCCTACACAGCTGAAACATTAAAAGAACTACCTAATAAGGAGGTAAAAGATATTCATATTATTTCTCCTGGCTTTAGCGCTGATTGCTTAGAAACGTTAGAAGAATTAGAGAAAGAAAATAGAGAATATTTTATGGAGGCTGGTGGGGAAAAATACAAATATATTCCATG
>JABHWG010000017.1 GCA_018657885.1 Pelagibacteraceae bacterium
ATAAAGGAAAACTTTTTAGTTAACTATTGTTACAGATCTTCTATTTTGTGCCCAAGCACCATCATTAGATCCAACTACAGCAGGTCTCTCTTTACCATAAGAAATGGTAGATACTCTATCTGAGGAAATACCGAGGCTTATAAGATAATTTTTTACTGATTGAGCTCTTTTTTCACCTAAAGCAAGATTGTACTCTCTTGTTCCTCTCTCATCACAATGACCTTCAACAATAATTGAAACATCAGAATATTGTTTTAACCAAGCTACTTGATCTTGAAGAAGCTCTTGAGCATCACCATCTAAATCTGAACTATCATAATTAAAGAAAACTCTATCCCCAACATTTACAATTAGATCTTCTTGTGAACCTGGTTCTATATTCATAGACTCTGCACTTGTATCACTTGTGTCACTTGTATCACTACCAGAGGTAGTCACATCTGATGATGAAGATGAGGAGCCAGAACCTGATGATTCAGCTGTATCTTTTGGGGTTGTTGAACAAGCTGCTAAAAAAAATACTAAAGTCGCGCCTGTTAATAATTTTATAATCATACAATCTCCCGATCAAATATCGTTAATAAATCTATATTTTAATTATCATCTTTTTTATTAATTCATATATTTTTTTTACAAAAAACCAATTTTTTGTAGAATTTAATGCATTAAAGGTGACCAAGCTGGGTCTGAACCTCCAAGTGGTGTTATTATTTTTCTTTCAGTATAGCCTGTAAGATCTATTGAATATAAACTTGACTCACCTCCAGTTCCATCTGAAGATGATCGTTCTTCTTTAAAATACATTAAATATCTTCCATTTGGAGACCATGTAGGTCCTTCAACGTGAAAAGATTTTGCAATCATTCTTTCATTAGAACCATCTATTTCCATAACTCCAATATAAAACTGACCTCCCTCTTGTTTAGTAAAAGCAATCATATCACCTCTTGGAGACCAGACAGGAGTATAATAACTACCCGCTTCTCTACTTATTCTTCTTAAATTTTTTCCTTTGTTATCAATTATATATATATGTCTTCTTCCTGTTCTATCCGAATTAAATACTATATTTTTTCCATCTGGTGAAAAACTTCCAGAAACGTCTATACCAGAATTATTAGTTATCCTTTCAGTTGACCTTGTTTGAAGATCTAAAATATATATCTCTGAATTACCAACATCTGGATCTGAGTAAGACATAACAATTTTTTTTCCATCTGGTGAAAAACGAGGGGCAAAAGTCATACCAGGAAATTCACCTACTATTTCTTGTTGGCCTGTTTCTATATCAAAAATAAATACTCTTGGACTATTGGCCTTAACATAAGACATAAAAGTAATTTTTTGAGAATTGGGAGAAAATCTTGGAGTTAGCACTAAATATGATCCATCAGTTAAAAAACGATGGTTAGCCTGATCTTGATCCATTATTGCTAATCTTTTTTGCCTATTGTCTTTAGGACCTGTTTCAGCAACATAAACTATTCTTGTATCAAAAAAACCACCCTCTCCTGTTATTCTTTGAAAAATAGCATCAGAAATAATATGAGCAACACGTCTCCAATTATTTTTACTTGTTTCATATTTTTTACCAACAATTTGTTTTTGTGCAAAAACATCAAACAACCTAAACTCAATAGAAATTTTATTATTATTAGTTTCAATCTTTCCCGAAACCAAATGCTGGGCTTTAATAACTTTCCAATCCTCAAACCTTGGCTGGTCTGACAAAGATTCAGATGACTGAATAAATGCTTTTTGATTTATAGGAATAAATAAGCCTGATCTCTGTAAATTATCTGAAATAACTGATGCAATATTTTTACCAAGTTTATCTAATGTGGAATTATTAGAAAACAAATTAGTTACCGCTATTGGTGTCGGTTTTACCGTACCTTGACTTAATGTAATTTCAAGACTGTGAGTTTTTAGTGAAGTTAAGCAAAAAAGTATTATTAGAAATTTTTTCATTATAAAAATTAGTTTTTAATCCAACTATAATCAATGATTATTGTTAAATCCTTCCATGATTCATATTTATCTAAAGGCAATTTCAATTTTACACATAAGGGGTTATACAGAGTTGCAACTGCGCTTTCAGTGATAGCTTCATAATAAGGATTACTTTTACTTATATTTGTGTCAATAATTTGTACAGTATCTTTTTTGACAAAAGCATTTCTGTCAACTTCAGCTCTAATTTTTACCATTTCATCACCAATAATTTGTGTTCCTGCCCTAGGATTAAAGCAACTTCTTAATTGCTGTATAACAAGGTCCATTTCAAATATGGATACTTCCAAATTTGGTTTTATTTGATTTTCTTCCTTATTATTTTCTACCTTATCATTTTCCTTATTATCAACTGCAGAAACATTTGAAACTTCTTCATTTCTTAGGTCTTTAAGCATACTAGCGATATTAAAATCTTGCTCAGGTTTTTTAATAGGTTTTGGCTTATCTATAATTTTTTTTTCATTATTTATTTCAATTATTGGCTTTATTTTATTTTCTATATCTAAATCACTTTTTATTTCTTTTTTTTCTAAAGGTTTAGGTTTTAACTTAAGTTTAATTTTATTTATTTTTAGAGTTTCAATATTGTTTACTTTGACATTTTTTTCATTCTTTAACTTATTAATTGGCTTTTCTTTTATAGATATCTTTAATGTCTCAAGCTTCTCACTAATATTATTATCTATAGTAAAATTATTATCTATAGTGTTTTCATTTTTAGTAATTTTTTTCTTAGGCTTTTCTTGTAAATCTATTTTTTGAATTTCTGTATTTTCAGAAGAATTAAATTTTTTTTGTTTAACTTTTTTTATTTGCTTATTATCAATTTTAATATTTTCATTTTTAGGTGTTAAGGAAGTAACATCTGTAACATTTAAAATTTCAATGGGTATTACCTGAGGTATTATGATTTGTTTTGGTTTAAAAAAATCAGGAAGGCCGACAGCAAACAATAAAATTGACAAATGAAAAAAGAGAGAGAAATAAATACCTAAGTGAATTGGTTTAGAATTATCTAAATAATTAAAAACCTTATAATTAAGGAAATGCATTTATTTTAATTCTCAGTTGGATTTTCAGTAAGAAGTGCAACTTTGATGTATCCAGCTGAATTAATTAAAGACATAATTTCCATTATTCTTCCATAAGCAACAACTCTATCACCTCTTAGGTATATTCTAGCCTCTTTATTTAATTCAGTTATAGCGTTTAATCTTGGTATTAAATTTACAACCTCAACTTCAGATTCACCTAAATAAACCTTACCCATTGTAACTGTTATTTCTAAGGGGTCTTTTTGATCAGTTAATGCGGATCCTTTAACTTTTGGTAAATCAACGGGAACCCCGACTGTTAAAAGAGGGGCCGTAACCATAAAAACTATAAGTAAAACCAACATAACATCAACAAAAGGTGTGACGTTAATTTCACTCATCTGAGAGTATCTTTTATGCCTTCTTCCTGAGTTATTATTTAAATTTATCAATTTATTTATTTTCTAATTGCCTAAAAAAAATTGTTGTAAACTCATCCATAAAAGTTTCCAAAGAAATAAAATACTTCGATAAGTCGTTTGATATTTTATTGTATGCAACTACTGCTGGAATAGCAACAAATAGCCCTAAAGCTGTTGCGAATAATGCCTCTGCTATACCAGGAGCTACAACTGATAAATTGGTATTTTGAGCGACAGCAATAGATTTAAAACTATTCATAATACCCCAAACTGTTCCAAACAAACCAATAAAAGGTGCTGTTGAACCGGAAGTTGCTAAGAATGTTAGATTTTTTTCAATAACTTCGCTTTCTTTATTAAAGGTCACAATCATTGATCTTTGCATACGATCTTTTAAAGATTCTAGATTTGAATTTGTTTGGCTATCTAAACTGGGTCTGCTTTTTTTCCATTCAGAAATTGCTGCACAAAATATTTTTGATTTTGGATCAAGTTTATTAAAATTCAAAGTTTCGTATAAGTCTTCAAAAGAATTACCTGACCAAAATATTTCCTCAAATTCTTTTTCCATTTGTTTGAGTTGTCTCAACCTTAATATTTTTGCAACAATTATGCTCCATGAATATATGGATGCTATAACTAATATAATAATAACTGTCTTAACCACATAGTCAGCACTCATAAAAAGTGCAAACATCGAAAAGTCTATATTTTCAGAAGCAATATTATTAATTGCACTAACCTCTTCCATTATTTATTTTCCTTAATTTTTTTTAAATCATTACTGTGAACCATTATCCAAAAACCGGGCCTGTTTTTTTCACACAAAGCTATTACTGGGATTTTGCCTTCATCTTTTGCAAGTTTTGCTGTATCATCCCAAAGTGTGACTGCAGTGTGCTTTACTCTCAACTTACACTCAATAAAAAGTTCATCATGAATAACATCAGCACGAGTTACTTTTCCATTACCTCCACTTAATGGCGTTCTTTCACCATTAAAATAATTTGCAACATCTCTCTCTCTTTTTTTCCAAGCTTTATCAGGCATAAATCTTCCTTTCGTTATGCTGTTAACGAGGCTAATATGTCATCAGTAACGTCAAAATTTGATGACACTGCTTGCACATCTTCATTCTCTTCCAAGATATTTAATAGCTTAAATAATGTATCTGCTTTATCTTTTGAAACACTTATATCATTTTCACTTTTCCAAATTAATCCTGTAAAATTTGTTTGACCAAATTTTTCAATAATTTTTTGATTTAGTTCATGAAGGATTTTTTGATCACAAAATATAACATACTCTTCTTCATTTAACTCATAATCATCAGAGCCATTTTCAATAATAAAATCAAAGAGTTCTTCTTCATTAATATTATCTTTATTTATTGTTATGTTTCCTAATCGTTTAAAACCAAAACTGACACTTCCTGTCTCACCAAGATTACCGCCATATTTACTAAATGTTGATCTTACTTCAGCGGCTGTTCTATTTTTATTATTTGTAAGTGCTTCAACAATAATAGCAACACCGTCAGGTCCATACCCTTCATACCTAACCTCTTCATAATTACTGTCGGCATCATTTCCTTCACCTTTTTTAATTGCTCTTTCAATATTATCCTTAGGCATATTTAAAGATTTTGCAGAACCTATAGCAGATCTTAATCTTATATTTTTTTCTGGATCAGGCCCTCCTTCTTTTACAGAAACTGATATTTCTCGACCTAGTCTTGAGAAAATCTTTGCACGTTTTTTATCCTGAGCACCTTTTCGATGCATAATATTTTTAAATTTAGAGTGACCTGCCATAATTACCTATAAATATTTCGTTCGTAGTCAGTAAAGTAAATTCAATAAAAGAGTATTGTGGCTAATATATGTAGTTACTTAAATTTGAAATGGTTCAATTTTCAATGATAGTCCAGTCTTATCATCAGTTTCTATATATGCTCCAGATACAGTTATATGACCTTCAGCTGGAAAAAACCTACCTTCTGCCCTAAAACCTCTAACAAAACCATGTATAGGGTTTTCTTTATCCATACCTATTACTGAATTGTAGTTACCAGTCATCCCAATATCTGTTTGATAAGCTGTGCCAGACTCAAGTATTTTTGCATCTGCAGTAGGTATATGTGTATGCGTTCCAAGTATAGCTGATACTTTTCCATCAAAATAATGGCCATAAGCGTTTTTTTCTGATGTTGCTTCGCCATGCATATCAATAATAATGGCATTGCAAGTTGAACCAAGTTTTTCTTTTTGTAAAAAATTTTTAGTTACAGCAAAAGGATCGTCTAAAGAAAGTCCCATAAATAATCTTAACATAATCTGCATTATGATAATTTTTCTATCATCAACTAATTGAAATTCATAAAATCCTCTTCCTGGAACACCTGCTGGGTAATTTAAAGCCCTAACAATTTTAGGATTTTCCTCAATGAATGATAACATTTCTTTCTGATCCCAAGCATGATTTCCCAATGTAATAGCATCAACACCTGACTCAATAAGTTGTAATGCAATTTTCTTATTCAAGCCATAGCCAGCAGCAGCATTTTCTGCATTTACTATTATAACATCTGGTGTATATTTACGTTTAATATCTGGAATTGTATTAATTAAAGTTTCTCTTGCCTGCTTTCCAACTACATCACCAATGAAAATAATTTTCATAAAAATGTATATAATTGTTTTTCAGTTAAAACAAAATCTAATTTATAATCAAATTCTTCTTTAGGAATTTGACTTTGCTTTTGGTCATCAAATGCATAACCTATGGAATAAAATTTAAGATTTAATTTCTCATATTTAGCAAAAGTTTTATCGTAAAAACCACCCCCATAACCTAGTCTATATCCACTTAAATCAAAACCCAAACAAGGGACAAAAAATAATTGCGGCGTAATACTTTCACTTTCGTTTATAGGCTCAGGAATATTAAATTTTCCTGGTTTTAGTGTTTTATTAGAATGATATTTTTTAAAAATTAACTCTTGAGAGTCTTTCTTTATAACTGGAAGTAGAAGAGTTTTTTTTAACTCTATAATTCTTTCATTTAATTGACCAGTTGATATTTCTGAGCGTATTGAAATAAAACTTGCCACATAACTAATTTCATCAAAATTAATATATTTTGATAACTTATTAAATTCTTCTAAATTAAATTCTAATTTGGAATTTTTTTTTATTAAATCTCTTTTCTGTGTAATGATTTTTCTCAAATCTTTTTTCAAAGATATTAGTTCACTCATCTTTTTTTTTTAAAATATTATTTTTAATATTAGAGACTTCAATATTAAGTTCATCTAAAATATTTTCAACTTTAGAAATTTCATGTTTTTTTTCACTTAAATCAGTTTCATATTTTTTTATTTTTTCTAAACCTTCCTCCAATTGAGCATTCTTAGATTTAATTTCTTTTTGTAATAATTCTATTTTGTTAACTAATTGAGCTTCATTATCCTTTAAGGCATGCATATCGTCGAGAGAGTCTTGTAATTCTAAACTTATCAAAGTAATAATTTTTAGATCAGTGACTTTCCCATATAGATGAGAGAATTTACTCCAACTGTTATTTAAAGTTTCTACAGCGTTTATAAGCCGCTGCTTTTCATTATCTTGATATGATAATTTCAGTTTTTGATTAAATATAGTAATTTCAATTTCTGACATCTTCTTCTCCAAGAAACTCTTCTAACTCCTCTATGCTTTCACTGATTCCTGTTTTTAATCTTAATATTTCATTGCTTAATTCCTCTATTTTATTTTTATAGGATTGATTATTATCTATTTTTTCAGATAAATTATGAATATCTTGAATATTTTTTTTTAACTCAAGTATTTTTTCATGAATTTTCATTTTATTTTTTATAATAGGATTAATATAAAATGTCACTTTATTGCATTGAAATATTAGTGTAAAAGACTCCAAAAACTGAGGAAATTTGGAAAATAACAACTTTAATCAAAAAAAAGTATCTCAATTAGCTAATTGTATACGTTTTTTATCAATTGATGCTGTTCAAAAAGCAAATTCTGGACATCCAGGAATGCCTATGGGAATGGCTGATATAGCTACTGTATTATTTAGGGATCATCTCAAATTTGATCCAGCTGATCCTAAGTGGATAGATAGAGATAGATTCATCCTATCAAATGGACATGGGTCAATGCTACTTTATGCATGTTTATATTTAACTGGTTACAAAGATATTAATCTTGAGGACATAAAAAAATTTAGGCAACTTAATTCTCCAACAGCTGGTCATCCAGAGTTTGGTGAATTTGATGGGATAGAAACAACCACAGGTCCACTCTCACAAGGGCTTGCAAATGCAGTAGGTTTTGCAATGGCTGAAAAAAAATTATCATCTACTTTAAGCGAAGATTTAATTAATCACCACACCTACGTTTTTGCAGGAGATGGGTGTTTAATGGAAGGGTTAAGTCATGAGGCTTGTAGTTTAGCAGGTCATTTAAAATTAAATAAATTAATAGTTTTTTTTGATGATAACTCTATTTCTATAGATGGCCCCTTAAAACTAAGTAGCAGTGATAATGTTAAGAAAAGATTTCTGTCTTATAATTGGAATGTATTGAGTATCGATGGGCATAATCAAGATGAGATATATGAGTCCATTGTTGAAGCTAAAAAATCAAATAAGCCAACTATTATATGTGCAAAAACTAAAATTGGATTTGGTTCACCTAATAAAGAAGCTAAGTCTTCATCCCATGGATCACCACTAGGTGAGGAAGAAATTAAACTTACTAGAGAAAACTTAAATTGGAAATATGGTGATTTTATAATTCCTGATGAGCTACTAAATGAATGGAGAAGTTTTTCAAAAAGAAATTCAGAAATAAAATCAAATTGGCAAAATAAAAATAAAGATTTTTTAAATTCTAAAAATTACAATAAATTTTTCAACGTAGAACTTGAAGATGAACTAAAAAAAGAAATTATAGATTTCAAAACAAAATATGCAAATGATGAAACAAAATATGCGACACGCAAAGCAAGTGAAAACTCATTGGAGCTTTTAAATATTCATATTAAAAATTTTATAGGTGGTTCAGCAGACTTAACTGGGTCCAATAATACAAAAACAAAAGATATGTGTGTTTTTAATTCTGAAAATTATAAAGGAAGTTATGTTTATTACGGCATAAGAGAGCATGGCATGGCTGGTATCATGAATGGTTTAGCTCTTCATGGAGGGGTTAGAACTTATGGAGGAACTTTTTTAGTATTTTCTGACTATTGTCGTCCATCTATTAGATTATCAGCTTTGATGAAATTACCTGTTATATATGTCATGACACATGATTCAATTGGACTTGGAGAAGATGGGCCTACACATCAACCTGTAGAGCATTTAGCTGCCCTTAGAGCAATTCCAAATTTAAATGTCTTTAGGCCATGTGATATAATCGAAACAATTGAAGCATGGGAAGTTGCTCTTGAAACAAAAAGTCCAACTATAATGGCTTTAACTAGACAGAGCCTACCTACTCTTAAAAGAAAATCTTATACAGAAAATTTAGTTCATAAAGGTGCATATACAATTAAAGATTACAAAGATTATCATGCTTCGATATTTGCCTCAGGTTCTGAGGTTGAAATTGCTCTTGAAGCCTCAAGCAAATTAGAAAAAATAAATGTGTTTGTAAGAGTTATATCATTACCATGTATGGAATTATTTGAAAAACAAGATGTAGATTATAAAAAAAGTATAATAGGAAGCAAAACTTGTTTTGCTGTAGAAGCTGGAGTAATCAATGGTTGGGAAAAATATGTGCAATATGATAATTTTATAGGAATGAGTTCTTTTGGAGCAAGTGGTCCTTACAAAGACGTTTATAAACACTTTGGTATTTCAGCTGATAATATTTGTAAAAAAATAAAATTAAAATTAAATTTATAGAATACTTAAAGGAGAGAAGATGAGAGTAGCAATTAATGGGTTTGGAAGAATAGGAAAATTAGTTTTTAGGGCATTTTTAGAAAAAAATTTAAAAAGTGTTGAAATTGTTGCGATAAATGAACTTGGTAGTTTGGATGCAAGTCTTCATTTAATGCAATATGATAGTGTTCATGGAAAACTTCCAATTGAAATTCAAAAAACTAAAGAAGGTTTAAAATATAAAAATAAAACAATTAAATTTTTCAGTGAGAGAGACCCCGCTAACTTACCTTGGAAAAAACTCAAAGTGGATATTGTATTAGAGTGTAGTGGGGTATTTGCTTCTAAAGAAAAAGCTAGTAGTCATTTAATTGCTGGAGCTAAAAAAGTGATAATTTCAGCCCCGGGATCAAATGTTGATGCAACTATAGTTCAGGGAGTAAATAATAAAATTCTTAATAAAAAACATACTGTTATTTCTAATGGTTCATGCACTACTAACTGCTTAGCGCCTGTAGCAATGGTACTAGATAATGGAGTAGGCATATCAAATGGCTTTATGACTACAGTTCATAGTTACACAGGTGATCAACGATTAATAGATCAAACACATAGTGATCTTATGAGAGCAAGAGGAGCGGCTATATCAATGATACCTACCTCAACTGGTGCTGCTAAAGCTTTAAGCCTTGTTCTTCCAAGTTTAAAAGGAAAATTAGATGGAATTGCAATCAGAGTCCCAACTCCTAATGTCTCATTAATTGACTTAACATTTACTTCAAAGAAGAACACAACTGTTGAAAAAATTAATGAGTTAATGGTTAAGGCAAGTAAATCAAAAAATCTTAAAAATATATTAACAACAAATAAATTACCTTTGGTTTCCATTGATTTCAATCACAACTCTAGCAGTTCAATATTTGATCTAACTCAAACACAAGTTCTTAATGGAAACTTTTGTAGGGTTTTATCTTGGTACGATAATGAATGGGGTTTTTCTAATAGAATGATTGATACAATGCTAGATTTTAAAAAAATACTATAGGTGAAACTTAAGCCTATTGCCTTCACAGTTGATACATTAGAACAAGCTGAAAATGTTATTATAGAAAATAAACATTTTAAAATCAAACCTATACTTCATTTTAAAAACTATTTAACTGAAGGTTTTGGATGTGATTTTATATTAACTTTTAAAAATATTTTAATCTCAAAATTTGGAAGATATAGTTTTAAATTATATGTAGATTGTGGCTTTAATAATGGGCTTAGCATTAATCTGGCAACAAAAAAAATAGAATATATTAAACTGAGAGGTAGCTCCATCATGTTATCAAAAATTAAAAATATAGCTAACAAAAATAGCATTTCATTAAACCCTTCTTTTAATATAGTAGACTGTAGAAATAGAAAAAATATTCATTCAAAACTAATAAAATTATACTCTAAGGATTAAAAATGAAAATTGATGGTAATCAAATTAAGGTTGGAAATATTTTAGAAATAAACTCTAAGTTATGGCGTGTATTAAAAACACAGCATACACAACCTGGTAAAGGTGGCGCATATTTGCAAGTAGAAATGAAAGAAATTAAAGAAGGTACTAAAATGAATGAAAGATTTAGATCTTCAGAAAGTGTTGAGAGAGCTATTCTCGATGAAAAAATCTGTCAATACTTATACGCTGAGAATAATAAATTTATTTTCATGGATAATTCTACCTATGAACAAATTGAGATTGGTACTGATATAATTTCAGAAAACCAATCTAAATTTTTTATCGAGAATGATAATATGAATCTTCAATTTTATGAGAATAATGTTGTTGGTTTAGAACTCCCTGATAATATAATTTTAAAGGTAGAGGAAACAGAGGCAGTTGTAAAAGGTCAAACAGCTGCGTCTTCTTATAAACCAGCAATATTAACTGGTGGAATTAAAACCTCTGTACCTCCTTTTATTTCAACTGATGATTATATTGTGCTAAACACAAATGACTCAAGTTATGTTGAGAAAGCAAAGAAATAATGTTGCCAGCTACAATTAATATTTTTGAAAAAGCAGCTAGAAAAGCAGGTAGAATATTAGCACGCGATTTTGGAGAAATTGAAAACTTACAAATACAATCAAAAAGTATTGGGGATTTTGTTACAAGTGCTGATTTAAAAGTAGAGCAATCTTTATTAGAAACTCTTCGTTATTATTATCCAAATGCAAATTTTATTACAGAAGAATCAGGAGTCATAGAAGGTCAGGAAGAGACAATAGTTATTGATCCTATTGATGGAACTTCAAATTTTATTCATGGCATACCTCATGTAGGAATAGTTATTGGAAAAATTGTTGATGACAAAATTACTGATGGAATAATATTTAATCCAATACTTAATGAGTTTTATTGGGCCTCCGAAGGCAAAGGTGCCTGGTGTAATAACAAGAGAATTAGAGTTTCTAAAAGACAAGATTTATCAAGCTGTTTAATAGGTACAGGTTGCCCTTTTGGATCCAGAATATATAAGAATTATTATAAAGAGTTAGATAGTATTTCACAATTAACAGCAGGTGTAAGAAGGTTGGGGGCTGCTTCAATTGATCTGGCATATGTTGCGTCTGGAAAAATTGATGGTTTCTGGGAAAAAGATTTAAATTTATGGGATGTTGTTTCTGGTGTTTTACTTGTTAAAGAAGCTGGCGGTCGTCTTTCATTACCAAATGGTGCTCGATGGGATATTAAATCTAGAGATATTTTAGCATCAAATACCCTTATACATAATAAATTGGTAGAAAATCTAACTTTACTTTGAGATATATATAACTATAAGATCATAAATTATGAAAAAAAAACTTCATCCTGATTACCATGATATTAATGTTGTTATGACTGATGGATCAACGTTTAAAACACGATCTACTTGGGGTAAGGCAAATGATACTCTTAAACTTGAAATTGACCCAAAATCTCATCCTGCTTGGACAGGAGGTAAAGCAAGTCTTAATGAAGCTGAAGGTCAAGTTGCCAGATTCCAAAAAAGATTTAAGGGCTTAAAGGTATAAAGCCTAATTAAAAAAACTGTCTGCTTGATAGATAGCATCTAACTTTTTCTTAATTTCTTTATTCACTCTTATAAGATCATTATTTAGTTCAAATATATAAGAATTTAAGTCTTCAGCACTAAAATCATCTGAATTTAGTTCTTTTATTGTTTTTTTTGCTAAATCAAATTTTAAATTCATTCATATGCAATTATTTTATATTAAATTCTAATGAATATATTTATAAGAGTTTTTTTTAATTTAAAAGGACGATTTATGAAACTACCTCTTATGCCAAAAGCAACTGCCATATGGCTGATTGATAACACTGCACTTTCATTCATACAAATATCTAATTTTTGTGGTCTTCATGAATTAGAAGTACAAGGAATAGCAGATGGTGAAGTAGCAGTTGGTATGCGTGGTTTTGATCCTATAGATAATAAACAATTAACAAAAGAAGAAATAAAAAGATGTGAGGATGATAGTTCCGCAGAATTAGTATTGATTTCCTCTGATATTATTGAGGCATTACCACCTAGAAAAAAAGATACAAAATACACCCCTCTATCATTAAGACAGGAAAAACCGTTTGCAATTTTATGGCTAATAAAAAGGTACCCTTCAGAATTAAGTAGTTTACAAATTGCCAAATTAACAGGATCAACAAAAAACACTGTTGAGTCTGTTCGTAATGGAACTTATAGAGAAGCAATCCTTGAAACTAAAAGCCCCATGGATACAGGTCTTTGCTCTTATCAAGATCTTGAAAAAGCTCTTAACAGGGCTAAAAATAAAAAAGATAAAGCAGAGGAAGCAGCTGAAAAAAATGGTTCTGAAACTAATTAGAGTTTTAAATTTATAATAAGAGTTAAATAATACATCATTAAGGCTGCCCAAAAACCAATCATTGAGATTACGAAAAGAAATAAATTATTAATTATTAACAAACCAAGTGGACTTCCAGAATAATAAGTCAGGGGCCCTAATAAGGCACTGAGAAAAATAGCTATTAATTTATATTTTTCAAGAAACCTAAAAACTTCATTAAATAATACTGCAAAGCTTGGCCAAAGAATAGCCATCCATATTGGTAATAAACCAAGATTGAAAGATGTCTCAAAATTATAAATATTTAAATAAACTAATATTGAGTCAAATAAATATCCCGGCACTGAAATACAAAACAAAATTGAAATAAAATTTTTTTTATTGTCAGATTTTATAAATGTCACATATAAAAAAAATAAACCGAAAATAAGACCAGGTAAATAACTATTATATATTAATTCGCCAAAAACACATAAAAGCCAAGTTAACTGATAACCAGAAAGGATTAATATAGCTTTTAATTTATTCATTTTTTAATAAGAAAATGTGACACATCAGTAGATTTGCTTATGAACCCTGTTTCACAGTAAGATAAATAAAACTCCCACATTCTCTTAAACCTCTCATTAAAGCCTTGTTTAACTAAATCTTGCCAAGATGATTGGAACCGATTATTCCATACATTAAGTGTTTTAGCATATGATATGCCGAAACTTTTAGTTTCATTAAAATCAAGACCCAAATTTTGATTAATTTGTCTAAGCTCTTCTTTTGTTGGCAGCATTCCACCAGGAAATATATATTGTTGAATAAAATCTGGCTGTCTTTGATATTCAAATGATCTTTTTTTATCAATCGTAATGATTTGTAATGCTGCTTTACCAGAATTTAATAGAGAACTCTTAACCACTTCAAAATAATTTTCCCAATATTTTTTACCGACGGCTTCAAACATTTCAATTGAAACAATATTTGAATATTGTTTATCAATATCTCTGTAGTCTTTAAACTTAATCGATACTTTTTCATTCAAACCTTCTTTTTGAATTTTATTTGAAGCATATTCAAATTGAGCTTTAGAAATAGTAATTGCATCAATTTTTGATTTAAAGTTTTTTGCAGCATATGCTGAAAAACCACCCCAGCCACAACCTATCTCTAAAACTTTAGAATTTTCATTTAAGTCAAGTGCTTCTGCAATTTTGTGATATTTATTTAGTTGGGCATCAAATAAGTTTTGATTTTCTTGCTCAAAAAATGCAGATGAATATGTCATACTATTATCTAGCCACTTAGTATAAAAATTATTGCCTAGATCATAATGATAACTAATATTTTTTTTACTTTGAGATTTTGTATTTTCATTAAGAAAGTGTTTAAAATTAGAAAAAATATTAAAAAAAAAATTATTTTTTAAATTTTTTAAAAAATATTTTTCATTCTTAAGTGCAAGCATAAGTAAATTAGTTAAATTAGATGAGGTAAAATCACCATCCATATAAGATTCTGCAAACCCAACAGATTTTTTCTTAAGTATTTTAGATATAAACTTGTAATTATTTATAGTTAAATCAGCTTTTTCATTACTGTGATTGCCATTAAATTGCTTCATATCTCCAGAAGGAAACTTGACTGATAATTCTCCGAACTGTATTTTAGATAAAAATTTTTGTGCCACAATCTCGAATGATTGCTGAAATTTATCATTTACATAATTCATTAAAAACTTCCTTCAAAAGACATGGTATCTTTTATTTTTTTCTTTCTAGCATTATATTTACCACCTTTTAAAACAATTCTTAAAGCCTCAAATAATATTGCCACCATAACTTTCAGTCCTAAAAGAGGGTTTAAAAGATTATATTTTAATAATTTAAATCCTTTAAATTCAATAAACTTTCCAGATTGTGAAGCCATTAATATTTTTTGATTGTTCTCATTATATAAATCAATGATTATATTGATTTGATCATTTGTTAATCTGTTTGTGAATTTATACTTACCTCTCATTCCAATAAATGGAGAGACGTAAAAATCTTTATCGCATTCATGTTTAAGACTTTTTTTAGTTGTATTTTCAGCATTGGCAAAAATATAAGTATGTTGTTCATTAGAAGTATTTTTTACTTCATAAAATATTGCTATTAACTTTTTTTCATCATAACAATATAATACTGAAAGTGGATTAAAAACATATCCAAACAATCTTGGAAAACATAAAATTTTTATTTTTAACTTATTATAATTTATTTTATATTTTCTTAATGATTGACTGATATACTCTTTAACTGATCTTTCATCTCTGTATCCGTGGTCTTTTTCATTAAATGAAAATATATTAAATGAATTGATTGAAAAAATTTTTGATTTTGCTTTTAAAATTTCAATTTCATCCAGATCTAAAAATATACTTGGGACTTTATATTTAAAAAAATGTTCAATTTCTCCATAACGTTTATGGACTATTGAAGAAATTAATAACTTAGTGTTCATTATTTTAATACTGCAGTCTATTATAAAAAGTCTTATCTCTTTTCCACGGTATATCAACCTCCAACATATTAGCAACATAAGCAGCAGATTGAATTCCATCCTCGTGAAATCCAAAACCATGATATGCTCCACAAAAAAAAGTATTATTGATTCCTTGCAAATTTTTTAAACTTTTCTGATATTTGCTTGTCAATAAATTAAATTTAGGGTGCTTGAAAGAAGTTTCATCATGAATAAGTTTAGGTATTTTATCTGGATTAATAGTCACAAAATAATCTGAGTTACTTTTCAATTTTTGAAGATTATTCATCCAATACGTCAATGTAAATGCATGATTATTTTTTTTATTTTTAATAAAATTCCAACTAGACCATGTCTTTTTATCTTTTGGCATCATTTTGGAATCTGAGTGAAGATAAGCTTTATTATTCGTGTATTCAAAAATTGATAGAATATTTTTTTCAAGCTCAGTTGGTTTATCTAAAATTTTCAGCACTTGATCCGCATGAGTAGCCATAACTAAATAATCAAATGATTTTTCTTCTTTATTTTCAATTATTTTAATTTGATTATTAGATCTTATAACTTTAGAGATTTTACTATTAAGAGTGTAATGAAATTTTTTATGATCTAAAATTTTCTTAATATATGAATTACTCCCCCCTTTTACAAATTTCCACTGTGGTCTATTTTTCAAACTAAATAGATCATGATTACGAAAAAAATTTATAAATAAATGGAAAGGGAAATTGCCAGCATCAATTTGATTAGTTGACCAAATAGATGAGATTAATGGATAAATATGTAAATTTCTAAAATACATAGAAAAATTATGCATATTTAAAAAATCAGTAATTGTCATATTGTTATCTATGTTATGTAATTTAGTTTTCTTACATAACTTATAAAATCTATAAATTTCGTAAATCATTTTAATAAAGTCAAAACTAAAAATATTTTTATATTGAGCAAATAAAGTTTTAAAATTTTTACCACTATATTCAATATTAGAAAAAATATCCGAAACTGCAAATGACATTTCTGAATTTAAAGTTTGAACATGTAAATGATCAAAAAATTTTATTAAATCAGGATAATTTTTATTATTATAAACTATAAAACCGGTATCAATTGGCAAATTGTTATCTGTGGAAATATTAATAGTTCTTGTATGACCACCTAAATAATTATTTTTTTCATAAAGTTGAACTTCATACTTAGATGAAAGAAAGTATGAAGCACTAATTCCAGAAATTCCAGATCCAATAATAGCTATTTTTTTTTTCTGAGTATTATTCACTTATACTTTTAAAGGCTGCTAAAGCTCTTTTTCTAGTTTCACTTAAGTCAACAATTGGTAATGGATAATCTTTACCCAAGTTAAAATTATATTTTTTTTGATCATCAACACTCATTTCCCAAGGAGAGTGTACAAATTTATCAGGAATTTTATTTAAAGAAGGTATATATTTTCTAACATAATCCCCTTTAGGATCAAATTTTTTACCCTGCAAAATAGG
This sequence comes from Pelagibacteraceae bacterium, assembly GCA_018657885.1. GTDB lineage: Bacteria > Pseudomonadota > Alphaproteobacteria > HIMB59 > CACPNW01. The sequence continues at coordinate 17,264 of JABHWG010000017.1, forward strand.
ATTAAATATCCTAAAGTAAGGACTTGCGTCGGCACCACTTCCAGAAATCCATTGCCAACCTGCTGCATTTGAACCAATATCAGCATCAACTAGTGTATCAAAAAACCAATTTTCTCCATTTTTCCAGTGCAATAAAAGATTTTTTGTTAAAAAAGATCCAACAATCATCCTCACCCTATTATGCATCCACCCCATTTCGTAAAGCTCTTTCATTCCTGCATCAACTATTGGAACTCCAGTTTTTCCAGCTTTCCATTGTTTTATAGAATTACTATCTTTTAACCATGGGAATTTTAGAAACTTTGATTGAATTGGTAACTCAGTTATTTCTGGGTAATTAAAAAGTAAATTATAAGAAAAGTCTCGCCAACCAATTTCTGATAAATATTTTTGTTTATTATCACCATCAATTTTAGAATTCATAACATCTGAAAATACTCTCATTGGTGAAATTTCTCCAAAATGAAGATGTGCTGAAAGACGAGATGTAAATTCAATATCAGGCCTATCCCTCCCTGAACCATAATTATTTAGCTTATTTTTTATAAAATTCTTAAGTCTTAATTGAGCAGATTGCTCACCTATATCCCAATGGGACAGTATTTTATTCATCCATTTTTTTCTAGGTATATTTATTTTTAAACTATGTTCTTTTAAATTTATTTTCTTTTTATAAAAAAGAATTTTACTTGAAGATTTTTTTTTTAATTTTTTTTCTTTTAACAACTCAAAGTTTGTCTTCCAAAATGGGGTAAAAACTTTAAAAAAACTTCCAGACTTATTTTTTATGTTCCATGGTTCAGTTAGAAGGTATCCGTTAAATGTATTTGAAACAATTGATTTATTAATCAAAAAAGATTTAATATCTTTATCGCGTTTAATTGATTTCTTGTCATACAATCTGTTCCAAAAAACATGAGATATGTTTTTATTATTAATAATTTCACCTATGATTTTTTTTGAATCACCTTTAAATACATAAAGCTTGCTCTCTAATTTATTTAGTTCAGCATTAAGTTTTTCTAACGACTTTTCTAACCAGCACTTAGAAGCTTGTCCAATCTTAATATTTTCATCAAAAATATATATAGGTAAAACTGAGTCAACTTCTTTTGATAATTTTTCTAATGAAGGGTTATCATTTAATCGCAAGTCTAATCTAAACCAATGAACCCCTATTTTTTTACTCATAGGTATAAAGTTAGGTTAAAAAAAAATAAAAAAAAGGTTATTTATTTACTATGTGGAGGCATCTTTTTCTCAACAAACCAGACATGTTTTTTAAGAACTGGGTCATATTTTTTTAATCTTAGCTTTTCTGCTACTTTCATACCCTTAGTTGGCTTTCTAACGATATATTTTGTGCCTGTTTTAGGGTTTTCTTCAGGTAATAGCTGTTTTAGAGCATATGATTTCTTTGCCATGTGAGTCCTATATATTAAAAAATATCGAAATAAAGTATTTTTTAAACGTCAATTACTGTTTGCTTAATATAGGGACTATAAAGACCTTTTTTTTTAGCTACAGCGATTTGTTTATTTCTATCAATTAAACTGCTTTTCTTAGAGTCACTAATTTTACCATAACAGTTAGGACATGAAACTCCCTTAGAGTATTTTTTTGATTTAAGCTGTTTTTTAGATAGTGGATGCCTACAAGCATGACATAGCTTGAATGTTCCATCTTTAAGCTCATTTTGAACAGAAACTCTATTATCAAAAACAAAACACTCTCCATCCCATAATGATTTAGTATTAGGA
>JABHWG010000130.1 GCA_018657885.1 Pelagibacteraceae bacterium
CCCTCTAGTAATGGACTAATGATATTATTAGACTCAAAAACAGGTGTAATAAAATCTGTTTTATTAGATAAAGGTTATTTAACAGATGTAAGAACTGCTATTGCAGGAGCAATTGCTTCAAAATATTTATCTAACTCAAACTCATCAACAGTTGCAATAGTCGGAGCAGGAATACAAGCGCGAATGCAGCTCGAGGCACTTACTTTAGTTAGAGATATTAAAAATGTAAATGTATGGTCACGTGATATAAAGAAAACTCATGCCTGCATTGAGAATATAAGTAAAAACATTGACCTCAATTTTCAAGCATTTGATAACATCAACGAAGTTGTTAAAAATGCTGATATATTAATTACAACTACCCCAAGTAAAAAACCTCTTATTGACTTTTCTGCATTACCTAAAGGAATACACATAACCGCAATGGGCTCAGATGCAGAAGAAAAAAATGAGTTAGATCCTAATATAATTAAAAATTGTGATGCTTATGTCCCAGACAGCCAGGCTCAAACTATGATCTTAGGGGAATTAAAACATGCCATAAAAAATAATTTTATAAAAAAAGAAAGAGTCTTTAATGATTTGGGAAAAATTGTTTTAAATCCAGAATTAGGTAGAAAAAATACTCACGATATTACTGTAGCAGATTTAACAGGTACAGGCGTTCAGGACACTGCTATAGCCCGTTATGCTTACTCAATTGCTATAAATAAAAATCTAGGAAAGAAAGTAGAATAGGTATAGTTCGTATCTAAAATATTCAAAATTTTATGAATTCAAGTGTAATAGAAAAAACTGCAAATTATTTTCGAAGTAAGAAAGTTGTACTTCCAACTATAGCTGAGTTGAAGAACCCGCATTCAATAAGTGAGGATATTAAAAATAAAGTTTTAAAACTAGATAAGGATGCAATGGATCCAGCAAATTTATTTAGAGTACACTGGTTTAACAAAAGAGATCATAGTAAATTTTTAGATGTTCCCGAACATATTGTTTTACCAAGTGAGTTTACTGGAGTTGAAGCAAAAATTATTGTCAATCTTGGCCGTTATTTTCCACTTATCACTGCGCATAAAGTTTTAGCAGCTTATGGATGTCTACTTCCAAGAATTTTAAATGGTTCGTTTGATTATACGACGCATAAAGCTGTCTGGCCATCTACTGGTAATTACTGCAGGGGAGGTGTTGCTATATCTAAAATATTAGGTTTTAAAAGTGTGGCTATTCTCCCTGAGGGTATGAGTAAAGAAAGATTTGATTGGCTTGAAAAATGGGTAGAAGATAAAAATGATATTATAAAAACCACTGGCACAGAAAGTAACGTAAAAGAAATATATGATGCTTGTAATGAATTAGAAAAAGATAAAAATAATGATATTATTAATCAATTTGATGAATATTATAATTATGCAACCCATAGAGCAATTACCGGCTCATCTTTTGAAAAATCTTTTTTAAAAGTTAAGGGCGATTCAAATCTTCAAGCTAGGTTTTATGTCTCTGCTTCTGGCTCAAGTGGAACATTAGCTGCAGGAGATTACTTAAAGGAAAATCTAAATGCACAAATTGCAGTTGTTGAAGCAACTGAATGCCCGACTCTTCTCTACAATGGTTATGGTGAGCATAATATTCAGGGCATTGGGGATAAACATGTTCCTTTAATTCATAATGTGATGAATTCAGATTACGTAGTAGGTGTATCAGATGAGGCTACAAATAATCTTAATTTATTATTTAATACAGATGAAGGAAGAAAATATCTAACAAACAGACGAGGGTTAAATGCAGAGTTTGTTGGGAGACTTCCTGAATTTGGATTTTCTTCCATCGCAAATATTATTGCTTCTATTAAACTTGCTAAAAAAATGAAATTAACAAAAGATGATGCAATTATTACTGTTGCAACAGATGGAGCTGATTTATATAAAACTGAATTAGCAAAAACAAAAAAACAGTTTAGTAAAATTTATGATCAAATAACCTGTGCTGAAATATTCGCTAAAAATTTTGATGCTATTTCAGTTGATCATACTTTAGAGTTGAGTCAAATTGATAAAGAGAGAATATTTAACTTGGGATATTACACATGGGTAGAGCAACAGGGAACTAGTTTGGAAGAGTTTGAAAATAGAAGAAACCAATCTTTCTGGGATAAGCACTATAAGGATATGATTTCACTTGATGAAAAAATTAAAGAGTTTAATTCTCTTTAATTAAATGAAAACTAAGGGACTACATAATCAATTAGTTGATTGGAGACATGATTTACACATGCATCCACAAATAAGTTTTGAAGAAGAATACGCTTCAAATAAAGTAGCTAATTTATTAAAAGATTTTGGAATAGAGGTGCACCAAGGAATTGCTAAAACTGGTGTAGTAGGTGTATTAAAAAAAGGAAGTAGCAATAAAAGCATTGGTATCAGAGCAGATATGGATGCATTACCAATCAATGAAATAAATACTTTTTCTTATAAATCTACAATTGAGAATAGAATGCATGCCTGTGGTCATGATGGACATACAACAATGTTATTAGGTGCTGCAAAATACTTAGCCGAACAAGATAGTTTTGATGGTACTGTATATTTTATTTTTCAACCTGATGAAGAAAATTGTTTTGGTGCAAAAACAATGATTGAAGAAGGTTTATTTACAAAGTTTTCAATTGATGAAGTGTACGGTATGCATAATATTCCAGGTATGGAAGCTGGAACATTTGGTACAAGAAAAGGAGGAATTACTACCAGTGAAAATTTATTTGAAATCTCTATAAATGGTAAAGGGGGTCACGCAGCCTTACCTCATATGAGTAAAGACACGATTACAATTGGCAGTCAGATAATAGTAGCTTTACAAACTATTGTTTCTCGTAAATTAGATCCTGTAGATGCAGGCGTGGTATCTGTGACTGAATTTATTACTGATGGAAAAAAAAATGTATTACCTGGTAATGGTTTAATCAAAGGAGATGCTAGAGCATTTAATCAAAAAACTAATACAATGATTGAGCAAAGTATGCGTCAACTTGCAAATGGTATTTGTGATTCTCATGGAATTTCTTGCGATGTAAAGTACGAAACAACTTGCCCAATGACTTTTAATAAACCGGAACAAGCTGAAGCAGCAACAAGAGCTGCAATCACATTGTTAGGAAAAGATAACTGTAATGGCGATATCGAACCTAGACCTTTTTCAGAAGATTTTTCTATCATGTCAGAAAATACTCCAGGGTGTTTTGTGTTAATGGGCAATGGAACTAAAGGATCTCAAGGAAGACCTTTACACTCAGCAGATTATGATTTTAATGATGAATTACTAGTAAAAGGCTCTTCCTATTGGGTAGAATTGGCAGAACAACAATTGCAAAAATAATTATTTGTTACGAAAATTCGAGATGTTTAAAAAAAATCTTGAAAATTTACAACTAACTCTTCAGAAGAAAAATATTGATTTAGCTATAATTACTGATGACGATTCACTTTATTATTTTACTGGCTATTTTGATTTTTTACATATGTCATTTGGACGACCTACCATTTTATTAGTTCCAAAAGACTCAGAAACTATCTTGATTACCCCTCTGATTGATGCTCATCTAGTTAAGACAGATTGTCCAGTTGATAAAATAGTTACATGGAATGATGGTATTGACAATGAATGGAGAGAGCATCTCTCAAAATACATTAAAAAAAATTTAGTTGTAGCAACTGAAAAATTTAAAATTAGTACTTTGGTATTAAATTATATATCTTCTTTAGTTGAAGAAAAATTACTTAGAAATATTACACCAATTCTAGATTCTATAAGAATGATTAAAACTGAGGAAGAATTGAAAATTGCAAGGTCGGCTGGAAAGGTTGCAGAAGCAATGATGCATGCTGGAAAAGAAGCTGTAGGACATAATGTTCCTGAATATGAAGTGGCATTAGCAACTTCTCAAGCAGGAACAAGAAAAGCAGCGGATATATTAGAAAAAGAATTTGAAGGAAGTGATATATCTCCTTTGATCCATTTCCTACAAATTATGGCCTCTGGTAAAGACTTACTGAAAACTCATCACCGAGCTTCAACTAAATTATTACAAGATGGTGATCCTGTTTTCCTTTGCTTTTGTGGAATGACAAATTTTCATAAGTTTAAACTTGGTTTTGATAGAACATTTTGGTTAAAAGAAATTAATGATAGATCACAAATTAAAACTTATGAAACTGCTGTTCAATCACAAAAATCAGCTTTAAGTGTTTTAGGTCCTGGTGTTAAAGCTGAAGATGTTCATGCAGCTTATGCTGATGCCATTCAAAGTGCAGGCTATCCTTATCCCACATTTAGATGTGGAAGAGCTACAGGTTTTAGTATGTTGGAGGAACCTCAGTTAGTATCAGGAAATAAAACAATATTAAAACCAGGAATGGTATTTGCAGTGGATGGATCTGCTAATGAAGAAAATTTTCGTGCTCAAGTTGGCGATAGTTTTATAATAACTGAAAATGGATATGATCAAATAACTAATTTTTCAAAAAAAATTGAGGACTTAATAATTTAATGTCAATAATTGAAATTTATAATACTCATTGTTGTGGAGAAATAGGGGATGTAATTGTCTCAGGTGATATTAAATTAGAGGGTGAGACTATATTTGAACAATCAAAATATTTATTTGAAAATAAAAAATTAAGAAACTTTGTATTAAATGAACCAAGAGGAGGGGTGTTTAAGCATTGTAATTTGATAGTACCTCCACTGGATAAAAAAGCTTCTGCAGGCTTTATAATTATGGAGCCTGAAGACAATCCTCTAATGAGTGGTTCAAATAGTATTTGTGTAGCTACGGTATTATTAGAAAAAAACTTCATTGAGTCGACTGAACCTTATACTAAGTTTATTCTTGAAGCTCCTGGAGGTTTAATTTCAGTAAATTGTGAAGTAAAAAACAAACTCATAAAATCAGTTGAAATAGAAAATCTTCCTTCTTTTGTCAATTTATTGGATGTTAAACTTAAAACCAAAAATTTTGGTGAAATAATCGTTAGTACTGTTTTTGGAGGTGATAGTTTTGTAATATGTAATGCCAAAGATTTTAATTTAACAATTGAACCTAAGAATGCAAAAAAATTTGTCGAGATATCAAAAGAAATTATAAACATTACAAATCGAGAATTTGGTTTTTCTCATCCAACCATACCTTCTTTAGACTATATTTCATTTTGCCAATTTATTGAACCTGTTAAGATGAATAGTTCTCAGCAAAAAGAAGGATGGAATACAGTCAGCATCAGACCTGGTAAATTGGATAGATCACCATGCGGGACCGGAACATCAGCGAGACTGGCATTGATGAAAGAAAAAAATGAAATTGATGTTAATGAAACATTTATTTCGAGATCAATAATCGGATCAACATTTGAGACAAAGATAAAAGAAGAATTTATTCTCAACGGTAAAAAAATGATTAAGCCCTTAATTAAAGGTTCTGCATTCATCACTAGTAAACAAGAACTTTATGTTTCCAAAGATGATCCTTTACCAGAAGGATACAGACTTAATGATACTTGGCCTGATTTATGAGTACAATTATTCTGATAAAGAAATAATTTTATTTACTAATTCAGTATTAATACTTCGAGGGCCAATCTCTAAACGATTTTTATGTCTTCTTTCACCAGGAAGCCTAACACCTTCAAGAGATTTCATTTGTTCAAAAAATTTCTCAGCATGCTCATTCCAATTTTGACCCGCTATTAATTCTGGAGATAAAGCCATAATAAATTCCCCTCCTCTTGCAGGGCCACCATCATTATTATCGGCTTCCTTTGCTTCAAAACTAAATAAATCACCTACAAGACCTGCAGCTAATAATTCTATCATCATTGCAATTGCAGAACCCTTGTAATCACCAAAAGTTAAAAGAACACCACCATTTACAATCTCAGATGGATTATCTGTTTTCTCCCCATCTTTATTTAAACCAGTTCCATATGGAACCTTATGTCCATCTCTAGCTGCAACTTGTACTTCACCCATAGCCATTGTCGCCGTTGCCATATCATAAACAACTGGCGTATTATTTTTTCTAGGCCATGCAAAAGAAATTGGGTTAGTTCCAAATAATGGTTTTTTTGCACCAGCGGGTGCAACACTAGGCTTGTATGCAGTACAAGCGATGCCAATTAATTCATTTTCTGCTAGTGCTTCTGTTTCATGCCATAACGCAGCAAAGTGATGTGTATTTGTAATTGTTAAGACGCCAACGCCATGTTTTTTTGTAACATCTACTAAAGCAGGAATACCAATATCAATCGCAGTAGGGGCAAAACCATAATCTCCTTCAACGCGTATTGCATTTTGTGTTAAAAAATTATTAGTAGGTCTAGCATTTCCTTTCACTTTTTCACTTTTCAAAGCCGCAACATAACCAGGGATTCTAAAAAGGCCATGAGATACGCTTCCATCTCTTTCTGCATTTGTTACAGTATTTGCAACAGCCTTTGCATTGAGTTCATCACACCCATTAAACTTTAGTGTTTTTATGGCTAAATTATATATTTCCTCAAGAGATAGGTTTGTTGTTGTCATAGTATTCCTTTTTAAGTTTATGTGCTAATGTGTCAAGATATAGCGCATTTACAATAATGATTAAATGGCTAAAGATATATCTTTATTTTAAATTGTTTCACCATTCGAAACCATTTATTTAGGACTAATTATTAGAGGTTATAGGAATTTAATGACTCGTTTTAATGCTTGGAATGTATTTAAAAATGGTTTTACAGGTCAAAAAAACTGGGACCGTCAATGGCGAGATCCTGAACCAAAAAAAGAATATGATATAATTATTGTCGGAGGTGGCTTACATGGTCTTGCTACAGCATACTATCTTGCAAAAAATCATAATAAAAAAAAAATTGCTGTTTTGGAAAAAGGTTGGATAGGTGGTGGCAATGCAGGAAGAAACACAACTATAGTTCGTTCAAACTATATGATGCCAGGCAATCATGAGTTTTATGAACATTCATTAAAAATTTGGGAAAACTTAAGTCATGATCTAAATTATAATGTTATGTTTAGTCAACGAGCACAC
>JABHWG010000077.1 GCA_018657885.1 Pelagibacteraceae bacterium
AGAACTGGAAGAGTTTTTACAGGTGATAAATCAGCGGATTTTTTATTTGACTGTCTTTATAAAACAGGTTTTTCTAACCAAAATATTTCTGTTTCAAGAGAAGATGGCTTAGAATTACGAAATCTTTATTTAACTACAGCGCTAAAATGTGTTCCTCCTGAAGATAAACCTAAACCAGAAGAATTAAAGACATGTTTTAAATTCTTTAAAGAGGAAATAACTTATTTAAATAAAATTAATACTATTGTAGCACTTGGTAAAATAGCTTTTGATGCTTGTTTAAATTTTTATATGCAGGATTATAATATTAAAAAAAAAGATTTTATTTTCCAGCATGGTGGAAAATATTATCTTCCAGATAATAAAATTTTAATAGGTTCCTATCATCCAAGTCCTAGGAATGTTAATACAGGAAGAATAGATAAAAATAAGATGGTTAAATTATTAAATAAAGTTCAAAAAATTATGAGTAGATAATGCCAATAAAAAGAAAATCTAGTATTAATAAAATATATTATGAAAGTATTGGGCAGAAAACTTTATTTGGGCATGATAATATTCATTTCAAAACAGTTAATCATCCTAAAAAACACCGATTTAAAAATATATGTTCTCAATTTAATCTAAAATTAATTATTCAAAAAAAATCAATGTTTTTACAAGTAGTTAAATTAACATAAGTGAAAAATTTTTTTTATTTTGATCCAAAGTTATTAATTTATGGATTTCTTATAGTTTTTTTTGCGAGTTATGGACAAACTTTTTTTATATCACTTTTTAATACTGAGATTAGAAGCTTTTATAATCTCACTGATGGCGAGTTTGGATTTGTTTATGCAATTTCTACTTTACTAAGTTCTTTTTTTTTAATTAGTTTTGCTAAGTTAATTGATCGCATTGATCTTCGTATATATTCACTTTTAGTAACTTTAGGTCTTTTCATAGCATGTCTTGGTATGGCTTTTTTAATCAATAATATTTTTTTTCTCTTTATTATTATTTTTATGCTTCGTTTTTTTGGGCAAGGAGCAATGACTCATGCAGGAGAAACTACAATGGCTCGTTATTTTGGTAAAAATAGAGGAAAAGCATTATCTGTTGCTACTCTTGGAGGCATGACTGGTGTTATGTTTCTGCCTTATATCTCATTAAATCTAATAAAAGATTTGAATGTTAGTCAGCTTTGGCTTTATGCGAGTTTTTCAATTATATTATTTATTCCTTTTCTCTTTATTGCATTATCTGGTCAACAAGTTAGGCATATAAATTTTCAGAAAACACTTAAAGATAACCCATTAAATAAAAAATTACGAACAAGAGATATAATTAAGGATCGAAAATTTTATATTTATCTACCTTTGTCGATAGCATCTCCATTTATTTCTACAGGATTAATGTTTCATCAAATATATGTTTTTAATCAAAAAGGTTGGTCACTAGAAATGCTTGGCAATGGGTACATTTTGCTAGGATTTTTTTCAGTTATTGGTCTACTATTTGGAGGGCCAATAGTTGATCGGCTTGATACGAAGAAGACCGCCATCACTGTTTTGTCCCCTTTGTTTTTAGCTGTAATTATTTTATTATTTTTTGATAGTGTGTTTTTTTTAATAATTTATATGTGTCTTTATGGCCTAAATATGGGGATTAGCACGCCATTTATTGGTTCATTATGGGCAGAGATTTATGGTGTTGAGAGTTTGGGAACTGTCAAAGCCCTTCTTCATGCAGGAGCTGTATTTGCAAGTGCATTATCACCTTTAGTATTTGGTTATTTTATAGATTGGGGATTAGGTATTTTTACAATTGGAATTGTCAGTATAGTAATAATAATTGTTTCTACACTTCTTCCAATTTATAATAAGTTGCCATGAATGAAAAAGTATCTGATAGTATTAAATATCTTATGAATGAATATAAAAGATTGGCTAATAAAAAAAATAAAGGAGTTCTAACAAATGCAGAAAAAGAAACCCTTGAGAATTTAAAAAAATTTTTAGGAAAAAAATAATGAGTTTTACAGTTGAAGATCATTATGCAGGTTTTTTTAAAAATAATTTTATAAAAAAAGATAAAAATCAGATTAGTATATTGAAACAAATTCAATCTACGTGGGATGATTTTAATAAAAAATCTATGTTTTTTTCTAAATCAAAAAAGCTAGGTATTTATGTTTATGGAAGTGTTGGAACTGGAAAAACTTTTTTACTTAATTTATTTTCTCAATTTAGTAAGCAGGGTAAAAAAATACACTTTAACCACCTTATGAATGATATTCATCATGCTATAAATTTAGAAGGTGATAAAGAAAAAAAATTAGAATCTTTTGTTAAAAATTTATCTAAAAATATTAAAATACTTTTTATTGATGAATTGCATATCTTTAACATCGTAGATGCGCTTATTGTAAAAAAAGTTTTTCATCTTTTTGAGGAAAATAATATTTTCATAATGACATCATCTAATTTTAGTCCAAACGAATTGTATCAAAATGGCTTACAAAGAGCAGATTTTTTGCCTTTTATTAATCATATAAATAAAAATTATAATATTATTTCAGTTGAGGGTGATCAAGATTATAGGAGGCTAACGCTGAATCAATCAAAGACTTATTTTACTCCAATAGCCCATGATACTTCAGATGAGTTCCATAAACTTTTTGAGAGATTAGTTGATAGTAAAAGTTTAACAACTAAAATTATACAATCAAAAAGTAGAAAAATTAATTTTACAAAATGTTCTGCTAATGTTGCGTTATGTAATTTTGATTTTATTTGTAATACTAATCTTGGTCATGAGGATTATACAAATATTGCTAAAGAGTTTAATCTAATTTTTATTGAAAACATCCCGATAATGAACAATGATTTAAGTGATCAATGTAGAAGGTTTATTAGCTTAATTGATATGCTTTATGATAAAAAGAGTTCTGTTGTTATACTAGCTGAAAGCCCTATTTCATTATTATGTCAAATTAATTCATTAAAAAAAGAATTTGAAAGAACAGCAAGCAGGCTTTATGAAATGACAATTATTCAACCCACATGAAAAAAAAAATATTTATTACATTAGCCATAATCTTGCTTGCAGGTTTTATAGCATATGCTTCGGCAGGATATTATGTTGCCAATAGTATTTTGAAAATTGATCACTCTTGTGGATGGCATGAAGATGCTCTACCTAATACATGGAGCACAAAAATTGATGCTCATGAATATAGTAACTTATCAAGAAGCAGACTAAGAGAAAACTTTCCCTCAACTGAATATCATCTTGATGAGTGGGATAATGTATATTTTCCTTCTCGAGAGAATGGAGTGCAGCTTAATGGATGGCTATTTAATTATTTTGCAGACCGGCCTATTGTCATAGTTGTTCATGGAATTTTTCCAAATGGAAAATGTAAACCAGAATCTAACTTAATTGCTAGTTTATTAATTAAGCAAGGAATTAATGCATTAACTATTGATCTTCGAAATTATGGACAAAGTGACATTACCTCTGATTATGAAGATTTAGGACTAAGATCATACAATGATGTTTTAGGTGCTTATGATTTTTTACAAAAAATTGGGTATGATAGTAACAAGATAGGTTTGCATGGTATTTCTCTAGGAGCTGTGCCAGTTATATTTGCTGCCAGCGAAGAGCCTAATATCAAAGCCATTTGGTTAGACAGTTCATTAGCAGAATTTAAAATGGTTCTTAAGGATGAGATATCACGCTATGGTTTATCAATTGAATTCGGCCCGGTGGTAAGTTTTTTTGGACAATTACTTGCAGGTGTTGACCCAACAAATTTGAATCCAGTTAAAAAATTATCAAAATCTCAATCATATTTTTTTACTCATGGTGATAAAGATCAACGAATGCTGGTGAGACATTTTGAATTTTTCAAAAAATATTCAATAAAAAACAATATTAACTCTGATTTCTGGTTAGCAGATAATTCTTATCATGTAGATGCTATGTTTAAGTATCCAGATGAATATGCCTTAAAAATGAGAGAATTTTTTGAGAACAATCTAAAATAAAAAGTCGGATTGTCTTTGCTAGTCGTACCTTGGCAGACACTTCTCTAGTAAAAAAACTCGGTATTCATCAAACGGCGGGTAAGATGAAAATATTTCTAGGCGTTCCTCCGAAGCAAAGAAATTGAGTTACAATCCGACTATGTCCTGATTACTACAAAGATAATAAAATTCAACTTTTGCGGACATATAAGATATAAAAATTCTTTGATTTTTAAGGAAATTTATTGTTAAAATCTTAACTATCCACAGACTTATGCACATTTTGATATTTATTGTTTTATCATTAGAAACTATAATTTTTTTTGAATTTCTGCAAAAAAAATATACTTAGAGTTAATAAAATACCTATTTTAAAATAAGAAATGTCTTTGAATCGCCCTTTATCCCCACACCTCTCTATTTACAAAAAGGTTTTACCAGCAGTTTTCTCTATTTTTCATAGATTTACCGGTATTGGGATGAGTATTGGAGCTCTTTTATTATCAATATGGATTATTCTAATTGCTTTAGGCCC
>JABHWG010000101.1 GCA_018657885.1 Pelagibacteraceae bacterium
CTTTACGGCTATGAATATGCCTTAATAACTCTTGTGACAATTACCATTTATATCGTTCTTACTTTTACAATCACTCAATGGAGAATTCAATTTCGTAAAGATATGAATAAAGCTGATAATGATGCGAGCACCAAAATGATTGATAGTTTATTAAATTTTGAAACAGTAAAATATTTTAATAATGAAAAACATGAATTCAATAGACTAGATGAATCTTTAGAAAAATATGAATACTCTGCAAATAAAAATAGAATGTCCCTTTCACTGCTTAACGTCAGCCAAACCTTAGTCATCATGACAGGTATTACAATTATGTTAACATTATCAGTATTTGGAATAAAAAATAACACTATAAGTGTTGGGGGGTTTGTGGTTATTAATGCCTATATGCTTCAATTATATCAACCATTAAATTTTCTTGGGACTATTTATAGGGAAATTAGACAATCCTTAATTGATATGGAGAATATGTTTAATCTTTTAAATGAAAAAAACACTGTTGAAGATAATGGATTAAATAAAATTGCAATTAATAATTCTGAAATAAGTTTTAAAAATATATCATTTGGATATCATTTTAATAGAGCGATTATTAAAAATATATCTTTTGATTTAAAGAAAGGTAAATCATTAGCTATTGTTGGTCCAACAGGTGCTGGTAAATCAACTATAAGCAAATTATTATTCCGTTTTTATGATCCATCAAATGGTGAAATATTAATAAATAGTAAAAATATAAAAAATTATAAACAAGAGTCTTTAAGACAAATTATTGGCATAGTTCCTCAAGATACTGTTTTATTTAATGATACTATTTATTACAATATTAGTTACGGTAAACCTGGGTCAACTAGAGAAGAAATAATTAATGCTGCAAAAATAGCAGGTATACATAATTTTATTGAGAGTATACCTGAGCAATACAATACTATCGTAGGAGAAAGAGGGTTAAAATTATCTGGTGGAGAAAAACAAAGAGTGGCAATAGCAAGAACAGTATTAAAAAACCCTTCAATATTTTTCTTTGATGAAGCAACATCAGCGCTTGACTCATCAACAGAAAAAGAAATTATTCAAAATCTTGAAAAAATTTCAGAAGGAAAAACAACATTAATTATAGCTCATAGATTATCAACTGTTTCAAAAGCAGATAACATAATTGTTATAGATCAAGGTAATATAGTGGAGAGTGGTAATCATCAAAACTTGTTGGATAAAAATGGTTTATATGCAGATATGTGGAGTAAACAAAAACACTTATCTTAACTTAAGGATTAATATTAATTTTATGTCGTACTATATCTTTATTTAATTGTATTTCTCTAAGAGTAATTAAAGTAACGCCAATAAAGATTATAAAACCTCCTATCCAAGTATAAATGTCTGGGATTTCATTGAAGATTAGGTATCCATACATAGAGGCTACTATAAGTCCAAAAAAAGAATAAGGCTGAGTCATTGTAACATCAGAAAGTTTATATACATGATTCATGCAAAGATGAAATATGGTACCTGAAAGTGCAGCTAGAAATAAAAAAAGAATACTAATAATTGATGGGGTCTGCCAAAAGAAAATAACCATAAAAAAACTTAAAAAAGTCATGTTAGTATATTGATAAGCAAGTATCGTTATAGAGCTATCATCTTTAGTTAATTTTTTTGTAATGATAATTACAATTGACCAAATGAATGAGGATAAAAGAGTCATCTGAATTCCTATAGATACATCAATAATACCTGGTCTTAAAATAATAAGCATGCCAATGAAACCTATAATTAAAGCGCTAATCCTATACATTCTAATTTTTTCTTTTAAAAAAATTACAGCTAAAATTGTCACAAATAATGGTACTACAAAGTGAAGTGCAGATATCTTCTCCAATGATACCATAGTTAAAGCGGCAAATCCAATTAACATAGCTGGCAGATTTAATAATGATCTAATTAAATGAATTTTCAAATTTTTGGTTTTATATACTTTAAACTTAGTTTTTAAAATAAATGGAAAAATAATAATTAAACCCAAAAAAAAACGAAAAAAACCTGCAGTAAAAACATTTAAGTC
>JABHWG010000080.1 GCA_018657885.1 Pelagibacteraceae bacterium
CAGATGCTAACGGAGCTGATATTCCTTTTGTAGCAACAATTAATTCAGCTAAGACAATTATCACTATAGATCCTGTAAGTAATTTTACGAGTAAACAAAAAATATATGCTGCAATAGGCGCGACGGTAGAAGATTCTGCAAATAATATTATTCCTGCATCAAGTAAAACATTTACTGCAGAGTTTTTAAAAGAAGATTTAGAAAATCCATTTAATGAAAAGGATGTTGTTGCGATAATAGATGCTCAAAGAGAAATTTCTAAACGTTTTATAGAACAATCATCTTTTGCAGTATTAAATAGAATGGAGTGGTTGAGGAGAAACAGAGATGTTAATAATTTATCTGAACAAGGAATAAAATTTATCTTTGGGGATGAAACATTTACAGATATTGCAACCGCATTCACTTTTGATAAATATATAAATAGTACTAAAGATTTATTTCATAATAATTTGGCTTTTTGGAGTGAGGGTACCGTTACATTAGGTGAAAAAGATAATACTTCTCTTGCTTCACTGCAGGAAATTCAAACAACAGGTATTACTGTTGGTATTGATAAAAAAGTTAGTGATAAAAAAATGTATGGTTTTGCTTTTAGGGTAGGACATGACAATGTTGATATTGGAACAGCAGATACTAACCTAAAAACTGACATGTTTAGTTTGTCTACTTATGCAACCCTTCCATTTAATAACAATACTTTTATTGATACGCAAATTGGTATTGGTGGACTAAAAATTGATTCAAAACGTAATCACGCTGCAGGTAATCTCAATGGTAATAGAAATGGTAAACAAATTTTTGGTTCGTTTGTTTATGGTGGTGAATTTGTTAAAAAAGACTTGAATATATCACCTTATGGAAGATTAGATTTAGGTTACACAATTTTAGATGAATACTTAGATAGTGGGAAAATTTCAGCCTTAAAATATAATCAAATGAAAATTGAAACTAACAAGTCCTCATTTGGTTTTCTTATAAATAATTCTTTAATAATAGATAATTATAAAATTAAACCTTTTGGTCGACTAGAGTATGGAAAAGGAAGTGTTTATTCTAATGATACAATAGTTTCTTATTATACAGCATACCCAGATACAAATTATACTTACAAAGGAGTTAACGAATATTCAGATAATTACAGAATCGGTGTTGGGGCAGATTTAGATATTGGAAAAAACTGGTTCTATTCTGGGAGCTTTGAAAGGAATAAGCAAATTGATGGTGGCAACATTAACACAATAAATTTTGCTGGATCTTACTTAATGAAAAAAAATGCAGAACTGAGTTTTAATACAAATTCTACAAGTGATGGCATTTTACAATATTCAATTCAATATGATAAACAATTCGATACTGGCTGGAGTTTAAACTATAATATAGAATTACAAAATAACTTAACTGATAGTTTTGAAAGTACTGTTGGTATTGGAATTACAAAAAGTTTTTAAAATTTTTATTTCTTCAAGATTCTTTTCTCATTAAATAAATTAAAATAATGCCGTTCAATCCCCATATTATGCAAAGCACATACATATTAAAAGTTAAACCTAAATATTGCGCTGTATAACCAACAATTGCAGGACCAAAAATAAATCCAGAAAAACCAAGTGTTGTTATGTTAGAGACAGTAAGAGAAATTGAGTCTGTTGAAACTTTAATAGCTTGTCGAATAACTATTGCTCCAAAGTTTGCTGTGAATAAACCAAAAATAACTAATGCTGGAATAATAAAGTATAAGTTTGATGTTAGTATACATATAAATAAAATTGATGAACCAATTACTGATAGATATCCACCCACTACTTTTTCTCCAAGATATTTTATGAAAGAACTAGCTGATAATCTTGCTACTATTTCTCCAGCATTAAAAAATACTATTACTAGTCCTCCCAAAAATAGAGGGGCCAATAAATCTTTTGTAAGCCACAACGAAGACCAATCAATGATAATGCCTATTGTTGCAAAGTTAAACATTAGCAAGATACCAAAGATTAACACACGTATTTTTGGAAACGTAAACTTGGTAATAGGGTCATTAATATCTTCTTTTCTAGGAAGTCCAAAAAAATAAATAAATACAACAGATAATAAAATTAAAACTGCCATAACACCAAAGGTGATTTGCGGATCAATATCATTTCGAATAACGTAGGCTGCCATTAGAGCGCCTGATAATGACCCAGCACTAAAAAAAGCTTGGTACATGGGAGTATAGATTTTCTTCGTTTTGCTTTCGATGTTTGATATTTGGGTTTGATTGCTTGGTAAAATAAAACCAATGGCAGTACCAAAAGGGATGGCAACAAGCATAAAACTGGAATAGCTATTCACTGTAACGAGAAGATAGGGGCAGAATGCTACTAAGATTGTCCCAATTATAACAATATTTTTAGTACCAACTTTAGGAATAATAATTCTGCCAGTAAATTGATTAGTAATTAAATTTATAATACCAAATATAAAAAGCCATAAACCTAGATCTGTCTCAACTAATTCTAGGCGATTTAAATTCCAAGGAATATAAACGAAATATATGCCTAGAGTAAAAAAAAAAATGTATGCATTTTGCATGCATGAAGCCAGAGCTTTAAGATAAATTTTTTGATTTTCCATTTAAAAGATTAAATGGTTACTATCTTTTTTGATATTAAAATAAAGATTATAATTAAGTACTTTTAAATATGAATTGCTCTACCTTCAATATTCATAGCAGCTTCTTTCACCGCTTCACTTGTTGTAGGATGTGCATGACATATACGTGCTATATCTTCTGCGCTGCCGCCAAATTCCATTGTTGTTACGATTTCTGCAATGAGTTGTCCCGCATCATGACCAATAATATGCGCCCCTAAAAGCTCATCCGTTTTCTTATCCGCTAAAATTTTAACAAAACCTTCAGTTGAAGATGTCGTTAAGGCCCTTGCATTTGCCATAAAAGGAAACTTTCCAACCTTATAATCAATTTTTGCATCTTTTAACTGACTCTCTGTTTTGCCAACAGAGGCTACTTCAGGATTTGTATAAACAATTGCTGGAATATTATCATAATTAATATGAGGTTTTTGACCATTAATAGATTCTACACATGCCACCCCTTCTTCTTCTGCTTTATGAGCTAGCATAGGGCCAGGGGCCACATCTCCGATTGCAAAAATTCCCTCAACATTTGTTTTAAATTTACTATTTATTTCAATAGATTTTTTTTCATTTAATTTTATACCAACTGCCTCTAAATTTAAACCATCTGTATTTGGTTTGCGACCAACAGACATCAGCACCACATCATACTTTTCAGTAATTTGTTTTTTATCGGCTGATTCCATCGACACATCAACACCCGATTTTCCAACTTTTGTTGCAGTTACTTTATGGGAAAGTTTAAACTCTAACCCTTGTTTTTTAAGTGATTTCATAAACTCTTTAGCAATTTCTTCATCCATGGTTGGCACTATTCTATCTAATGCTTCCACCACTGTAACTTTTGAACCAAGTCTGCTCCAAACAGATCCCATTTCTAAACCAATGTAACCGCCACCAATAACCAAAAGAGATTTTGGAACAGTCTCAAGCGCTAAAGCGCCTGTTGAGGTTACGATTTGTTTTTCATCTACTGGAATTGAATCAATAGCAATTGAGCTAGACCCTGTTGCTATAATAAAATTTTTTGCAGAATAATTTTTTTCACCATCAGCAGCAGAAACTTTAATTGTTGTTTTATCGACAAAAGATGCCACTCCTTGAATATGAGTAATTTTATTTTTTTTAAATAAGAAACTAATGCCTGACGTTAATTGTTTAACAATTTTATTTTTTCGTTGCATTAATTTACTCAAATCTAAATCAACTTTTCCTGTAGAAATGCCATGCTCTTCTGCATGCTTTGATATTTCAGTAAATTTTTCAGAAGAATTCAATAAGGCTTTAGATGGAATACAACCAATATTTAAACAAGTTCCACCAAGTGTTTTTTCTTTTTCAACACACGCAACTTTCATTCCAAGCTGGGCACCTCGAATTGCTGCAACATATCCACCTGGTCCTGCACCAATCACTATTAAATCAAAATCTGTCATCTATACTCCTAAAATTAACTTTGATGGATTTTCTAATAAATTTTTAATACTTACTAAAAAACCAACACTTTCTTTTCCGTCAATAATACGGTGATCATAGCTAAAGGCAAGATACATCATCGGACGAATAACAATTTCATCGTCGACAACAACTGCTCTTTTTTGAATATTATGCATTCCTAATATTCCTGATTGGGGTCTATTAATAATTGGAGTGCTTAACATAGAGCCATACACTCCCCCATTTGAAATAGTGAAAGTACCCCCTGTCAAATCTTCCATTGTCAAACTTCCTTCTTTAGCTTTTGTGCTTAGCTCAACGATAGTTTGCTCGATATCACCAAATGTCATCGTATCAGCATTTTTTAAGACAGGGACAACTAAACCTTTTTCTGTTCCAACAGCTATGCCAATATCAAAGTGATTTTTATAAATAATGTTGTCTTCACGAATCTCTGCATTTACAGCAGGAAATTCCTGTAAACTTGTCACAACTGCCTTCACAAAAAATGACATAAATCCAAGCTTAACATTATATCGCTCTAGAAAATCTGCTTTCTTTGATTCTCTTACACTCATTATTTCTGACATATCAACTTCATTAAAAGTTGTTAGGATTGCTGCTGTGTTTTGAGATTCTTTTAGTCTTGTAGATATTGTTTTTCTAATCTTAGACATCTTCACTATTTCTTCTCTATTTTTAGAAGTTGTTTTAGTTGATGAAGGATTATTTACATGATTAAATACATCGCCTTTTGTTAAACGACCATCAGGTCTAGATGATAAAATTTTATCAGCCTCTAAATCATTTTCAGCAATTAATTTTTTTACCGAAGGTGATAGCTTATGTGAATCTTTATTATTGCTAGAAGCAATATTTTCTTCCACTTTAGTTTCTTTTGGTTGTTCTTGATTTGGCTGCTCAGTTATCACTTCTTCATTTTTAGCAATATCATTTGATGTTTTTTTATCACCTAAAAGAGCTAGTACTCCGCCTATATTTACATCAACACCTTCTTCTACTTTAATCTCTGATATAGATCCTGCACTTGGTGCTGGTACTTCAACAGTAATCTTATCTGTCTCTATTTCAACTAATGGCTCATCGGCTTCAAACGAATCGCCAACTTTTTTTAACCACTTTGATACAGTTGCTTCTGTTATAGACTCGCCAAGGGTTGGTACAATTAACTCCATAATATTTTATCTTCTATTTAACATGTTAAGTAGTTTATTCAATTGGCAGTTTATATTTTACAAGAGAAACACCTGATTTTTCTTTTTTAATTTCATCAATGCTTGCCTCAGTAGCCAATCGAATAATATTTTTTTGATTTGATAGATGTCGATCAAAAACTCCTGTTGCAGGAGATGCAGCGGCCCTTCTACCAATAAAGTGAAGATCACTTTTAGCATTAATTTTTGTCATTACTCTTTGAATTCTCTCTTGAATAAATTGCCAAGCACCCATATTTTTTGGTTCTTCTTGACACCAAACCGTCTCGCAATGACTAAATTTATGCAAACCTTCTTCAAGTGCTTCATAAGGAAAGGGGTATAGCTGCTCTATTCTTATAATGTATACGTTATTAAGCTGAAGTTTATTTATGTGATCTTGTAATTCAAAATATATCTTTCCTGAACAAAATATAATTCGACCAATATTTTTTAATTGGCTATCTTCCAGAGGATTACTCAGCACTCTATGAAAAGTAGATCCATTAACAAAATCTTCTAAAGAAGATGTATTTGCTTTATGACGAAGCGTAGATTTTGGCGTCATTAATATTAATGGCTTTCTAAAATCTCTCATCATCTGTCGTCGCAAAATATGAAAATAATTTGCAGGACTTGTGCAATTAGCAACTTGTATATTATCTTCTGCACACATTTGTAAAAATCGTTCTAATCGTGAACTAGTATGTTCAGGGCCTTGTCCCTCATGACCATGGGGTAATAATAAAGTCAAACCAGACATACGAAGCCATTTTCTCTCTCCAGTGGTAATAAATTGATCAATAATCGTTTGAGCACCGTTAGAAAAATCTCCAAATTGAGCCTCCCATATTACGAGAGTTTTTGGATCTGCTTGAGAGTAGCCATATTCAAAACCAAGGACACCAAACTCAGATAAAAAACTATCGACGATCTCAAACAATGCCTGCTCTTTTCTAAAATGACGAAGAGGAACAAAACGTTTCTCATTCTCTTGATCATACAATACAGCATGACGATGACTAAAGGTCCCTCTTCCAACATCTTGACCAGAAAGTCGAACACCAAACCCGTCTTTAAGCAACGTTGCAAATGCTAATGCTTCTGCTGTTGCCCAATCAATATTACTTCCCTCAAGAATTGACTGATACCGATCATTATAAATTTTTTGAATTCTTTTATGAGGCATAAAATCAACTGGCAATGTATGAATTTCTTTTGCAATTACTTTTACATCTTCTTCCGTTGCAGAAGTTTTACCCCTTCTTGCATCAATTGATGCTGTCTTTATTCCAGACCATGTACCATCCAACCAGTCAGCTTTATTTAGTTTATAGGATTTTGATAAATCAAACTCATTATCTAAAAATTTTTTAAAGTCTGAGATTTTAGTTTTTGCTTCTTCTTCACTTAATACCTCTTCCTTAACAAGTTGATCTTTATATAAGTTGAGAGTTGTAGGATGCTGCTTAATTTTTTTATACATCAAGGGTTGTGTGAACATTGGTTCATCAGCCTCATTGTGACCAGAGCGTCTATAACAAAACATATCAA
The DNA here is from genome assembly GCA_018657885.1 of Pelagibacteraceae bacterium. Lineage (GTDB taxonomy): Bacteria > Pseudomonadota > Alphaproteobacteria > HIMB59 > CACPNW01. The sequence goes on from JABHWG010000080.1 coordinate 6,846, forward strand.
CAACAACATCCTCTTTAAATAAATTTCTATATTCTGCGGCTAATCGACAAACATGAACGACCGCCTCTGGATCATCACCATTCACATGAAAGATTGGTGCCTGAACCATTTTGGCAATTTCTGTACAATACGGAGCTGATCGTCCATAATGTGGCGTCGTTGTAAAACCAATTTGATTATTGATAACAAAGTGAATAGTTCCCCCTGTACGAAAACCTCTAAGTTGGGACATTGCAAAAGTTTCTGCAACTATTCCTTGTCCAGCCATAGCAGCATCACCGTGAATTAAAATACCAAAAACTTTATCTGTTGTTTTATCATTTAATATAGTTTGTTTTGCCCGAACCTTCCCTGCAACAACAGGATCAACAGCTTCTAGATGTGAAGGGTTAGGCGTTAATGATAAATGAATTTTTTTTCCATCAAATTCTCTATCGCTAGATACACCTAAATGATATTTCACATCGCCTGAGCCCAATACTTCATTTGGATCATTTGAATTTCCTTGGAACTTTGATAAAATTCCTCTGTAGGGCATACCTAAGACGGTAGACAATAAAGTTAATCTTCCTCTATGCGCTGTTCCAAAATAGATATCTTCTACTCCCAATAAACATGATTGTTTAACAATCTGCTCAATACCAGGAATCATCGATTCACCGCCTTCTATGCCATATCTTTTTGTACCTAGAAATTTTTTATCTAAATATTGCTCAAATAATTCTGATTCGACTAATCTTTGAAAGATTGCTTTTTTTCCCTGAATTGTAAAATTTGTTTTATTGTAAGCCTCCTCTATTCTTTCTTGCACCCATTGTTTTTGTTCCACAGATTGAATATGTAGAAATTCAACACCAATAGATGATGCATAAGTTACATCTAAAATTTTTATTATTTCTTTTAAGGTAGCAGTTTCCAAACCTAAACTTCCATCTATAAAAATCTCTCTGTCTAAATCATTTTCAGAAAACCCGTATGATTTATAATCTAGCTCAGGATGATAATTCTTCTCATGCAGGTTAAGAGGGTCTAAGTTTGCAATTAGATGTCCATTAATTCTGTATGCACGTATTAATCGTAAAGCTCTAATTGAGTCTAAAGTAGAAGTTTTAAAACTATTAAAATCTACTCCTGATGATGAACGAATAACTTTATCAAAAGAAATGTCATCAATGACATGAGTATCTCTCTTCTTCCATTCTGGGCCACCAAAATCTGCAAGAACAGAAAGCTCATCTTCATTTAGTGAAGAAAAAAAACTTTTCCAACTCTCATCAACATCATTAGGGCTTTTTGAATATTTAAAATAAAGTTCAGCGACATAAGGCGCATTAGCGCTGTTTAAAAAACTATCGTTCATTGTTTCCTTTATACACTGATTTAATTGAAGCAATATTATTAGATTTCAAACTTAATTATACCCTTTTTGCATTTCAGCCAACATAGTCTCTCCCATTTTAGCAGGTGAGGGCGCAACAGTAATATTTGCTACCTGAAGAGCTTCAATTTTTGATTGAGCAGTCCCTTTATTACCAGATATAATAGCTCCAGCATGTCCCATTCTTTTTCCTTTTGGGGCTGAAACACCTGCAATAAATGCAGACATTGGTTTTTTTATAGGAGAATTTAAAATGAATTCGGCTGCATCTTCTTCCGCAGTCCCACCTATCTCTCCAATCATGAGAATTCCTTTTGTGTCATCATCTTTTAAAAATAGTTTAAGACAATCAATAAAATTCATTCCATGAACAGGATCTCCCCCAATTCCAACACACGTCGTTTGACCTAGTCCTACTTGAGAAGTTTGCCAAACAGCTTCATAAGTCAGAGTGCCTGATCTACTCACTATCCCTATCTTTCCAGGCTTATTAATAAATCCTGGCATTATTCCAATTTTACATTCTCCTGGTGTTATTAACCCAGGACAATTAGGACCTATAAAATACGTTTTTTGTTCAATTATTCTTTTCTTTATTTCCACCATATCAAGAACTGGTATACCTTCTGTGATACAGGTAATTATTTTTATTTCTGCATCAAGCGCTTCATGTATTGCTTGAGTAGCAAATTTTGCAGGAACATAAATTACCGTTGCATCTACTTGTGTATTATTTTTTGCTTCTTTAACTGAGTTAAAAACAGGAAGGCCTAAGTGTGTTGTTCCTCCTTTGCCTGGAGTAACACCGCCGACCATTTGCGTTCCATAATCGATTGCTTGTTGAGAGTGATAAGTTCCTTGAGAGCCTGTAAATCCCTGACAAATTACTTTTGTGTTTTTATTAATAATTATGGACATATTTATTTTTTAGCTAACTCTACTACTTTTTTTGCAGCTTCAGTAAAATCATCAATTGAAATTAAACCTAAGGAAGAATTATTAATCACATCTTTCCCCTCACTTGCATTAGTGCCTTGAAAACGAACAACCAAAGGTAATTTAAAATCTAATTCTTTAACGGCATCAACAATACCATTAGCAATCATATCACAATGAATAATACCGCCAAAAATATTTATTAAAATAGATTTAACATTTGAGTCTGCCTGGATTGTTTTAAAACCCATTATAACCCTCTCCTTATTTGCAGTACCACCTAGATCTAAAAAATTAGCCGGCTCTTCACCAAATTGCTTAATGATATCCATTGTTGCCATTGCAAGTCCTGCGCCATTAACCATGCAACCAATAGATCCATCAAGCTTCACATAATTCATATCGTGTTCTGCTGCCTGTAACTCTAAAGGATCTTCTTCAGTCAAATCTTTTAATTCAACTAAATCAGGATGACGAAATAAAGCGTTATCATCTAAACTGATTTTAGCATCTAATACTACAAAGCTGCCTTGTTTATTTAAAACTAAAGGATTAATTTCAATCGTTGATGCATCTATAGAATTAAAGGCTAATAAAAGTTGGTTAGTGATAGAATTTAATTCTTCAAATTGACTTTGACTAATATCTAGTTTTGTTTGCA
>JABHWG010000016.1 GCA_018657885.1 Pelagibacteraceae bacterium
AATTTTTAGAAGTAAAATCCATCAGTGGTTGGAAATAAAGTTTTCTTTGTCAAATTTACTAGTAAATAAATTATAAAGCTAAATAAGCAAATAGTGCTAAAAAATTATAAAAAAAATAATATTTATTGGTCTAATTAATTGCAGTTTTTCTACTTAAATTAGAAACATATAACTTTTTTTAAAAAAAGAACTATTTAAACATTTTATTATTAGAGGAGAAGCTATGAATAATAAACGGACTTGGATAATTGCGGCAGTTGTCGCTATAGTAATACTATATTTTATATTTTCTTAAAATTTTTAAAATTAAATTTATCCCTCTTTGAATATTTTTATCAAAGAGGGAAAACTAAATTATTCATTATAGAAAGTTATTTTTGATATTGAAACATCAGATATAAAATCTCTACCATAAGCGACTATGGCAAAAGTTTTAATATCATTGCCATCTAAGGAGTTATTTGAATATCTTTGCTTGAATTGGGAGAAAGGTAAATCAACTGTTTGCCAGTCATCATCAGCAACAAAGGTAGCTGAAAAAAAATCACGATAAGTTCTATTTTCATTAGTTCGTATAAATATGTGATAGATCTCACCATTACCTCTAACATTAAGACGTACTCCTAAAAATGTTTTATTTTCTTTATAAAGTTTTTCAAACAGTAAAATTGAACGCAATTGAATAAAACCACCATTATTGTCTGTACTGACATTACCTATTAATCTTACAAAAAATAAATCTCCATCTTTGTCAACGAAAGCTTGACCATCAGATACTCCTCCCATTGTTCTATCGCTAATAAATTGCCAATCTTCTGAGCTTTCAAGGCTAAATAAAATATTAACCTCTCCTTCTTCAGCAAAAAGAATATTTGTAATAAATAATAAAATAGAGAAAAAAAAATATTTCATTACACTTATATAGTGTAATTTATTATAAGAAAACCTCAAAAAAAAATTCTCTTAACTTCTAAGAAATTAATTCTTCTATCCCTATTGTATCTTTGCAGCTTTAGAAAGTTATAAACATAAAGATGATTTGAAAACCAAAATTCAAGCTTAAAAGATCAAACTTCTACAAGCTCTTTTTCTCTATCTAAAAATTTATATTCCATTTTAATTGTTTGAAATATTTCATTAACTTTTTCAAATACCTCTTGAGGATTGAAATTAGCGCATGAATAGACATCTAATTGCATTAAGCCAGGACTAGTTTCATCCCAAATATGTAATGCTATATGACTAGTTTCAATAATAGCCACTGAAGTCATTCCCTTATTACCCTTTTCATTCACATAAGTAGTGTAAGGTCCAGCTAAAAGCTTCATATCAATTTTTTTAATCAAAGATCTTATCCAGTCAGATATTTTATTTAGATCCTCCTCTTTTGGACATTTACCTATGTCAGCACGAACTATTAAGTGTTTATGTTGTTGAGTCACATTAACCTCCTTTAAAAAGAGGTATTCGTCACAGGGAATACCATTACCTGGACATTCATTTACAGAGAATAACTATCTGGATTAATTAAAATATATTAATTTCAATCTTATTTCAACTTTGCTTTTAAAAAATTAGAAATTATGAGATAAAAAAATCTTAGACTTTAATTATAAAGCCTAAGATATTATTTAATTTTTATGATTTAAAATTACTTCACCAGTTTTTCCATCCATTGAATCAATGAGGTCCTTATTTAAATCCATTCGTTTTGCTCTTGAAGCAGAAGCTCTTTCCATTGCATCATTATCAACATACAATGAAACAAACATTAAAGTTGTATCATTTACCCGGACTTCCAATAATTGCTCTGCTTCAGGAAATTCAGTTGGTGCACTTGCTTTATAAGTTTCTTCAATTTGATCTGCATCTTCTTTTGATTTTAAGTTTAAAGTTGTTACTCTAGCTACTGACATCACTGCCTCCTTTTTTATTAGTTTTCCATCAATTAAAAATAAAGTAAAGCTTTTATTTTTATAATTACTTAACTTTAATCAACACTCTTCAGTTTTGGATTAATATTTACATCTACTTTTTCAATTGAATTACCTCGCCTAATCTCATCGTAGAAAACAATTTGTGTCGGCATTTTGCCGTTGTTACGTGCTTTGTACTTACTAATAAAACTACGATATATACCATGTTTAAAATATATTGCTTCTGGTTTAAAAAAAATTGGAGATTTTAAGATTTCCACTTTCTTGATACCATCTACCCATGCATCCATTCTTTTATTTTTAAAATCTAAACAAAAAGAAATATCCGTCCAAACGCCTTTCATGTCTTCTAAAGACTTTAATTTATGATATCTTGACTTATCAATAACGTTTGTTGCCGAACCACTAAGTTCGTGCCAATTAAAATACAAACTTCCTTCTCGTGCATCAATTTGAATCAAAGGTGGAAAAGAAGCTAAACCTTCAGCCGTGCCCTTTGGGCCACCATGTTGATGAACTTGGCCTAAGGTAACATTGGTTGGATGTGTATCGATAAAATCTTTAGATAACATTAAACTATATCCATAACATTGATTTTTCGTAATAGGTTGCCGTGGCCTTGTTGAAAACTCAACTCTTTCTCGATCGGTGTCACAGTCGGACCAACCACCATCATCATCTCCAAAACAATCGCCGTCTCTAAGCTCAAATCGCTGATAGTACTTTCCAGCACGTGCTTTTTTTTTATCTTTAATGTATTGAAAATTATGATCATGATGAC
>JABHWG010000072.1 GCA_018657885.1 Pelagibacteraceae bacterium
TCAATAAAGGCGAGGTAGTTGTTCCGTTATCAAAAATTCATGATGGTCAAATTGCAATCGTTGTCTATCATGATGAAGATGGTAATGGAGAATTAAAGACTGGTCTTTTTTGGCGACCAAAAGAAGGTTTTGCTTTTAGCAATAATTACAACCCTAAAGGACCTCCTAAATTTAAAAAAGCAGCAATAATGCTAGAACACGGTGTACCCGTAGAAATTGAGCTAAACTATTAATCGCTCTCATAGTTTATGGTTTTAAAAATTCATAATACATTATCTGGAACAAAAGAACCATTTGCACCTGTAGATAAACAACATGTAAGAGTCTATGCTTGTGGTCCAACAGTTTATAATTTTGCACATATTGGTAACGCTAGAATGGCTGTTGCTAATGATCTTTTAATAAAAGTGCTAAGAACGCAATACAATAAAGTTACATATGTTTCTAACATAACAGATATTGATGATAAAATTATTGATGCAGCTCATGAACTAAATGAACCAATACAAAACCTAACAACTAAATATACAAAAATTTATAATGAAGATATGGCTTATCTCAATGTAAGCCTTCCTGATGTGCAACCTCGGGCTACTGATCACATCGATGAAATGATTGTCATAATTACAAAACTAATTAAAAACAATAATGCATACGAAAAAGAAGGTCATGTTTTATTTCATGTTCCAAGTTTTTCAAAATATGGTGTGTTATCTAAAAGAAATCGTGATGAACAAATTGCAGGTAGTAGAGTTGAGGTAGCTCCTTTTAAAAAAGATCCTGCTGATTTTATTTTATGGAAACCTTCACCCGATCCTTTACCAGGTTGGGACTCTCCTTGGGGTTTTGGTCGACCAGGTTGGCATCTAGAATGCTCTGCTATGTCAGAAAAAACACTGGGATTGCCATTTGATATTCACAGCGGAGGGATGGACTTAGTTTTTCCTCATCATGAAAACGAGATTGCACAAACATGCTCGTTAAACAAAACTGATGAACCAAAAAGTTTTGCCAGATTTTGGTTTCATAATGGTTTTGTTAATGTGGAGGGAGAAAAGATGTCAAAATCAATTGGCAATATTAGATTAGTTCATGATCTTAAGAAGCAATTTAGTGGTGAAGTTTTGAGACTCACACTTTTATCTGCCCATTACAGACAGCCATTGAATTGGACCAAAGAAATCATTGATCAAAACAGTAAAATGTTAGATCGTTTTTATCGAACTTTAAAAGATCTTCAGAGTGTTGAAGTTTCTTCTGATTCTCTCTCAGATGAGATTATGGAAAGTTTATTAGATGATCTAAATACACCTAAAGTATTGGCGCAGTTAAACACTCTATCAAATAAACTATCTTCTGCGAATAATGATGAAAAGATGATCATTAAAAACAATCTCATTGCTGCTGGAAGAATTTTAGGAATTATGCTCGAAGATCCAGATTTATGGCTTGGCTATAACCAATCTTTAAATCCTCAAAAAGAAGAGATAGAGGGGTTGATAAATCAACGCAATGAAGCTAGACGGCATAAAGATTTTAAATTAGCAGATGAAATTAGAGATAAACTTAAATTAAAAGGTATTGAGATAGAAGATACTAAAAACGGAACTATTTGGCGAAAAGATTCATGAGCAATAATATTACAATTACCTTTCCAGATGGAAATACAAAATTAGTCGAAAAAGGTATTTCTGGATTTGAACTTGCTAACCAAATATCTAAATCTCTTGCCAAAGAATCAGTGGCAATAAAAATTGATGGACAAGTTTGTGATCTATCTTTGCCACTTAATCAGGACTGTAAGGTTATTATAATTAAAAAAGATAATGAAGAGGCGTTAAATATTATAAGACATGACTGTGCCCACGTGATGGCTGAAGCTGTACAGACACTATTTCCTGGAACGCAAGTTACTATAGGACCTTCTATTGAAAATGGTTTTTATTATGATTTTGCACGTAAAGAACCATTTACTCTTTCTGACTTACCTAAGATTGAAAAGAAAATGCATGAGATTATTAACAAAGGTGAGAAATTTACAAGAGAAGTTTGGTCTCGTGATGATGCGATTAGTTTTTTTAAAAATAAAGGCGAAGAATACAAGGTTGAACTAATTGAAGGTTTAAATCCTGATGAGGATATAACAATTTACAAACAAGGTGAATGGTTAGATCTTTGTCGAGGTCCTCATATGTTAAGCACAAAACAAATTGGCAAAGGATTTAAATTAATGAAAGTTGCTGGAGCTTATTGGAGAGGTGACTCCAATAAGACAATGCTCACACGTATTTATGGAACAGCTTGGAGAAACGAGAAAGAACTTGAAAATTATTTGCAACAAATTGAAGAAGCTGAAAAAAGAGATCATAGAAAGCTTGGAAAAGAAATGGACTTGTTTCATTTTCAAGAAGAAGCTCCAGGGGCTGTATTTTGGCATCCGAAAGGTTGGCAGTTATTTCAATCTTTAATTAACTATATGCGAAGCAGACAAGATAAAGCAGGTTATGTAGAAACTAATACACCAGATATGATGGATAAATCTCTATGGGAAACATCTGGTCACTGGGAAAAATTTAGTGAAATGATGTTTAGGACAGAAGCTAAAGATGATAAAATATATGCAATTAAACCAATGAATTGCCCAGGTGCTGTTGAAATATTTAAACAAGGTTTAAAAAGCTATCGCGATCTTCCACTACTAATGTCTGAGTTTGGAAAAGTTCATCGATATGAACCATCAGGTGCATTACATGGCTTAATGAGAGTAAGAGCTTTTACACAAGATGATGCACATATTTTTTGCACAGAAGATCAAATAACAGAAGAGAGCAAAACTGTGTGTGATCTTATACTAAGTATTTATAAAGATTTTGGTTTTGATGACGTTAGAATTAAATTTTCTGACAGACCAGAGAAACGCGTAGGAGATGATGCTGTTTGGGACAAAGCGGAAGAGGCTCTAAAGCAAGCAATGGAAGCAACGGAACTTAAGTATACACTTAACCCTGGAGAAGGTGCTTTTTATGGACCTAAATTAGAATTCGTTTTGCGTGATGCTATTGGGCGTGACTGGCAATGTGGAACACTTCAGGTTGATTTAAATCTACCGGGTAGGTTGGGAGCAACATATATTGCTGAAGATGGTCAAAAGAAAATTCCAGTAATGTTACACAGAGCTCTCTTTGGTTCCCTAGAGAGATTCACAGGAATTCTAATAGAACATTATGCAGGTCACTTGCCATTATGGTTATCACCGTCACAAGTTATGGTTACAACAATAACATCAGAAACTGATAATTATGCTTTTGAAGTTAAAGAGTTATTGAAAAAAAATGGATTGCGAGCTGAAGCTGATATAAGAAACGAAAAAATTGGTTATAAAATTCGTGAACACAGTAATTCAAAAATACCAGTAATATTAGCTGTTGGAAAAAAAGAAGCAGAAGAAAAAACTGTGTCTGTGAGACGATTAGGCAGTCAGGAAACAAAAGTTGTTAAGCTTGATGAATTAATAAAGGATTTACAACAAGAATCTCTTTCTCCTATTAATTAAAATGTCAGATAATAAACTAGGGCAATTCCCATCTACACGACTTAGAAGACTTCGTATGAAAGAATTCTCAAGAAGAATGGTGAGTGAAAATAATCTTTCAGTAAATGATTTAATTTGGCCTTTGTTTGTCTGTGAAGGAAACAATATTACAGATAAAATAAATTCAATGCCTGGTGTCTTTAGATATTCTATTGATAATATTTTAAAGGAATTAGAAACGGTAGTTAAATTAAAAATACCAGCGATCGCATTATTTCCTCAAATTGATAGTAGCTTGAAGGATGAAAAAGGCTCTCAAGCAATTGATGAAAATAATTTAATTTGCAGAACAATCAAATCTATTAAAAAAAACTTTCCTGATCTTGGTGTTATTTGTGATGTTGCATTAGATCCTTATACTAATCATGGTCATGATGGTTTGGTTATTAATGATGTTGTTGATAATGATGCAACTTTAGAAATTTTAGAAAAACAAGCACTTGTTCAAGCAATTGCTGGATGTGATATCATTGCTCCATCTGACATGATGGATGGAAGAGTGATGAGAATAAGAAATATTCTTGATGAAAATAAATTTCAAAACACGTTAATACTTTCTTATGCCGCTAAATATGCATCAAAATTTTATGGACCTTTTAGAGATGCTATTAGTTCATCTAGTAATTTAAAAGGTGGGAATAAATTTACTTATCAAATGGATGTGGCAAACAGCTATGAAGCCTTAAGGGAAGTTGCCCTAGATATTCAAGAGGGCGCTGATATGGTTATGGTAAAGCCAGGTATGCCTTACCTGGATATTATTCAAAAAATAAAGTCAGAGTTTAATATTCCTACATTTGCTTATCAAGTATCAGGAGAATACGCGATGATCAAAGGGGCTATCGATAACAATTGGCTAGATTCAAAAGTAATTAAAGAGTCACTTTTGTCATTTAAAAGAGCAGGTGCTGATGGTATTCTAACTTACTTTGCTAAAGAGATTGCTGAGGAATTAAATAATGAATGACATCAAGTTTGAAGAAAGAAAAACAATTGAACAAGTAGAAGAATCTACAGAATTGGCACCAAAATTTGATCAGGATGGATTGATACCCGTTGTAACAACAGATTTTAGTTCTGGTGAAGTTCTAATGCAAGGTTACATGAATGACGAAGCTTTTAAGCAAACAATTTCTTTAGGTGAGGCAGTATATTATTCTCGTAGTAGAAAAACATTATGGCACAAAGGGAAAACAAGTGGGTTATTTCAGAAAATAAAAGAAATAAGAATAGACGATGATCAAGATTGTGTATGGTTGCGAGTTGATGTTCAAGGAGGAGCTAGTTGTCATGTAGGGTATAGATCTTGTTTTTATAGAAGTGTTCCTTTTAAAGGTGATGGTTCAAAAACTATTTTAAAATTTGAAGAAAAAGAAAAAGTTTTTGATCCAAAAAAAGTCTATGGAGATACCCCAAATCCAACAAAATTATAATCTTATTTACAATTAGTTATAAAGGCATAAAGCAATAATCAGTTTATGACATCAACATTAAAATTTATCGAAACCAGTAATTTACCAACTGATATTGGTGAATTTAAAGTACACGCTTTTACAGAAGAAAGTGAATTAAAAGATCATTTAGCTATAGGTATGGGAGATTTACTTACTAATGAGCCTGTATTATGTAGAATACATTCACAGTGCATTACAGGAGAATCATTTTTTAGCATGCGTTGTGATTGTAGATTCCAACTTACAGAGTCTTTAACACAAATTGCTGAAAAGGGACGAGGTGTAGTTTTCTATCTTCAACAAGAAGGAAGGGGTATTGGTTTATCTAATAAAATTAGAGCCTATAATCTTCAAGACAAAGGTTTTGATACAGTTGAAGCAAATCATCAGTTAGGATTTAAAGAAGACGAAAGAGGATATGATATCGTTTCAGAAATGATAAATTTTCTTGGTATAAAAAAAATAGATCTAATGACTAATAATCCAAAGAAAATAAAAGCTTTAGAAGCAATGGGTGTTATTATTAACCAAAGAGTACAAATTTCATCTAGTACAAATAAGTACAATGAAAAATATATATCAACAAAAATAAAAAAGCTCGGTCACTTATTTTAAATCTCTCATTTTAATGGCTGACACAAAAGACTTAATAAAAAAACTAAACTTAATTGCACATCCTGAAGGAGGGCATTTTGCAGAATCATTTCGAGATGAAAATAATAATGTTAGTTTAATTTATTATATGCTTAAAAAAAATGAGTGGTCTCATTGGCATCGATTAACTAAAAACGAAACTTTACATTTTTATAAAGGGGACCCTTTAAAAATTTTCATTTCTAATGATGGAATTAACTATACTTCAGTTACAATTGGAGAAGATGATAATTTTCATTATTCTGTAATGGCAAATAACTGGTTTGCAATGAAGTCAACAGGGGAGTATAGTTTAATTGGGTGTACAGTAGCCCCAGGTTTTGATTACAAGGATTTTGAGTTGGCACCTGCTGACTGGAAACCCACAAATTTTAACACTAATTTATCTTAAATTTTATCTATTTTACTTTGCTTTAATTGCATTTATTTATATATCTATAGAAGTTCAAAAAAGGAGAAATACATGGATGCCGAAAGTAAATGCCCCGTAATGCATGGTGCGAATACAAAAAATAAAGGAGAAGGAACCACAAATAGAGATTGGTGGCCTAATCAACTAGATATTAGTATTCTTCATCAACACGATGAGAAATCAAACCCAATGGGGAAAAACTTTGATTATCGTGAACATTTTAAAAATATTGATTACGACGCATTAAAAAAAGATCTTAATGAGTTAATGACCGACTCACAAGATTGGTGGCCAGCAGACTATGGTCACTACGGACCATTCTTCATTAGAATGACATGGCATGTGGCAGGTACCTACAGAACAGCCGATGGACGTGGTGGCGGTGGAACTGGCGCGCAAAGATTTGCTCCTTTAAATAGTTGGCCTGATAATGGCAACTTAGACAAAGCAAGAAGACTCCTTTGGCCAATAAAACAAAAATATGGAAATCAAATTAGTTGGGCTGACTTATTTATTTTAACTGGTAACGTTGCTATTGAATCAATGGGCGGTAAAACTTTTGGGTTTAGTGGTGGTCGACCTGATATATGGGCTCCTGAAGAAGATATATATTGGGGTCTTGAAACGAAATGGTTAACTAATAAAAGATATTCTGGTGATCGTGTTTTAGAAAATCCGCTTGCTGCGGTTCAGATGGGATTAATTTATGTAAATCCTGAAGGGCCAGATGGCAATCCTGATCCTCTTGCAAGTGCAAGAGACATCCGTGAAACTTTTGGTCGAATGGCAATGAACGATGAAGAAACAGTTGCTTTAACAGCAGGTGGTCACACATTTGGAAAAGCACACGGCGCAGGTGATGCTGGTCTTGTGGGACCTGAACCTGAAGATGCACCAATGGAAGAGATGGGTTTTGGTTGGATCAGTAAACATGCTTCTGGAAAAGGAAGTGATGCAATCACAAGTGGCATAGAAGGTGCTTGGACAGCAAATCCTACAAAGTGGGATAATGGTTATTTTGATTTACTTTTAGGATATGAGTGGAAACTTACAAAAAGCCCAGCGGGTGCAAACATTTGGCATGCCATAGATCCTAAAGAAGAAGATATGGCACCAGATGCAGAAGATTCTTCTAAAAAAGTTCCAACAATGATGACAACTGCTGATATGGCAATGCGAGAAGATCCTGAATATAGAAAAATATCTGAACGTTTTCATAAAAACCCAGATGAATTTCAAGATGCGTTTGCACGTGCTTGGTTTAAACTTCTTCATCGTGATATGGGCCCTAAGACTCGTTACATGGGACCTGAGTTTCCTGAAGAAGAACTTATTTGGCAAGATCCAATTCCAGCAGGAAAATTAGATTATGATGTTGATGCTCTTAAAGTAAAAATTGCTGACAGCGGACTATCAATTCAGGAAATGGTTGAAACTGCTTGGGCAAGTGCTTCAACATATCGTCATACTGATATGCGTGGTGGTGCTAATGGAGCTCGTATTCGATTGGAGCCTCAAAAAAGTTGGGAAGTAAATAAACCTGACCAACTTTCAAAAGTTCTAAGTGTGCTTGAAGGTATAGCATCAGAAACTGGAGCAAGTGTTGCTGATGTGATTGTGCTTGCAGGTAATGTGGGAATAGAAAAAGCATCTGGAAAACCTGTTCCATTTACTCCAGGCAGGGGTGATGCGACTCAAGAACATACAGATGTAGAATCATTTTCAGTCCTTGAACCTGAGGCAGATGGTTTTAGAAATTATCTAAAGAAAAACTTTACCGTAAATCCAGAAGAATTGATGTTAGATAGAGCTCACTTGCTTGAACTTACAGCACCGGAGATGACAGTATTAGTTGGTGGTATGCGTGCTCTTAGTGTTAGTTCTGATGATCGTGGTATTTTTTCAAACAATGCAGGAAAGTTAGATAATAGTTTCTTCAAAACACTTCTTGATATGACAGTAAAATGGGAAGCTACAGGAAGTAATTCTTATCAAGCAACTGATCGCCAAACGGGTGAAAAAGTAAGGAGAGCCTCAAGAACTGATCTTGTTTTTGGATCAAACTCTCAACTTAGAGCATTGGCAGAGGTATATTCTCAATCTGATAATCATGATAAATTTTTAACTGATTTCATTAGTGCTTGGAATAAAGTTATGAATGCTGACCGTTTTGATCTTAACTAATTAAATCTTATAACAATTACGACCATTTAAACATGGTCGTAATTTAACCCTTAAAAGAAACAGCTCCTTTTAAAATATGCCTGACCACCTTCTCATACTGGTTTTTTTTTAATGAAATCAAACTAGGGGCTTTTAGTGTTTTTCTTGATTGGGAAATACCAATTAAAGTAGCAATCATAAGATCGAACTGTAGAGGAGTAATTTTTTTTAAGCCTTTTAAAATATTATTGCGCATTTTTTTTTGACTTAGGTTTTTAACTAAATCTCCCACAACAGGATCAGATGAATTCATAATTATCAATTTTACGATAGTTGTTTCATCTTTAAGATCCATACTTTCTGATAAAAAACCAACATACATTTCAATAATGTTTCCATCATTTATATCTATGCTATCACTCCAATCAAAAGCATATGATAAAGTTGCTTCAAACAAACCTAATTTACTTTCATAATATCTAGCAATTAGAGCAACATCTATTTTTGCAGCTTTAGCAATTTGACGGACAGAAACATTTGAATAACCATAGTTCCAAAATAGTTTTTTTGCCTCATCAAATATTTTGGTTTTTGTTTTTTCAGATTTATTCATGGAGCCACCTTAACATAATTATTTTGTCAACAGTTGTTGACTTTTAACATATTTTCAATAAATCAAAATATATATTAGGAGAATAAATGAATTTAAACATTAATAAAAATGAGCCAGTTATGGTAACTGGAGCTACTGGTTTTGTGGCTAGCGAGTTAATTAAAAAACTATTAGAAAATGGGATAACTGTACATGCTGCTGTCCGAAATCCTGAAGATGTAAGCACACTACAACATCTTACAAATTTAGAGAGCACCTTATCAGGTAAAATTATTTTTTTTAAATCTGATTTGTTAAAAGAAGAAAGTTATTTAAAATCAATGGAGGGATGCTCTATTGTATTCCATACAGCCTCACCTTTTAATTTTAAAGTAAAGGATAATCAAAAAGGTTATATTAATCCTGCACTTGAGGGAACACGTAACGTTCTAGACTCTGTTAATAAAACTGAATCAGTAAAACGAGTAGTATTAACTAGTTCATGTGCAGCAATTTATGGTGATGCAGTAGACATTAGTAATTATCCAAATAAAACTATGACTGAAGAAATGTGGAACTCATCTTCAACATCTAATTACAATGCCTATAGTTACTCTAAAACTATTGCTGAAAAAGAAGCTTGGGAAATTTCAAAAAAACAAAATAATTGGAAATTAGTAGTTATTAATCCTTGTTTTGTTCTTGGACCATCCATATCTAAAAACCCAACTTCAGGAACATTTGAGTTACTTAGTCAGCTTGCTGATGGGAGTATGAAAAGTGGAGCAGCTCCATTTGAAATTGGTGCAGTGGATGTAAAAGATGTAGCTGAAGCTCACTTCAAAGCAGCTTATCTTGAAAGTGCTAATGGCCGAAATATTTTGTACAACAAGTCTTTATCAATGTTAGATATTGCAAATATAATAAAAGATAAATTTGGAGATGAATGGGCCTTACCTAAAAAAGAAGCTCCTAAATGGTTAATATGGCTAATAGGTCCTTTTGTTGATAAATCTTTATCACGCAAAATGATAAGTAATAATTTTGGTCATCCTTGGCGAGCAGATAATAGTAAATCGAAAAAAGATCTAGGTATTGAATATACACCTATAGAAAGAAGTATTGAAAATATGTTTCAGCAAATGATCGACAATGGAATTGCTAAAAAGAGATAATAAACTATTTATTTTAATAATGGGGTGTATTTAATAAGCCCCATTATATATTAAAATGCTTCGAAGAAATTTTCTAAAAAAAATATTTATTTCCACTATAGGGATAATTGTAATGTCGAATAAATTATTTGCCAAAGAATTATTTAATAAGCACGTATTTAAAGATGGTATTTTTTATAATAATTATATTAGTCACAAAATGGCATCCTTCAAAGAATTTTGGAAGTGGCACAAAGAGTCAACCAAGTCTGATCCAATATCATTTCCTTTGGCTAAAAATGATCCAGCATTTTTACAACAAAATAGAACTGAAAAAACTCTAACTTGGATTGGTCATGCCTCATTTCTTCTACAGGTTGATGGTCTTAATATTTTAACTGATCCTCATTTAACAAAAAGAGCGTCTCCGGTTTTTTTTGCAGGGCCATCTAGAACAACGCCACCAGGTCTATCAATTGATGACTTACCCGACATAGATATCATTGTTATTTCTCATAATCATTATGATCACTTAGATTACCAAACAATACTTAAAATAATGCGAAAGCAACAAGGGAATCCACCCTTAGTTTTAGTTCCTTTAAAACTGAAAAAACTATTGCAAAGCTTTGGTGCTTCAAACGTAAAAGAGTTAGAATGGTGGGAATCAACTTCATACAAAAATCTTAAAATACACTCTGTCCCAGTTCAGCATTGGAGTAATAGATCTTTTAATACTAATAAAACTTTGTGGTGTGGATGGGTTTTTGAAACTAATAATTTTAAATGTATCTTTGTGGGTGATACTGGTTATTCAAAAGATTTTGAAGCTATTCAAAAAAAGTTTGGTTTTATGGATCTTGCTTTAATCCCTATCGGCGCATATGCTCCTAGATGGTTTATGAAAGATCATCATTGCAACATTGAAGAAGCAATTCAAATCCACAAAGATTTAAAATCAAAACATTCAGTGGCTATGCATTGGGGTACATTTCAATTAACAGATGAGCCAATGGATGAACCTCCAAAACTTTTAAAAAAACTTGTAGTTGAAAAAAAATTATTAGAAGATGAGTTTATAGTCATGACCCATGGTGAAAGTAAAAATATTTAAAATTAATTACTTATCTTTCTTTAATGTAAGGCTGTCCTATAGCGCGAGGCCCAATAGCTTTTCCAACAAACCCCGCAAGCAAAACTACTGTTAAAACATAAGGAATAGCTTGGATTAATTGAACTGGAATTGTTCCAATAGCTGGTAACTCCACACCTTGTAATCGTATTTGAAGAGCGTCTGTAAAACCAAATAACAAACAAGCGATTAGAGCTGTTTTAGGATGCCACTTACCAAATATTAATGCTGCTAAAGCAAGATATCCTCTTCCAGCTGACATCTCTCTAAAGAAATTTGCATTTACTGCAGTTGATAAATGAGCACCAGCAAATGCAATTAAGACCCCGTTAATCATTAGTGCCTTATAACGCATAGCGAAAACGTTTATACCTGCTGAGTCTACAGCACTGGGGTTTTCTCCAACAGCTCTTAATCTTAAACCAAAACTTGTTTTAAAAACAATCCAAAATACAATAGGTACAGATATATAAGCTAAGTACACAAATATATAATGACCACTTAATATATCGCTGTAAATAAACCCAATTATAGGGATGCTTCTAATTGCATCAGCAAAAGGAAATGTTATTTCTAAAAAACGTTGTTCGTCTGTTAGTGTTGGTGTTAAGCCAGCCTGCCCAAACCATGCAGCGGCAAGCGCTGTGGTTAAACCTATCATTAAAATATTTATTGCAACACAAGAGACAACTTGATCTCCTTTATGTGTAACTGAAGCAAAACCATGGAGCATAGATAAACTAACACATGCAATGATAGCAAGTATTAAGCCCAACCAAGGGGATCCAAAATAATAAGATCCAACAGCAGCTACAAACGCAGCTGTTAACATTTTACCCTCTAAACTAAAATCTATAACACCTGATCTCTCTGCAAACAAACCTGCCATAGCAGCAAAAATTAATGGTGTTGAAATTCTTAAAGTAGAATTTAACAAAGAAGCTAAATCGGCAAAAATTTCCATTAACCCTTCTTTCTTATATTTAATTTATTTACAAAAAAACTTTCAACCTGGGGTCTGAATAGGTTTTCTAATGCTCCACTAAATAGAATGATAACACCTTGTACAGCAACAAACATATATCTTGAAATGTTTGGCATATCAAAAGTTACCTCAGACCCTCCTTGATACAAAATACCAAATAAAAGTGCTGCTGGAAATATTCCAATAGGATGATTTCTTCCCATTAAGGCAACAGCAATACCTGTAAAACCATAACCAGCAGGAAATCCAGATACGATTTTATGATGTACGCCTAAAACTTCATTAATGGCTAAAAGTCCTGCTAAGCCTCCAGAGATTACCATCGCAATTATTATGTTTTTATATGGCGAAATTCCTGCATAGATTGCAGCTTGTGTATTGTGACCAACAGCTCGCATTTCATATCCCCATTTTGTTCGCCAAACTAAGAACCAAACAAATACAGATGCAGCTATGGCAAGTAAAAATGATAAGTTAAGAGGAGAATATCTAACTTTAATTCCAATTAATTCACCAAACTCTTTGAAGGTAGGGAACCACAATTCTTTTGCAACTGCTATAGTATGTGGACCCATTTGATTAGTATCTCGGATAACATCAACCAATAAATATATCATCAATGAAGAGGCAATAAAATTAAACATGATGGTTGTTATAACCACATGACTTCCTCTTTTTGCCTGCAAATAAGCCGGTATAAATGCCCATGCTCCCCCAAAAACTATTGCTCCTGCGATAGCTAAAATCCAAACAATGGGAACGGGTAAAAAACTAAAATGTATAGCTGCAAAATAAACACCTAAGCCACCAATATAAGCTTGCCCCTCTCCTCCAATATTAAAAAGGCGGCAGTGAAAAGCAACAGCAAATGCTAAACCAGTGAAAATAAAATTTGTAGTGTAATAAAGAGTATAAGCAAAACCCTCAATATAACCAAAAGAACCATAAATAATAAGTTTTACTGCTTCTATTGGATTTTCTCCTGCAATAAAAATAAATAGAGCGGAGACTAATAACGCTAAAATTAAATTAACTATAGGAACAATTAAATTTGATACCCACCAAGGCACTTTTGATTTATCAACAGCACTGCTCATTAAGCTACCCCTGCCATTAGTAGTCCTAAGTCACGATCAGTCACATCTTTATTAATTTTTTCACCCACAATATTTCCATCAAACATTACAATAATTCTATCAGATAAAGATAAA
>JABHWG010000015.1 GCA_018657885.1 Pelagibacteraceae bacterium
AAAAAAGATTATGCTGGAGAAGTCGATATGGGGTTGGTAGGAAAGTTAGCCAAATCTAAGCTTGGGAATTAATGGCATTTAATAAGATTGATTTAGAAAACATAAAGTCAAAAATACCTATTTCTTCAGAATTAGAAAAAAAAACAAAAATAGTTAAAAAGGGTAAGGACGTATGGTGTTGTTGCCCATTTCATAATGAAAAAACACCTTCTTGTAAAATCAACGATGATCTAGGAAATTTTTATTGTTTTGGTTGTGGTGCTAAGGGAGATATTTTTACTATTTACCAAGATTTATTTAATTATACCTTTTTAGATGCGGTTAAAGAGTTGTCAGAAAGAGCTGGTGTTAAGATAAATTTTAATAATAATTCCTATAGTAAGCAAGATAATAATATTCTCAAAATTTTAGATACAGCTACTAAATGGTTTGAGAATAATTTAAGTTCAGAAAATAACGAGTGTACTAAATATTTAGAAAAAAGACAATTATCAAAGGAAACAGTAAAATCTTTTAAATTAGGTTATTCATTTAGTAGTCAGGGATCACTTTATCAGCATTTAAAAGATTTATCTTTTCAAGATAAGGAAATATTAAAAAGTAATGTTGTTAAAAAAGATAATAATAACAAATTTAGAGATTTTTTTTATAAGCGATTAATCTTTCCAATTTCGAATATTCAAGGAAATGTTGTTGGTTTTGGTGGTCGCGTATTAGATAGCTCAAATCCTAAATATATTAATTCCCCAGAGAGTAATCACTTCAAAAAAAGGGAAATGCTATATAATTTAAATTTAGCAAAAAATGTAGCAAGACAGAAAAAAAATCTATTAATATGTGAAGGTTATATGGATGTTATATCCTTATATCAAAATAATATTAAAAGTGTTGTTGCCCCACTTGGAACTTCCTTTACAGAAGAGCAGTTAAAATTATCATGGAGATTTACTGATAAACCAACAATTATGTTTGATGGAGATGAAGCAGGAAAAAGAGCTTCATATAAAGCTGCTATTATGTCTCTCCCTTACTTATTACCAAACAAGTCATTGCAATTTATTAGCTTGCCAAATAATACGGATCCAGATACGTATTTAATTAATCACAAAATTAATAACTTAATTAATCTTTTAAAAAACCCAATAAATCTTGTGAGTTATATTTTTAATGTATCTAGTGGGGGTGTATCCCTTAATAATGCTGATCAAAAAATATCATATGATAAATATCTTGATGATTTAATTGAGAGTATAAAAGATAAAAAAATACAATATTTTTATAAAAGTGAATTTAAATCGATGTTTTTTAATAAGTTAAGAGGTTCAAGTAGCAAAACTAAACTTCAAACAATACCTAAAAAAATAACGTCTTTAAAAAGAAAGCAGATTTATTCCTTTATTGTGAGTGCAATTAATCATCCAAAAGTAAGATCTAAGATAATTGAAACAATTTTAACAAATATTGATATGGATGAAAATGAAAGCAATATTATCAAACATTTGAATACTTTAGATAAAAATTTAATAGAGCTTAAAGACATTTTGGCTCAATTTAGCCCAAAAATAAGGCAATTTATAGAATCTAATATCCTTAAGTCTAGTATTTATGAACTTTTTCCATACTCAAATCCTAAATATGACTCAGAATTATCATTGGAGGAAATTAAAGAATCTACTAATAACCTCAATACAAGGCTTTCAAATTTGAAAAAAATAAATAAAAGCCTAAATACCTTTCAGGAAAATAATACTTCATTGAATTGGGAAGAATTACAAAAGATTTCTAACGAATTAGAAGATAATTATAAAGACGATTAAAATGGCAAAAAAAAAGATAATAAAAAAAAAGAAAAGCCCCCTCAAGAAAACGATTACAAAAAAAAAGATAATTAAAAAGGGTGCTGCAAAAAAATCCGTAGTATCTAAAAAGAAGACAAAAGTATCTAAAAAAAAAATACCAACAAAGTCTAAAAATTTATTAAAAACAAAAAAAGTTTTAAAGAAAAAATTAATAACTAAAAAAAAGAAGGTTGTTAAGAAAAATAAAACTATTTCATCGAAAATTAAAAAAAAAAATAAGGTAATTGATACCAAGCCAACAAAAAAACAAAAAAAAGTTATTTTGTTTGATGACCATATTAAGGAAGTTATTACAAAACTTTTAGACAAACACAAAGTAGATGGAATTTATACAAAAAAAATAATTGAGAAGGCTGTTCCTAAAAAATTTAGAATACCCGAAAACGTTTCTAAAGTAGAAGTTTTTTTAAAGAAAAATAACATAAGTATACTCTCAGAAGAAGCAGCAGTAGCTCTTATTAAAGCTGCAAAAGAAGATAAATCTAAAAGCGACGATGACAGTGGAGAAGAAGAAAAAAAACAAACAGGAAAGACAGATGATCCTGTAAGATTGTATTTAAGAGATATGGGCGCTGTAGAGCTTCTAAGTAGGGAAGGCGAAATTGCAATAGCTAAGAGAATAGAGGCCGGTCGTGAAAGAATGATTGGCGCAATTTGTGAAAGTCCTATGACAATCCGTTCTATAATTAATTGGAAAGAATCTATTAAAGATGGCACCATGCTTTTAAGAGATATTGTAGATTTAGAAGCCTCTTACGACTTGTCTGATATTGGAGAAAATAAAATTG
>JABHWG010000019.1 GCA_018657885.1 Pelagibacteraceae bacterium
GAAAAAGTAAAAAATGGAATTTTTGAAATAGTAATTACCGAAATACCATTTCAAGTTAATAAAATAAAAATTATAGAGCAGTTAGCCAATCTTATTAATCTGAAGAAATTACCTTTAGATGACGTAAGAGATGAATCTGATGATAATATTAGAATTGTACTTAAGCCAAAAAATAGAAATATAGATAAAAATAAATTAGTTGATTTATGTTTTAAACTTACTGACTTATCTATCAAATATTCCTGCAACTTTAATGTTCTTGAAAAAGGTCGCATTCCAAAACAACTAGGTTTAAAATCAATACTTTCTCAATTTGTTGATTTTAGAAAAATTACTGTAAAACGTAAATCAAAGTTTAATATTAATAAAAATAATTTACGTTTAGAAATACTAAGGGGCTATTTTATAGTTTTTGCTAATTTAGATAAAATAATTAAAATTATCAGAACAAAAGATAATCCAAAAAAAGAACTAATGAAAGTTTTTAAACTTTCCGAAAATCAAGCAGAAGCAATTCTCAATATGCGACTTGGGTCCTTGAAAAAGTTAGATGAATTAAATATCAATACTGAGATTAATAAATTAAAAACTGTAAATGCAGATTTAAAAAAGCTCATTAATAATAACGATTACTTAAATCAGTTTCTGGTTAATGAAATTAATGAAATTACAGATTCTCTTACTGATGCGAATAAATTAAGAAGAAGCAAAATCATTATTTCAAATGATTATGATTTAGATGTAAAGATTGATGAATTTAATGAAATAGAAAATTTTACTGTTTTGGTTACTAAAGATAATTCATTTAAAAGAATTAAGGACTATTCAGAAAATATAGAAAGTATTAAGAATAGTGATCATGACCTTAAAACTTTTATTAATATTGACTCAAATCAAAAATTACTTCTTTTTCTATCTTCTGGAAAAGTACTAACCTTAGACCCAAATTTACTTCCTGGAGGTAAATCATCACCTAAATCCTATATTGAGCTAATTGACGTTGGAATCAATGAAAGACTTGTTGGTGTTTTTAATGCTAACACTCAAAATAAATTACTTCTCATTTCTAAATATGGCAAAGGATTTATCGCATATTCTAACAAAATGATTACTAATCAAAAAAAAGGTAAAAATATAATTAATCTTAAAAATAACGATGAGTTATTAAATGTTCATTTTTTAGATCATAAATTTTTAGCAGTAGTCTCAAATAGTGAAAAATTATTAATTTTTGATATAGCTTCACTTCCAACTTTAAATAAAGGAGCTGGTGTTCAGTTAATAAAGCTAAAAGAAAAAAATTATATAACTGACACTTTATTATTTAATCTTGATAAAGGTCTAAGTTGGCATAAGGCTAGTAAAGTGAAAAATCTTAAAGATGTTAAATTTTGGATAGGAAAAAGGGCTCAGGTAGGAAAAAAAATACCTAAAGGTTTTAATAAAAATTTAAAATTTAATAGTTAACATTTCTCATTAAGTAATTTACAAGATTCTTACTAATGACAAAAAATTATCTAAACACTCAGTCAAGTCTAGCAATGAAATCAGAAGGGTATTACTCTGCGAAGACTGTAGGGGCTAAAAACGCAATAGATAAAACCCAAAAATTAATTGAAAATGCTCTAAACACAATTCCAAAAAAAGAAATTTTAAGATTTGCAGATTATGGAAGTGCGGATGGTGGTACTAGTCAAGAAATGTGGAGCAATATTATAAAATTAATTAGAGAAACTGGTGATGAACGGCAAATTGAAATTTTATATACCGATTTAGCATCTAATGATTTTTCAACTCTTTTTAAAATCATGCAGGGAATGCAGGGAAACTCTGATTTTGCCTATCAAAAATTTTTTTCAAATGTTTTTGTTCATGGTTGTGGAACAGGCTTCCATGATCAGTTAATGGCAAATAATTCATTATGTTTAGGGTTTTCAGCAACTGCCATGCATTACGTATCTGAACGTCCCTGTTTGATTGAAAATCATGTTCATATGACTGGAGCAAGTCAAAACGAAATAAATTTGTTTAAAGATCAAGCACATAAAGATTGGGAGACAATTTTATTAAATAGATCTAGCGAATTAATTAAAGGTGGGCGTTTTGTCTGTATTAATTTTGGTATAGATGAACAGGGTAGGTGCTTAGGCAATACTGGTGGCAAAGTAATGTTTAATAATTTTGCAATGAATTGGAAACATCTCGAAGCTCAAGGAATAATTACAAATCAAGAATTTATTAACGCCACTTTTACTCAACATTATCGAACTATTGAAGAATTTAGAAAACCTTTTGATGATAAAGAATCTACTATTTCAAAATCAGGTTTAGTATTAAGATCTTGTGAAACAATGATTACAGATTGCCCTTATAAAACTCATTATTTAAAAAATACAAATACTATGTCTGCAAATGATTATGCAAAAACCTTGATTCCAACAATGAGAAGCTGGTCTGAAACTGTATTTAAAAATGCATTAATTAATAGAAGTGCAAATGAGGTTAATAAAATAGTTGATCATTTTTATAATTTATACATTGATGATGTTTCAAAAAATCCAACAGGCCATGCGATGGATTATGTTCATGTAATTATGGACATTGAGAAAATTGATTAAAAATATAGAGATATATCTCTATGTGTTGATCTGCATGAAGATAAATAAAGAGCTTGCTCTCTATTAAGTTTATCTTGTTTTCTTAATGCAAATGTTTCCTTACCACTTTCTAAAAGTTTAATTAAATCATTTAAAAGTATTTCTTTTCCTTTTAAACGCCAGCTAATCTCTAGAAGAAAAATATTTTTGGCATCTAAGATATATTTTATAGCATCATTTTTTTTATCAAAATTTTTCTTAATTAATTTTCTTGCTTTTTTAATTGGTTTTTTAATATCGGAAACATTATTAAA
>JABHWG010000014.1 GCA_018657885.1 Pelagibacteraceae bacterium
CAAATTCTCATAGGTAGCAGTATGGGTGGATGGTTAATGATGTTAGCAGCAAAAGCACGACCGCAAAGAATAAAAGGAATGATAGGGTTAGCGGCTGCTCCAGATTTTGGAAAAGATTTATACAACGCCTTAAATAAAAAAAATAAAAAAGAAATTACTACCAAAGGTATTACCAAATATACTTCGTATGGTTTTAGTTATTATTTAACTAAAAAATTTTTTATCGAAGCGGAAAAAAATAGAGTTCTTAAAAAACCATTTCGTTTTTCAAAACCATTAGTTCTTATTCACGGCCTAAAAGACACTGTGGTCAATGAAGATGTCCCTAGAAAAATACTAAAAAAGGTTACAGGAAAAAATGTTAATATTATTTATCTTAAAGAAAGTGATCACCGATTATCAAATGAAACTAATTTAACAATGATCACACAGTCTATTGATTATATTAGAAGTATCTAAATTAATTTATATTTTTTTTTGACGAGTAAATTTAATAATAAGCCAAATTGCAAAACTAAGTTCAGAGAGTGCCATTGGTGCTGTCAAAATAGACTCTATTGTTACTGAAGTTTCATTGAGATGGGGGAGGAATGACTTTAGGTTTTGGACAAGTAAATAACACAAACCACCTAATACTAAAAAATAGCTAAAGAACTTTGGTGTAAAGTCGGACTTTAAACAAACTATACCTAGTGCTAAAAGATGAAGTCCAAAAATAATTAGACCAAGTGACCATATTTTTTCAAAAGATTCAAAATACAATAAACCATTTGATAAACCATTATTATGTATCAAGAGTAATATAAGTTGTGCAACAGCAATTCCTAAAATAAGAGTATAAAGAATTCTTAAGACAGATGATAACGTTGCTAATTTTTTTAGTTGATCTTTATAGATGACATATAAACCTATGGAGACAACTATATCTAATACAATAATTACTAACCAAGATACTATTCCAAATTTGTATAAGGTGATATTTTCTAATAACAAACCTACAGTTAACGCAGAATCACCAGCTTGATAAATAGTTGAATGAACAAATCCATAAACAAATCCGGCAACTAAAGCTATAAGAACAATAGAATAGCCTGTCAAAAGACCCCATTTTTTATGCATTTGGTATGAGTAATTATTCATTGATTTTTTCCAGATAGATATATTTTTAATTTAGTCATAGTATTATGCTTAATATATAAAAAAACAAATATGAAACTTGATCGAAGAATATTACCTACTACAGATAGTATTCAAAACTTCGTTAATAAAAAAAGACTTTATGAGGACGAAATCAATTTTGAAGAATTAAGATCATACCGATTAAAGAGAGTTAAACAAGAATTAGAAAAACAAAATATAGAAGCCTGTCTGCTATTTGATCCTGTTAATATTCGCTATGCGCTAGATACAACAAATATGAGTGTATTTAATATGCATAATCTTACTCGCTATTGTTTTATTCCAGTTGATGGTCCAACTATCTTGTATGAATTTTTTAACTGTGAAAAGTTCTCAAACCATTTACATTTAATTGATGAAATTAGACCAGCGATTACTTGGGATTATTTTTGTCATGGTAATCAAGCTGATGCTCAATTAAAAAAATGGACACAAGAAATTAAAGACATCACGGATACGCATTGCAAAAACAATAAACGTTTGGCCATTGATGTTATTAATGGACCAGCCGTTGAAGAATTAAATAAAATAGGTCTCTCAATTGTTGATGCAAAATCAGTGATCGAGCAAGCACGCGTAATTAAATCTACTGATGAATTGAAGTGTATGACAGCAGCTATTGAAGTTGGCGAAATGGGAATATCCAAAATGAGAGAAGATTTAAAAGCAGGCATGACAGAAAATGAATTGTGGTCAATCTTACATAAAACAAATATTGATCACGGAGGGGAATGGATTGAATGCCGATTATTAACATCTGGAGAAAGAACTAATCCGTGGATGCAGGAATCTAGTAATAAAATTATTCAGCCAGGAGAAATTGTTGCCTTTGATACTGATATGGTTGGCCCTTATGGATATTGCGCTGATATTTCTAGAACTTTTGTTGAAGGTAATAATTTTGATGTTGAACAAAAAAAACTTTATCAGATGGCTGTTGAGCATATTACTTATAATGTTGAGCTTATTAAAACTGGAATGTCTTTTCGTGAATTTACCGAGAAATCTTGGAAGTTATCTAAGGATTACTATCAGAACCGCTATTCTTGCATGATACATGGTATTGGTTTGTGTGATGAGTGGCCTTTTATAAAGTATCCAACTGATGGTGGCCAAAGAGATGGTTGCTTTGAAAAAAATATGACCATTGCGGTTGAGACTTACATAGGAAAAGTTGGTGGTAAGGAAGGTGTTAAACTAGAGCAAATGTACCGTGTAGGAGATAACAATCTTGAGTTAATGTCACACCACCCTTTAGAAAAAATTTAATAAACTATTCAAAAGTAATTGATTTGTGGAGCTATGTGGATTTATTAATTTAACTACCTATTCAATTTTTCTTTCACCTAAAAACGAACTTTTATTTGTTAAGATACATTTGCTGGTAAGAAAGTGAACAATTAGTTTTTGGTAAAATAAAAACTTCATTAGAATATTTTTGTCCTTTTTTAGCCCTTAATTTGTCTATAATTAATATTTTCTTACAGTCTTGAGTTTTATTTCCTTTGTAAACTTTACATGAACAGTGGTAGGGTAATCATGATGAAAAAAATTTTAGGGATAATTGTTATTTGTTTGCTTTGCTGCAGTATCGGTTATGCTAAAACAAAGATTACTGAAGTGAAGAAATCTGTTAAAGAAGATCGCGATGGACTTCTTAAATTAAAGGAGTTTCATGCTCTGAATGCACCACATGCTATCAATCCAGTTTCAGTAAGTGATTTTTCTATAATTGGAAAAACTTCTATAAGATTTGAATCAAATGATGGAGAATGTGGACAGGAACCAAACTGGAATGATTGTCCTAATGATAGAGAAAGAGCTGAATTAAATTATGGAGATGAAACTTGGAAAAAAGAAAGATGGTATAGATTTTATCTTTTTTTACCCAAAGATTATAATTCAATAGCTCCAGCAAAAATGTCATTAATTCAATGGAAGAGACTTGACCCATCTGAGGGTTTAATTCAATTTCAGCACATGCATGCAGGATTAACATTTAATAGAAATGGCGATACATTTCCAGACTCGTATATTGTCTTAAAATCAAATGAGGATTTATTAGGCAATTGGACTGAAATTATTTTTAATACAAACTGGCATCCAGATCCTAAAAAAGGATTTATGAAAGTTTGGATTGATGGAAAATTAAAAGTAGATTTTAAAGGAAGAGCAAATGCAAAAAAAGGTGGTAAATTAAAATCAACATATGGTTTATATTCTTCATATATGTCTTACTATAAAAATACTTTTAAAACAAAAAAGATGCCCCAAAGAGTAGCTTTCTATGATGGCGTGAAAGCAGAAAAAAATTGTCAGAAATTACTAGATCTAAGTACATGTGAAAATCTTGTTTCTCAAAATATTAAAGAATATAAATTGTTTATACATAATTCAGATGATAAAGAATTGCATCTGAAATCTATATGTAAAATTTCACCAGCAAGTTTTGAAACAATCAAATCAAACCAAGGTGCTGACCTATGTACATACGTTAGACCCACCGAACTATTTACGACAATAGAGGCTTCAGATGCTTTTGATG
>JABHWG010000094.1 GCA_018657885.1 Pelagibacteraceae bacterium
ACTATAAATGTAGACCCTGAAATCGCCTTGGTGTGCGGCCCTCAATTAGTAGTACCTATTACTAATGCAAGATATGCCCTAAATGCTGTTAATGCGAGATGGGGAAGTTTATATGATGCTGTTTATGGTACCGATGTACTAGGGAGTTTGCCTGAGTCCAATCAGTATGATCAAAAAAGAGGAGAAAAAGTAGTCGATTTTGTTAAATCACATTTAGATGTTTTTGCTCCATTAAAAGATACTAATTGGGATCAAATTGTTGATATACGCTATGAAAATAATAAAATAATTTTTTATATAACTCAAAATTCATCAACTACTTTACAAAATGAAAATCAAATTGCTGGTTTTCAGCTCAATACAAACAAAACAATCAAAGAACTTGTGTTGTTTAAAAACAATTTACATTGCCGTGTGCTAATTGATCCTAATCACCCAATTGGTAAAGGTGATCTTGCCAATATTTCTGATGTAATTTTAGAGTCAGCTGTATCATCTATTTTAGACTGCGAAGACAGTGTTGCAACAGTAGATGCTGAAGATAAGGTAATAGCTTATCGTAATTGGCTTGGTTTAATGACAGGAAATCTTGAAGCAAAATTTATCAAAAATAAACAGACAACAAAAAGAGTTCTTAATAAAGATATAGAAATCTTAACACTAAATGGTGAAAAAAAAGTTCTTAAAGGAAGATCTCTGATGCTTATAAGAAATGTGGGTCACTTAATGACTACACCTGCAATACTCAATGATAAAAATGAAGAAATTGGGGAAGGCATTATGGATGGCATCATCACAACCTTAATTGCATTACATGATATTAAAAAAAAAGAAGGAAATAAAAACTCACTTTGCAAATCTATGTACATTGTGAAGCCAAAAATGCATGGACCTGAAGAAGTTTCATTTACGGTAAATCTTTTTTACACAATCGAAAAGATGCTGAATTTACCTGAAAACACTATCAAGATAGGTATCATGGATGAAGAAAGAAGGACAAGTGTCAACTTAAAGGAATGTATCCGTGCAGCAAAATCTAGAGTAGCTTTCATAAATACAGGTTTTCTTGATCGAACTGGAGATGAAATTCATACATCTATGCAATCAGGTGCATTTTCTAAAAAATCAGATATAAAAAATGCTTCTTGGATCAAATCATATGAAAATAGAAATGTAGAAATTGGTTTAGAGTGTGGTCTTCAGGGAAAAGCTCAAATTGGAAAAGGTATGTGGGCAATGCCGGATTTGATGAAAGAAATGCTGGATCAAAAAATTGTTCATCCTAAATCAGGTGCTAATTGTTCTTGGGTTCCCAGTCCTACAGCAGCAACACTTCATTCAATGCATTATCATGCTGTAAATGTTTTAGAAGTTCAAAATGACATTATTAAAAAAGGAAGAAAAAGTTCATTAAATGATTTATTAACTCTTCCTTTGCTAGATCGTCAGAATTTATCTGAAGATGAAATTGCAGCTGAGATAGAAAACAACGCACAAGGAATTCTAGGGTATGTTGTAAGATGGATAGATCAAGGAATTGGTTGTTCTAAAGTACCGGATATTAATAATATAGGACTGATGGAAGATCGAGCAACATGTCGTATTTCATCACAAGCATTGGCAAATTGGGTTATCAATGATGTGATTACAGAACAACAAGCATTAAATGCTCTTAAAAAAATGGCAGTTGTTGTTGACAAACAAAATGCCGATGATCCAAATTACATTCCTATGGCTCCAAGTTACAATACAATTGCTTTTCTGGCAGCAAAAGAACTTATCTTTGATGGTATAAATCAACCCTCTGGTTATACAGAACCGATTCTTCATAAAAGAAGAATAGAATTTAAATCACAACACAATTAGGTTATTTAGTTTTAGATAATGACGGTAAAATTAAAAAAACAATTTTATATTAATGGTGAATGGATAGATCCAAAAAAAACCAATGATCTTGAAGTTATTGATCCATCCACTGAAGAAGTATGTGCAATCATTTCACTGGGTTCAGAAGAAGATACTAATTTAGCTGTTGATGTAGCAAAAAAATCTTTTACCTCTTGGTGGCATACTTCTAAAGAGAAGAAGTTAGAACTTTTAAATAATCTTTTACAAATTTATGTAAATCGCTCTTCTGAAATGGCAGAAGCAATTTCTCTAGAGATGGGTGCGCCTAAAGACTGGTCAATTAATGCACAAAGTCAATCAGGTGAGGATCATATCAAAACTTTTATTAAACATTTTAAAGAATTTAATTTTGATAATTATTTAGATGAAGAAAAAAGAAATTACATATCTAAGGAGCCAATTGGGGTATGTGCTTTAATTACACCATGGAATTGGCCTATAAACCAAATAGCTCTTAAAGTTTTACCAGCATTGGCATCTGGTTGCACAATGATTCTCAAACCATCTGAGATTGCTCCTCTATCGGGTATGCTCTTTACTGAAATGATTCATGATGCAGGCTTTCCGAAAGGAGTATTTAATTTAGTTAACGGTGATGGTCCAGGTGTTGGCACTCAACTATCTAGTCACCCTGATATCGATATGGTTTCCTTTACTGGTTCTACTCGGGCAGGTAAGTTAATAACAAAAAATGCTGCGGATACTATTAAAAGAGTATCTCTTGAACTTGGTGGAAAGGGAGCCAATATCGTTTTTGCAGATGCTGATGAAAAAGCAGTAAAAAGAGGTGTAAGAAGAGTATTTAATAATTCTGGACAAAGTTGTAATGCTCCTACACGTCTACTTGTTGAAAAATCTATTTATGAAAGAGCTGTTAAAGAAGCAATTGATGTGGCTGAAAAAACTAAAGTAAATGTTGCTAATAAAGAAGGAGATCACATTGGCCCAGTTGTATCAAAAGTTCAGTATGATAAAATTCAAATATTAATAAATAAAGGAATTGCAGAAGGAGCAAAGTTAGTAGCAGGAGGGCCTAATAGACCCATGCATCTAAATAAAGGCTATTTTGTCAGACCAACAGTTTTTGCAGATGTAAATAATAACATGACAATTGCAAAAGAAGAAATTTTTGGTCCTGTGGTATCAATCATTCCTTTTTCCTCAGAAGAAGAAGCTGTTAAAATTTCCAATGATACAGCTTATGGCTTAACAAATTATATTCAAACTAAAGATACTGATAAAGCACAAAGAATCGCAAGGCAGTTACGATCAGGTATGGTTGAAATAAATGGTGTAGGATTTGCTGATGGCTCTCCTTTTGGTGGATACAAACAGTCAGGTAATGGGCGCGAAGGAGGCAAGTGGGGTCTTGAAGAATTTTTAGAAGTAAAATCGATCAGTGGTTGGAAATAAAGTTTTCTTTATCAAATTTACTAGTAAATAAATTGTAAAGCTAAATAAGTAAATACTGTTAAAAAATTATAAAAAAAAATATTTTTTGGTCTAATTAATTGCAGTTTTTATACATAAATTAGAAACATATAACTTTTCTAAAAAAAAGAACTATTTTAAACATTTTATTATCAAAGGAGAAACTATGAATAATAAACGGACTTGGATAATTGCGGCAGTTGTCGTTATAGTAATACTATATTTTGTATTTTCTTAAAAGTTTTGAAATTAAATAAATCCCTCTTTGAATATTATTACCAAAGAGGGAAAACTAAATTATTCATTATAGAAAGTTATTTTGGATATTGAAACATCAGATATAAAATCTCTACCATAAGCAACTATGGCAAAAGTTTTAATATCATTACCATTTAAGAAATCATTTAAATATCTGTGCTTGAATTGAGAGAAAGGTAAATCAACTGTTTGCCAGTCATCATCAGCAACAAAGGTAGCTAAAAAAAAATCACGATAAGTTCTATTTTCACTAGTTCGTATAAATATGTGATAGATCTCCCCATTACCTCTAACATTAAGACGTACTCCTAAAAATGTTTTATTTTCTTTATAAAGTTTTTCAAACAGTAAAATTGAACGCAATTGAATAAAACCACCATTATTGTCTGTACTGACATTACCTATTA
>JABHWG010000068.1 GCA_018657885.1 Pelagibacteraceae bacterium
TCACTATGGTGCCAGACCTTTAATAAAGTTATCTAATCTAATTTAGTTAAAATTTCTGATTTTTTATCTTGATCTAAAAAGGAAGACTCGATTGCATTTCTTGTCATTTCTATAAGATTTTTTTCTGTGAAGCCTAAATTTTTCATCGCATCGTACTCACCCTGAATTGTTGCATTAAAAAATGGTGGGTCGTCAGAGTTAACTGTTACTTTCACACCTAATTCATATAGTTTTTTTACTGGATGTGATTCATAGTTTTCATAAATTTTAGTTGCGATGTTACTTTTAGGACAGGTCTCTAATACAATATCCTTCTCCACAATTTCTTTTACTAAATCCAAATCTTCAATTGATCTAACGCCGTGACCTAATCGAGTTGGATGCAAAAGATGTATAGCATTACGAATATTTTCAGGCCCATCCCATTCTCCAGCATGAACTGTTATAGGGTATGATTCTTTCTTTAACATATCAAATGTTTTAGTAAATAAATGTGGTGGAAAATGTAATTCATCACCTGCCAAACCAAAACCGACAAGAGCGGGGTGAGGATTGTTAAGAACTTCCTCTGCTGTTCCTTGAACAGATACAGCTCCCAAATGTCTTATTCCATTCATTAAATACCTCGAAACAATGCCAAAATCTCTTTCTGCATCAAGAGAAGCTTGATGAACACTATCCAAAAAAGAATGGTAAGTCATGCCTTTGGCTTTGGCATGGGTTGAGGAAACCATTGCTTCCACATAAAGCACATTATGAGAAGCACATTCTTTTAGATACTCAAAAGTTAACTCATAATAGTCTTCTGGTGTATGAATCACGGACGTGACAATGTCATATCTTTTTATAAAATCATAAAAATCTTCCCACTGATAGGCATACTCAGAGCCAAAAATGTCATCAGATAACTTAACTTTATTTCGTTCAGCAAATTTTCTACATAAAGAAGGTGTAATTGTTGCCTCTAAATGGACATGAATTTCAGCTTTTGGAATATGTAGGGTTGAGTTCATATGATTTTTTTTATATTTAGGAATAAATGTCATTATTTAATAACATATCAAGAAGAAAATTTATTTATGGATCAACCTGTTTTTGTGCTTCATCATTAGTTCTTCCTTCTTGTACTGAAGTTGCATTATCTGAGAGAAAACAAATTAAATTTCTGTCAGATGATTTTTTATATTCAAGAACATTCCCTGCATATAATAATTTTAAATCTCAATCTAAACTTATAACAGGCACATCAGAATATAATCAAATTGTTGATATTGGTTTTAAAATTCGTGATGCAATTAATGTCTATTATGAAACTACTTATCAGGAAGATCCGACTTCAAATTTTCAATGGGAGTTTGTTCTAGTTGATGATGATCAAACAAAAAATGCTTGGTGTATGCCTGGTGGTAAAATTGCTTTTTATTCTGGTATTTTGCCTATTCTAAAAAACGCTGATGGGGTAGCATCCGTTATGGGGCATGAAATAGCTCATGCCGTAGCGAGACATTCTGCCGAAAGAGCTAGTACAGCTATGGTAACAGATCTTGGAATCATGGCCTTGGAAAAATTTGTTTTAGGACAAAGATTGCCTCAAGCAGCTGGTTATGTACGTCAATTTGGATTAGATCTGCCCTTTAATAGAAAACAAGAGTCTGAAGCAGATTACCTGGGTTTAATTTTTTCAAATTTAGCAGGTTACGATATTAATGAATCATACAAAGTTTGGGAGCGCATGAAAGAGGATATGGGGGGATCAGGACCATCAGAATTTTTTAGCACCCATCCTTCACCTGATAACCGAATTACAAACCTGAAAGAATGGATACCAATTGTAAGAAAGCAATATCCTGCTATAGGATAATCAATGTTATCAGTTAAAATAAATAATTTAAGTCACTCAATTGGTGATAGTAATATTTTAAAAGATATAAATTTAGATTTAGAAAAAGATAAAATTGCTTGCATCCTTGGACCTTCTGGTTGTGGAAAGACAACACTTCTAAAACTTATTGCAGGGTTATCACAAGTACAAGATGGCGAAATTTTTTTAAACGATGAGCTTGTGAGTTCAAATAATTTTCATTTAAAAACAGAGAAAAGAAAAATTGGATTTCTATTCCAAGATTACGCGTTATTTCCTCACCAAACAGTTAAAGAAAATTTGCAATTTGCTATTAAAAATAAATCTACCTCTCACACAATTGGTGAAATATTAAATGTTATTAAGTTATCTGATGCACTTAATAAATATCCACATGAATTAAGTGGTGGAGAGCAGCAGCGAGTTGCTTTAGCAAGATCGATTATTGCTAGACCCAATCTATTATTACTTGATGAGCCTTTTTCAAGTTTAGACTTAAATTTAAAAGAGGAGGTAAGAGATGACACTTTACACTTACTACAAAAATCTAATATTTCAGTTTTAGTTGTTACGCATGATCCATTTGAGGCTATGTTTATTTCAAATAAAATTTATATTATGAATAAAGAAGGTAAAATAGTTCAATCAGGGTCTCCCAAAGATCTATATAATTTACCAAACTCTTCTTACGTTGCTAATTTTTTTGGTGAGACAAATAAATTTACCGGTGTTGTAAAAAATAAAATAGTTAAAACTGCAGTTGGTGATTTTTTAACAGATAAAAGTATGGAATCAGAAAATGTAAGTGTTTACATTAGGCCTGAAGCAGTTAAATTAAGTCGAGAACAAACCCCAGTGAACGGCATTAAAGGCACAGTAATGGCATCAAAATTAATGGGTAGTTATAGTTTTGTGCATTTGTCAGTTTTGAGTAAA
>JABHWG010000013.1 GCA_018657885.1 Pelagibacteraceae bacterium
ACCGCCTATACCTAAGGCAATATCTAAACCAAGAGATCCAGTTGATATAGACTCTATATCTACATTAGCTTTTGATCCTAGCTTCATAATTGAGCCTTTTCCGTAGTTTTTCTCAATTAAACTAACGGCAGCTTCTAGTGATTTATTTCTATTTTCTTTATCCATTGTATTATTCTCTATTACTTTTAATTTAGCTTGAGACATTGTTCTCTCCAATAATTGTTAGTTTTTTATTAAGATTCTTGCAAATCATGTTTTTTTGTACATGTTTTGTTCTCATTTTAAAAGTTCTATTTTTGTTCTTTATGAAAAAAAATATTATTAATTGATAAATAGGGATAATTTTTTTTTTGATATAAATCTTGTATTATATATTTCTTTTGATAAATCGATCCGAGTTAAAAATTATGGCAAAAATATCAAAAACTTACAAACCGACGCAAAAAGAAAAGTTCATGAATGCTAAAATGAAGGAATACTTCAAGCAAAAACTATTAAACTGGAAAGATGAGCTTTTAAAAGAATCTAATCAAACACTAAGTAATTTACAATCAGACAATGAAGCTAAGCCTGATATTACAGATAGAGCCTCTGAAGAAATAGATCGTTCATTTGAATTAAGAACTAGAGATAGGGAAAGAAAATTAATTAATAAAATCAACTCTGCATTACAAAGAATTGAAGATGGTACTTATGGGTACTGCAATGAAACTGGAGAACCTATAGGTTTAAAAAGATTAGAAGCACGTCCTGTTGCCACATTGAGCTTAGAGGCACAAGAGATGCACGAAAAAGCTGAAAAAAGATTAAATTAATCTAAATAATATATAAACATTATTATGAATGAAAATTACTCTAGTCTTTTCACGCCTGGCGTCTTTGTGATAAACCCAGATATGAAAAATGAATGGGGTATTGGTCAAATTCAATCTTCAATAAATAATTTTATTACAGTTAACTTTGAAAATGTTGGGAAAAAAACAATTAATCTATCTAAAATCAATCTTGAAATAATTAATATAAATGCAACTAGTTGATCAATTTTTAAGAAAAATAAACTACCTAAGAGTATCAGTTACCGACAGGTGTGATTTACGATGTGTTTATTGCATGAAAGAAAAAATGAATTTTCTTCCAAAAAATGAAGTTTTAAGTTTGGAGGAAATAGAGAGACTTTGTGATAATTTTATTGAACTTGGTGTAGAAAAAATAAGATTAACTGGCGGGGAACCTCTTGTTAGAAAAGATGTCTTAACATTAATAAAAAATTTAAATAAAAAAAAATCAACTACTAATTTAAAAGAAATTACTTTAACAACTAATGGTAGCTTGTTAAAAAAATATGCAAAAGACTTAAAACAAAATGGCATTAATAGAATTAATGTATCTTTAGATACAATCATTGAAGAAAAATATAAAGAGATTACAAGATTTGGAAAACTAGCTAATGTTATAGAGGGTATTGAAGAGGCAATTAAACATAATATTAAAGTGAAGATAAATACTGTAGTTTTCAAAAATTTTAATGAAGATCAAACTAAAGAACTTATAAATTGGTGTAATAATAAATTAATAGACCTTACCTTTATTGAAGTTATGCCAATGAGTGATACAGACATGCCAAGGCATATGCAGTTTGTAAGCTTAGATAAAATTTATAACAATTTAGAAAATATATTTAATTTTGAAAAATCTTCACATAAAACTGGAGGACCTTCACAATATTACACTAGCAGCAAGCTCAATATAAAAGTTGGGTTTATAACACCTTTATCAAATAATTTTTGCGCATCATGCAATAGAGTAAGAATATCTAGCACTGGTAAATTATACATGTGCCTTGGGCAAAATGAATTTGTTGATTTTAGAGAAATTTTAAGAACTGATAGAGGTGATGACTATATAAAAGAAAAAATTAGATTTGCTCTAAGTGTGAAGCCAAAAAGACATGACTTTATAATTAACCCTGAGGTAAAGCCTTATATTAATAGACATATGAATGAGACAGGCGGCTAATGAAGTATCATTTTATATCATCAAATACAGTAGAGGCAAATAAGGCGAAAAAGGAATATATAAATTCTTATAGTCAAACTGAACCAGAATTGGCTGATGTTATTGTACCTATTGGAGGAGATGGTATTTTATTAAAAACCCTTCACGACTTTAATAAACTAGATAAACCTTTCTTTGGTATCAACTACGGCTCAGTTGGTTTTTTAATGAATTCAAAGAGTAAAAAAAATTTGGATGAATTAATTAACAATTCAAAATCAACAAATTTAAACCCCTTAAAAATGATAGCAATAGATGTGAGTAATAATGAACATGAGTCAATTGCTTATAACGAGGTGTCATTGATGAGACAAAGCCACCAAGCATCTAAATTTCAAATTAAAATAAATAATGTCACAAGAATGAATGAACTAATTTGTGATGGGGTGCTTGTTTCAACTTCTGCAGGGAGTACGGCTTATAATTTATCAGCTCATGGTAGTATATTACCTTTAGATTCTAAACTATTAGCTTTAACACCCATTAGTGCCTTTCGACCTAGAAGATGGAGAGGCGCCCTACTTTCAGAAAAAAGTATAATTAAGATTAATGTTCTAAATTTTAAAGACAGGCAAGCAAGTGTAACAGCCGATAATATAGAATTTAGAAATATTAAAGAGGTAACAATTCAATCATCTAATGATAAAAGTTGTAAAATTTTATTTGATAACAACCACTCTATAGAAGATAAAATATTAAACGAACAATTTCAATATTAGAATTAATCTGAGCAATAAGCACATATTTTATTTCCATCTAAGTCTCTGAAATACGCATAATAATGCTCATCATGTCTTGGTCCTGGCAATCCTTCATCAGTAGCCCCTAGACTTAATGCTAAATCATAAAAATCACTGACTCTTTCCATTGAATCAACGCTAAATGTAATCATTGCACCATTACCAAAACTGGCTTCTTTTTTATTATGAGGCATCATTATATAAAATTCAACCTTATCTAATGAATCTTTTTTAGCATAGCCAATATACCTTTCAGTTTCTACAACATTAATAATATTAATGGATTGAAGTAATTGATCATAAAAAAATTGGCTCTTTAAGAGATTATTTGTTCCTAAGGTTACAAAACTAAACATGGTTTTTAAGAAATTGGTAGCCTCGGCCGGACTTGAACCGGCACTCCCATAAGGGCACGGATTTTAAGTCCGCTATGTCTACCATTCCATCACGAGGCCAATTATTAGAGCTAATATCAGACAATAGAGTAATTTCCACCATTAAATCTTATCATCTCTATAATATCTTTTTCTATTTCATCTAAGGAAAACATAGTCCATGAAGATATAACAATATTAACTCCACCTGTCTTAGACAAAAAATTAAAATAAGGATAACTGCCAATTGCACATTCTTGATATTGTTCCTGAATATCTTTTAAAAAAGGTGCGATTTTACTCTCGTATAAATTTGTATTAATTGTTATTATTTTTTTTGGCTTACCTTTTGTTAAATTTTTTAGAACAGTCACAAACATTTGTTCCATAATTTTTGGAACACCAGGTAAAACAAAAACATTGTTCAGTTTAAATCCAGGTGCTGCAGTCATAGGGTTATATATTAATTCAACATCGCTTGGCATTTTAGCCATTTTTTGACGACTAACATTAAACTCACCTTTAGGATAATATTTTTCTAATATATTAAATGCCTCAGAGTTTATTTCGTATTTTTTATCAAAAGCATCTGCAAGACTTTCAGAAGTTATATCGTCATGAGTAGGGCCAATGCCACCAGTTGTGAATACATAATTATATTTTTTACTAAATAGCTTTGCTGAGTCTATAATAATTTTTTTATTATCCTGAATTACTCTTATTTCCTCAAGTTTAATTCCCGAAGAGACTAAGTTTTTTGCAATAAAATTTGCATTTGTATCCTGAGTTCTTCCAGATAAAATTTCGTCACCAATAATTAAAATTCCTGCTGAAAAAATACTCATATATTTATTTTCTATATTTATTCTGTTATTTAACAAATAAAAACATTAAATAGAATATTAATTAATGAACAATAGTATTCCCATATATCATAAAGATGATTTTAAAAAAATGCGAGAAGCAGGAAGATTGGCTGCTCACATATTGGATCAACTTTATGAACTAATTCAAACAGGTATATCTACTTTAGAGATAAATGATTTTTGTCATGATCTTATTATTAAAAATAATGCGATACCAGCACCATTAAATTATAAAGGTTTTCCAAAATCTGTATGCACATCAGTAAATCACGTTGTTTGTCATGGCATTCCTAATGAAAAAAAAATATTAAATAATGGAGATATTGTAAATATTGATGTCACAGTGATTCTTAATGGCTGGTACGGAGACAGCTCTAGAATGTTTGTTGCGGGTAAAACAAATAAAAAAAATTGGGATTTAATGAAGATTACTTATGAATGCCTTCATATTGGTATCAAAGAGGCTCAGCCAGGCAACCATTTGGGGGATATAGGTTATAAAATACAAGAATACGCAGAGTCAAAAAAATATTCTGTTGTAAGAGATTTTTGTGGTCATGGTATTGGTAAGGAATTTCATACACCACCTAGCGTCCTTCATTTTGGTAATTTTGGCGAAGGACCTGAGTTAAAGCCAGGGATGTTTTTTACGATTGAGCCGATGATTAATTTAGGTGACTGGAAAATCAAAATATTAAATGACGGATGGACAGCGGTTACTAAGGATAAATCTTTATCAGCGCAGTTTGAACACACTATTGGAATTACAGAAAATGGTAATGAAATATTTACATTATCAAATAATAATACAGATTTTCCAATTAATGATTTATAAAAAACAATATGATACCAAGATACAATAGACCTAAAATAGAAAATATATGGACATTAGAAAATAAATTTAAAATTTGGACAAATATTGAAATACTCATCGCGGAGAAACTTTCAGATATTGGAGTAATACCTAAAATTGCTGCCAAAGAGATAAGAAAAAAAGCAAAATTTAACGTTAATGAAATTAACAAATTAGAAAAACTAACCAAGCATGATGTTAATGCTTATATTGATAATGTAAGCAAATATATTGGAAAGCAATCAAAGTACTTTCATCATGGAGTTACCTCAAGTGATATTATTGATACTGGGTTTTCTATTCAATTAAAACAAACAGGGGAAATAATTCGTAAAGAACTTACCACTCTGTTAAAAAACTTAAAATCTAAGTCGCTAAAATATAAAAAAACTATAATGATAGGTAGAAGTCATGGGATACATGCTGAACCTATTACTTTTGGTTTAAAGCTTGGATCGTTCTACAATGAATTTAAGAGAAATTTAAAAAGGCTAGATCTTGCAATTGATGAAATAAGTATTTGTTCTATCTCTGGACCAGTAGGTACTTATGATAGTATAGATCCTAAAGTAGAAAAATATGTTGCTAAAAAATTAAAATTGAAATGTGAAGATGTTTCAACTCAAGTTATTCCAAGAGATAGACATGCTTTCTTTTTTTCTGTTCTAGGTATTATAGGCTCCTCAATAGAACGTCTTGCAGTTGAGATAAGACATTTACAAAGAACTGAGATATTAGAAGTAGAAGAAAGGTTTAATCCAAAACAAAAAGGCTCATCTGCTATGCCTCATAAAAGAAATCCAATTTTAAGTGAAAATTTAACTGGATTAGCTAGATATATTCGAAGTGCAGTAATGCCAGCAATGGAAAACATTGTTCTATGGCACGAGAGAGATATAAGTCATTCTAGTGTTGAAAGAATTATGGCTCCTGACATTTCTATTGCTCTAGATTTCTCACTTAACAGACTCAATGAGATCATTACTACTATGAAAGTATATCCTAAAAATATGAGTAAAAATTTAAACTTATTAGGAGGACTTCATAAAAGTCAAAAACTACTCCTTAAATTAACTCAAAAAGGGATATTAAGACAACTCGCTTACTCTATCATTCAAAAAAATGCAATGGAAGCATGGAATAATAATAAAAACTTTTATGATATTCTCAAAAATGACGAAACTTTATTAAAACATATCTCCAAACAAGAACTTAAAGATATTATGAAAGATGATACAAAAAAAAATCAGATAGATTGGATATTTAAAAATAAAATTAAATAGTCTTTATTTTTCAATATTTAATAACTATATGTAAATTATGCCTTTATCAAAAGAAGATCTGGTAAAATATATTAAAAATAGTATTCCTGATTCTATTATTACTATTGAGGATTTAAGAGGTGATGGCGATCATTATAGTGCAACCGTTATTTCAAAATCATTTGAGGGAAAAACTAAAGTTCAGCAACATAAAATGGTTTACGACTCATTAGAGGGAAAAATGGGCAATGAACTGCACGCATTAATGCTTAAAACTAAAACGGAGTAAATATGGAAGAAAATAATATTATTGACATATATGAGAATATTAAAAATGAAATTAAATCAAATGATGTAGTTTTGTTTATGAAGGGAACGCCTGTTTTTCCTATGTGTGGTTTTTCTGCAGCAGTTATTAAAGTTCTATCAGATTTAAATATAAAATTTAACAGTGTTAATGTTTTGGATAGCGATGAAATGAGAGAAGGAATTAAAAAATTTTCAAATTGGCCAACTATACCCCAGTTATATGTAAAGGAAGAATTTATTGGTGGGTGCGATATTGTAAAAGAGATGCACGAAACTGGTGAACTAACTAAATTATTAAGCAGTCGAGGAATTGACGTAAAGCCCTCTTAATTTGAATTTTTTTTCAAGAGGCGTTTTTTATGCCTGCTTAGCATCCATTTGGTGGGGCATGCCCCAGCCTCTTTTTTTTAATGAGATAAAATACATCCCATCATTTGAAGTTGCTATGCATAGAGGTTTATGGTCTTTCGTAGTACTTTTCATATCTTTAACTTTATTTAATGGAATAAAAGATTTTTTTCTCCTATTTAAATTTCCAAAAAAAATTATTATTTTAAGCATTACTGCATTATTAATTGCTACAAATTGGTTAGGCTTTATTTATTCTGTTAATATTGGGAAGGTTCAAGATACTTCATTAGGATATTTTTTAACACCCATGATCAGCATTTCCCTAGGTTATCTATTTTTAAGTGAAAAATTAAATTTTAGAAAAGTTATTTCAGTATTATTGATGTTTTTTTCATGTTTGATACTAGTTTTTAGCTCAGATCACTTTCCTTATATTGCCATTTTAATTGGAACTACTTGGGGGGTGTATGGTTTGCTTAGAAAACGAATTCAAGTTCCTCCAGCTTTAGGATTGCTATTTGAGTCAGGTTTAATTACTTTATTTGCTCTTCCCTACTTAGTTTTCTTAGGTGTTTCAGAGACTGGTTTCTTTACTTACAATTTAAATTACAATTCAATAATGTTATTTTTTACAGGAATAGTAACAATAATACCTTTGTTTTTGTTTAATCTTGGTCTCAAATATATACCTTTAGGATTAGCAGGTGTATTATTTTATATAGCCCCTAGTTTTCATTTTATAACCTCTGTTTATGTTTTAGGAGAGTACATGAATAATTATAAATTCTTAGCTTTTATGATAATTTGGATAGGTGTTAGCATCTTTATATATGATGCTATTAAAAAGAAATAAATTTATCTTGAATAAAATTCAATAACGAGATTTGGCTCCATCGTAACTGGATAAGGAACATGATGTATCAAAGGGGATCTTAAAAATCTGCCTTTAAACTCTTTAATATCAACTTCTATGTATTCAGGTATTTCTCTTTCTTGAGAAACAATTGCTTCTTGAACTAAGTTAATTTCTTTGCTTGAGTCTTTTAAAGAAATCTCGTCACCATCCTTTACAGAATAAGAAGGTATATTAACTCTTTTTCCATTTACTTTAACATGACCATGGTTAACTAGCTGTCTAGCAGCAAAAATAGTAGGTACAAATTTCATTCTATAAACAATTGCATCTAGTCTTCTTTCAAGAAGTTCAATTAATATTTCACTAGTATCACCTTTAGTATTTGAAGCTTTTGTAAAAATGCTTTTAAATTGTTTTTCAGTCAAGTCGCCATAGTAAAACTTAAGTTTTTGCTTAGCAAATAACTGCTTACCATAGTCAGATTGTTTTTTTCTTAGAGCCATAGCTCCATGTTGACCAGGCTTAGTATTACGTTTGTTAAAAGGACTTTTGGGTCTACCCCAAAGATTACAGCCTAATCTTCTGTCAATTTTATGTTTTGCCGATGTTCTGTTTGTCATTAATTAAGGGGTATATAGAGATTAATTTATTGATGTCAAATCGAATATATCATGATTTTGGCTGGTTTTTAAGCTTTTTATGCATACCCCATAGCATCCTTAACTCTTTTTTAGACAAATCAATTTTATTATAAATTGAATAAATATTATCAATCATACTT
This sequence comes from Pelagibacteraceae bacterium, assembly GCA_018657885.1. Taxonomy (GTDB): domain Bacteria; phylum Pseudomonadota; class Alphaproteobacteria; order HIMB59; genus CACPNW01. The sequence continues at coordinate 8,448 of JABHWG010000013.1, forward strand.
TCTTTTTTTTCAACTGGATTAAAAAAATCCTTAGATTCCAAGTCCTTAATCAAAAAATCTAAATAATTAGATAGATCTAGTTTTGTTACTTTATCTGATTTCATTATTTTATCTGAGCTATCTATAGTTGAATTAAAATTGAATAATGCATGAGATATTAGGGTAACTGCATGTGAGAGATTAATAGATTTATTACTATTTGCTGTTGGTATAGTAAAAATAAAATTTGCTAACCTTAGATCATGATTAGACAAACCTGAATTTTCAGGACCAAATAAAATTGCAACTTTGTTATGCTCATAAATATTTTTTTTAAAAATATTGAAATCATTATAAGTTTTTTTTGTCAAAAAACGTTTTCTATTTGAGGTGGCAATTACAAAATTATAATCTTTTAGAGATTCTTCTAAATTATTAAATATCTTAGCATTAGTAATTATTTTAATTCCATGTTTAGATGTATCTTTAGCTTTGTTACTTGGCCATCCATCTCTTGGACTAACAATAGAAAGTTTAGATAAACCAAAATTGTCCATAGCTCTTGCAGCCATTCCAATATTTTCAGATAACTGAGGTCTAACTAGAATAATTGTTGGATTTGATTTTTTCAATTTAATTATTTAAATCATTAAAAAGCTTGTAAGTAATGCTATCATAGATAGCATTATATGAAGCATCAATAATGTTTGATGAAACTCCAACAGTCGTCCAATGCCGCTTGCTATCATCAGTAGATTCAATATGTACTCTAGTTATAGCTCCTGTGCCTTTATCCGAAGAAAGTATCATGACCTTATAATCAGTAAGTTTTAAATCATTAAGAGTTGGGTAGAAATTTATTAAAGCTTGTCGCAGAGCACTGTCGATTGCATTAACAGGTCCATTCCCAACACCTACAGTCATTTTTTCTTCATTTTTTACCTCTAAATGAACAGTTGCTTCTGAGTCAGTAACTAATTTACCTTTAGCATTCCATCTTCTTTCATCAGTAACTCTAAATTTATTGAGGCTAAAATATTCATTAATTTGTCCAATGTGTCTTCTCACAAGTAATTCAAAGCTAGCTAAAGCAACATCATAGGAAAATCCTTCAGATTCTTTTTGCTTAATTAATTCAAGGATTTGACTAAGTTCATTATTATCAATTTTTATTGATAATTTATCAAGCTGACTTAATAAATTAGCTTTTCCTGCTTGATCAGAAATAATTACATTTCTTGTGTTTCCCACAAGATCAGGGTTAATATGCTCATAAGTTGAAGGATCTTTTGCTACAGCTGAGGCATGTAAACCGCCCTTATGTGAAAAAGCGTTTTCCCCAACATAAGGAGAATTTTTTGGCTTAGGTTCATTTAAAATATCACTTAATGTATTAGATATTTTAGTTAAAGATTTTAATTTATCCTTACTAATATTTGTATTAAAATTTGTTTTTAAAACTAATGAAGGTATTAATGAAATTAAATTTGTATTTCCACACCTTTCACCAAGACCATTTATAGTTCCTTGAACATGTCTTACACCAGTATTGATAGCTGCTAAAGCATTAGCTACGCCATTTTCAGTATCATTGTGAGCATGAATACCTAGTTTTTCTGATGGTATTACTTTCTTCACTTCATCAATAATCTCTGATATTTCATTTGGTAAGGTTCCTCCATTAGTATCACATAAAACAATCCATCTTACGCCCGAGTTATAAGAAGCATTCAGGCATTCAATTGCGTATTCTTTATTATTTTTAAAACCATCAAAAAAATGTTCAGCATCATAAATGGATTCTTTATTTTTATTTTTTAAATAATTAAAACTATCACTTAACATTAAAAGATTTTCTTCTTCCGTTATACCTAAAGCACTTTTAACTTGATATGAGGAAGATTTACCTACTAGGCAAATTGTATTTGCATTACTATTAACAAGTGCATTTAAACCTGGATCATTATCAGCACTTCTACCAGGCCTCCTAGTCATGCCAAAAGCTGTAAATTTAGAAGTTGAGAAATTTAAATCTCTTGAAAAAAAATCGTTGTCTGTAGGATTTGCTCCAGGCCAACCACCTTCAATATAATCAATTCCTAATTCATCAAGATTTTTGGCAAT
>JABHWG010000065.1 GCA_018657885.1 Pelagibacteraceae bacterium
GATCAAGCTTATTTAAAACGATTAACTTTAATTATTGAGAAAAATATTATTAAAAAAGTATTTTATCCTATATATCCCATAGATAAACATATAGAGGAAGTGGTGAAATGGTTGCAAGAAAATTAAAGTTTTTCCTTATAATTACTTTCTTTCTTTCTTTCCCTTTGATTTTAAAAGCTAACCCTAATGCTGATCAATGGATGGAGTCTGATAAATCTTACAAAGATCTTATTAATGAGGGATTTGAGGTTAAAAGTTATGCAATGAATAATATTGAAACAGCTAATGGGCTATATATACTTTTGTTTGTAACGGTGTTGCAGAAAAATAATGATATTTATGAATGTCAAGAATATCAAACAATAGATAAATCAATTGAGACACTTAATATGACATTGATATGTAAAGAATTAGTTCAACCTTATGAAAAAGGACTTGGTACTTAGTCTTTATAATATTCTAAAAAGAACCATTGAAGCGCAATAAGAGTTAATCCATTTGTAATTTGATTATTTTTTAACATTTCTTTTACCTCATTTATTTTAAATGATTTAACTAATATATTCTCATTTTCACTTTCAAGGCCCTTAATTCTTACACCATCGAAACTAATTATCTCTCCTAAAAATAATTCATAATATGACTCTGAAGATCCTGGGGCAGGAAAATAACCCTGAATTGGTGTAATTTTTTTGACTTCACATCCAGTTTCTTCCAGACACTCCCTTTTAGCTGTTTCCTCAGCATTCTCACCTTCCTCAATAATACCAGCAACAATTTCATATAAGTAGTCATCATCAAATCTAGATATAACTCCAGCTCTAAATTGCTGAATTAAAACTATTTCTTTTTTAATAGGATCATAAGGTAATAAGGTTGAAACATGAGCCCCACTAAATACCTCTCTTTGAACTTTATCTGTCCACTCCCCATCATGTTTTTGATGAATAAATTCATATTTATTTAAGCTAAAGAAACCTGAATAAAGATTTATTTTATTTAATATTTTGTATTTAAGTTTCATTAATTTGATAATTTTAAATTAGTGTATATATTTAAAATATGATTCAAAAAGCATTATTTGGTGCAGGTTGTTTTTGGGGGGTTGAAGAAAATTTCAGAACCCTTAAAGGTGTTCACAATACTGAAGTAGGCTACTCAGGTGGAAATACAAAAAATCCTACCTATGAAAGTGTCTGTTATCAAAATACAGATCATGCTGAAGTTTTACAGGTCAAATTTGATGATGAGGTAATTTCTTACGAAGCTTTAGTTGAAGAATTTTGGAAATGTCATGATCCAACGACATTAGATAAACAAGGGCCAGATGTAGGTCGTCAATACCGATCAGTAATTTATTATTTTAATGATCATCAAAAGATTATTGCAGAAAATTCAAAAGAAAAAAATCAAAACGTCTTTAATGGTCAAATTGTAACAGAAATCTCTGAAGCGGATACTTTTTATAAAGCTGAAGAGTATCACCAACAATATGTTCTAAAGAGTAAAAGCTGAATAAGACAATTACAGTCGACATATATTCAGATAATATCTGTCCTTGGTGTTACATAGGGTATGTAAAATTTTATCAAGCTATCAATCATTTTAAGGATTATGATTTTAATGTTATTTGGAGACCTTTTCAATTAAACCCTGATATGTCTGTTCAAGGCATCAAAAGAGATCTTTACTTAAAATCAAAATTTGGCACTATAAAAAATGCTGATTCAATTTATAAAAGAATAGAAAATGAGGGAAGGTTAATAAATATTTATTTTCAATTTAATAAAATTAAAATTATCCCAAACTCTTTTTTATCTCATAAACTTTTAGCGTACGCATTTAAAAAGAAAAAACAACCTCAGGTTTTAGAATTATTATTCTATCAATATTTTATCGAAGGATCTGATCTAAGTAATTTAGATGCTTTAATTCAAATTTCTAAACAAACAAATATACACGATGAAAAAATTAAAAATTATCTTATTTCTAATCAAGATAATGAAAATTTAATTAGAGAACAAGAACAAGCAAAAAACATGGGTATAAAAGGGGTTCCTTGTTTTATTTTTAATAAAGAGTTTGTTGTCAGTGGAGCTCAAACTAAAGAAAGCTTTATAAAAATTATACATTCCTTAAGTCCATATGAGTAATGATTTCTATATAGCTATTTTATCAGGCTGGTTTATTCTTTTACTTTTTTGGAGTACAATAATTATTTTTGTTCACTTCAGAAAGCCCACTAAATCAAAACTAAGTAGGAAGATTATAACCCGCTCATATTTTATTTTTCTAATAATTTTACTGCTAATTTTGTTTTTTAAATAAGCCGATTCGTTTTTTTTTCTAAAACAAAAAAAATAATATCTATATCTAGTAGCTATTTTAAGTGAGAGTACTAACATATTGGGATATATGAATTTTTTTGCATTTATTCTTGAATACTAGAAATTTCAAACATATAAACTACTTCTTTTACAAATTAATTCATTCATTACACGGGTATAAAGGAACTAAAAATGTCTATTATTAAAAATTATTTAAAACAAAATAAAGTGACACACACTTTTTCTAACTGTCAGTGGCCAATAGGAGATCCTCAAGAAAAAGATTTTCATTTTTGTGAGGCTGATATCCTAACAGGAAAACCATATTGCAAGAATCATTGTGATGTTGCTTATATTGATGAGCGTGAGCTTAAAAAAGAAAAAGATTCTCAAAAAAATCGAAGAATTGCCGCATAACAATACATTTTAAATGGTTGTATTTTATTAATACAACCATATTCATTATATTGACATTTTAATTCATTTTCTTAAAATATAATCTTTAAAAGGTATGTTTTTTTTTATTCTTAAAAAGGTAAAGTTTAAATCTAGAATAATATTTGTAGATTACAAAGATAATATTTTTAAGTTTGGTAAAGGTAAAGCCTCTTTAAGAATAAAATTGACTAATAAATCTATCGAAAGAAAATTATTTTTAAATCCAGGTCTTCATTTTGGCGAAGGATACATGAATGGAGAAATTATTGTTGAAGAAGGGACAATTGAACAATTAATTGATGAAATAACCTCAGTTTATGACGAATTTGTTCATAACAATTTTTTTTATAGATTTTATGAAAATCTTTCTAGTAATGTAAAAGTTTTTCACCAACTCAACGAGTTAGTAAGTGCCAAAAGAAATGTTAGGCATCACTATGATTTAAAAGAAGACCTTTATAAACTTTTTTTAGATAAAGATATGCAATACTCTTGTGCCTATTTTCATAATGAAAATATCAGTTTGGAACAGGCACAGATTGATAAGAAAAATCATATTATTAATAAGCTTCAAATTACTAGTGATATGGATGTGTTAGATATTGGCTGTGGCTGGGGTGGTATGTCCATTGAAATTGCTAAACAGACTGGAGCGTCAGTTAAAGGTATTACATTATCAGAAAATCAATATGCAACAGCTTCAAAGAGAGTGCAAGAAGAAGGTTTGTCTGAGAAAGTTTCATTTCAAATACAAGATTACAGAAAAGAAACTAAAAAATATGACAGGATAGTATCAGTAGGAATGTTTGAGCATGTTGGAATTAAATATTTCAGAACTTTTTTTAAAAAAACTCATGATTTATTAAAAGGCAACGGCGTCTTTCTGCTTCACACCATTGGTCAAAGAGGAATCCCAACTGCTACCAGTCATTGGATAAGAAAATATATTTTTCCTGGAGGGTATATACCTTCACTATCTGATATTATTAACGAAACACAAAAACTTGATATTAATATAACAGATATTGAAATATTAAGACTCCATTATGCTCATACTATAACGCATTGGTATAAAAATATTCTAAACAATAAAGAACAAATAATTAAAATGTTTGATATTCGTTTTTATCGAATGTGGGAGTTCTATTTATTGGCTAGTAAATATTCTTTTGTGAATATGGGAAATGTTGTTTTTCAAATACAAATAGCAAAAAATATTAACAATTTACCACTTACAAGAAATTATATGTATAATTGACATAAATTAATAAATTAGATGTATAAAATTTTAATTAAACAAATATAATAATTAAATTATTTTATGCAAGAAAGTTTAAATCAATATTTAGTAAGAGTGGCTATTTTTCTTGCCCTAATTTTTATTGTAATTGTTCTTCTCTACCCTGTTCTTCAAAATGCTTTTTTATCAAATATTTTTATTAATGTTATAATACTTATAGCCTTAGGTGTTGGTATAGTTTTTAATGTAGTCAAACTAGTGGCTTTAAACTCAGATTATTTTGTATTAGCAAATTTTGATATCAATAATTCAGTAAAATCTTTTTCAACACGTAGTAATGGTAATTTAAAAAATTTAACATCTGATTTAAAGCAAATTGATGGAAGGTATGTTTTTAAAAGCTCAGCAATTACTAGGTTAATTGAAAATATTGACATGTCTATGTCAAGTGTAAGAGAGACTTCAAGATATCTAGTTGGTTTATTAGTTTTTTTAGGTCTGCTTGGTACATTTTGGGGGTTGTTAAAAACAATAGGTTCTGTCGGTAATGTTATCAGTGGGTTAGGTATAGATGATACAAATGTTGCTGGGTTTTTTAACTCTTTAAAAGATGGTCTAAATGCACCTTTGCAAGGGATGAGTATAGCATTTAGTAGCTCATTGCTTGGTTTAGCGGGATCTCTTGTTCTTGGATTTATGGATATAAATTTAGGACAAGCACAAAATAAATTTAGTTTATTTTTTGAGAAAATTGTAAATAATAATTCTATTCTAGATCTAATTAATAATTCTACTTCAAGTGATATAACTCATCAAGCTTTACAAAAAATATATGATAATCTTGATAGTATTGTTTACTCATTAAAAAAAACTTCTGAGAATCAAAATGAAATAAATAGTTTCTTAACTCAATTGAGTGAGCAAATAAAAAATGTAAATAATCATTCAGCTGGCTTAGATGAAAAACTTTCTAATTTTTTATCTACTCAATTAAATACACAGTCTAGTATTTTACAACTTATTAATAAGATTAATGAACAAGGTATTTTAGACAATTCAGCAAAAAAAATATTTGATGATTTGAATAAATCTATTCAAGAACTTAACACTAAAATTATAAAATAATAATGGCATCAAGGTCTTTGAGAAATAGACTTGGTGAATCAACTAATATTTGGCCAGGATTTGTAGATGTTTTAGCTACATTGTTAATAGTAATTATTTTTATTCTTATGATCTTCACAGTTTCTCAAATATATTTAAGTGATGCGATCTCAGGAAGAGACAAGGCACTACAAGAATTAAAAATACAAATAAGTGAACTGTCAATAATTATTCAATCAGAAATTAGTGATAAAGAAAAGGCGCTTGAAAAATTATCTGGAACAGAGTCACTACTAAGTGGCGTTCAAAAAGACTTGCAACAGCAAGAACTAATTACTGAGGGATTACAAACAGATCTTGCCAAAAAAAGTACTGAAATATTTATCCAAGAACAAAACATCATTGCTCTTTCTAGTCAAATCACAGAGCTATTAAGTGAATTGAGGATTGTGGCAAAAGCCTTAGAAGTTTATGAAGGATTAGATAATGCTATATTAGATACAGAAGGACTGGGTGAGAGAATTAATAAAGCTTTGGCTGCACGCATAGACCAATTAAATAAAACCAATATTAAGCTTGATGAATCAAATAAAAAACTTGCTGCAAGTGAAAATAATCTTTCTGCACGCATAGACCAATTAAATAAAATCAATATTAAGCTTGATGAATCAAATAAAAAACTTGCTGCAAGTGAAAATAATCTTAGTGTAAAAATTAATGAATTAAGTCTATTGAATGAAGAATTAGCGTCGAATAAAAAAATTTTAGAAAATAAAATAGCAGAATTAAA
>JABHWG010000012.1 GCA_018657885.1 Pelagibacteraceae bacterium
TCAACTAATATAATATTATTGGAAGAAGCTTCCAGTGCGCTTTTCGTAAATGACTCTAGATGTTTTTCGTTATATGCAATCTCCATTGCTCTTCCACCTAGTACGTAAGAGGGTCTAACTAAAACTGGATACCCAATATCATTAGCAATGTGAACAGCTTCATTAAGATTTTTAGCAAAACCATTTTTAGGTTGTTGTATTTGTAATTTTTTTAAAACTTCACTAAACCTATCTCTATCTTCTGCTAAATCAATTGCTTCGGTAGTTGTACCAAGAATTTTAACTCCTTCACTCTCTAATTCATTAGCAATTTTTAAAGGAGTTTGTCCTCCAAATTGAACAAATACACCAAGAACCTCACCTTGTTCTTCTTCTTTTTTATATATCTCAAGTACACTTTCAGAAGTCAGGGGTTCAAAATATAATCTATCAGCTGTATCGTAGTCAGTTGATACAGTTTCTGGATTACAATTAATCATAATTGTCTCAATACCTATTTCTTTAAGTGCATAAACAGCATGAACACAACAATAATCAAATTCAATTCCTTGACCTATTCGGTTAGGCCCTCCGCCAAGTATAATTATTTTTTTATTTGAGGTTGGTTTTGCTTCACAAAATGGTTTGTTATAAAAGTTCCAATCATAACTCGAGTAAAGGTAAGGTGTTTTTGAGCTAAACTCTCCAGCACATGTATCAACTAGTCTAAATATTGGCCTAATATTATTTTGATGTCTAATTTTTCTTATTTCATTTTCAGAATATTTTTTTATTTTACCAATTTTTTTATCTGTAAAACCATTTTGTTTTGCAAGAAGTAGTAATTCTTTTGATAGATTGTTGTTTTCGAGCAATCTCTCAATTTCTACAATTGATTTCAGTTGGCTTATAAACCAATTATCATATTTTGTTATTTCATTAATTTCTTTAACAGGTATGTCCAATCGTAATGCTTGCCCAATTGTCAGCAACCTTTGTGACGATTGAATTTTTAAATCATCTAAAATAGTTTCTTTATTAATTTTAATATTTTGAGGAACATCTAACCCATCTAAGCCATACTCAAGTGAACTAAAACCTTTCTGAAGGCTTTCATTAAAAGATCTCCCTATACTCATTGTCTCACCAACTGATTTCATTGAAGTTGTTAGATTTGAGTCAGCACCGCTAAATTTTTCAAATGTAAACCTAGGTATTTTTGTTACCACGTAATCAATTGTGGGCTCAAAACTAGCTGGGGTTGTTTTAGTTATATCATTATTAAGCTCATCTAATGTGTATCCAACAGCTAATTTAGCTGCTATTTTTGCAATAGGAAAACCTGTTGCTTTTGATGCAAGTGCAGAAGACCGACTTACTCTAGGATTCATTTCAATTACATTGATTTCTCCATCTTGAGGATTAATAGCAAACTGTACATTTGAACCACCTGTATCTACTCCAATCTTTTGTAATACTTTGATGCTAGCGTTTCGTAATATCTGGTATTCTTTATCGGTCAGAGTAAGTGAGGGAGCAACTGTGATACTGTCTCCTGTGTGTACTCCCATTGGGTCTATATTTTCAATTGAGCATATAATTATACAATTATCTTTATTATCTCTAACAACCTCCATTTCAAATTCTTTCCAACCTGAGACTGACTTTTCAATTAAAATTTGATTTGTTGGGCTTGCATTAAGACCTCTTTGACACAGTTCTTTAAACTCTTCCTCTGAATAAGCAACCCCACCACCTGTACCACCTAATGTAAAACTTGGTCTTATTACTAAGGGTAATTTTAATTTTTCTTTAACCTTAAGGGCGCTTGATAATTCTTCAACAATTACACTTTCTGGGCACTTGAGTCCAATTTCTCTCATGGCATCTTTGAATTTTTGTCTATCTTCAGCAAGTTCTATAGCTTCAGGGTTAGCACCAATCATTTTAACATTATATTTTTCAAGAATGCCGGATTTGGCAAGCTCCATTGACACGTTCAAGGCTGTTTGACCTCCCATAGTAGGAAGTAAAGCATCTGGTTTTTCTATTTCTATTATTTGCTCAACAAATTCTTTTGTAATTGGTTCAATATAGGTTTTATCAGATAATTCAGGATCAGTCATAATTGTAGCAGGATTTGAATTTACGAGGATAACTTCATAACCTTCTTCTTTTAATGATTTACATGCTTGTGCTCCTGAATAATCAAATTCACATGCTTGTCCTATTACTATTGGGCCTGCCCCTATTATTAATATTTTTTTTATGTCTGTTCTTTTAGGCATGGATTTCAACTAAATTATAAAATTCTCTAAAGAGATATGAGCTATCATGAGGTCCCGGACTTGCTTCTGGATGATATTGTACACTAAATAAAGGAAGTGTTTTATGTCTAATTCCTTCATTAGATCCATCAAAAAGTGAAATGTGAGTCTCTTCTATTTCATCAGATAAGCTTGATCTATCCACTTCAAAACCATGGTTCTGAGAAGTAATTTCTACTGTATTATTGATTAAATTTTTTACTGGTTGATTAGCCCCTCTATGACCTTGATGCATTTTTTTTGTTTTTGCTCCTAAAGCTAAACTTAAAATCTGATGTCCCAAGCAAATACCAAAAATAGGTATTTTTAAATTTATAAGCTCTTTTATAGTAGGTAATATTATTTTTATTGTAGCATCAGGGTCTCCTGGACCATTTGATAAAAATACACCCTTGGGACTTTTAGCCAAAATTTCTTTAGTACTGCTTGTTGCTGATAAAATTGTAGTTTTAAAATTTAAATCATTTAAATTTCGTAAAATATTTTGTTTAATACCAAAATCTAAACAAACAATTGCTAATTTTTTTTGTTTTAAGTCTGCAGATGTTTTCCAAAGTCCTTCTTTCCAAATATATTCTTTTTTTGTAGAAACAACTGTTGCAAGATCTAAATTTTCAAGCCCACTCCAGTCCTTTAATTTAGATTGTAAATTTTCAAAACTGCCTTTGTTTTCACCAAAGTTAATTAACGCTACTTTTTTAGCACCTTCGCTAGCTAATTTTCTAGTCAAATACCTAGTATCAATTCCTGTAATGCCAGGAGTGTTGTGATGTTTTAGAAAATTATTTAATCCTTTTTCCGCTCTCCAGCTTGAATAAGTATCAATAGGTTGGTTAATTATACAACCTTCAGCATAGATATTTTGAGATTCTAGATCTATATTATTTGTTCCCACAATACCAATATGAGGAAAAGTAAAAGTTATTATTTGTTTTGCATATGAGGGATCAGTTAGAGTTTCTTGGTACCCAGATTGTGAAGTATTAAAGCATAACTCTGCAATTGCTGACTTAATTGCACCTAATCCATAACCCCATAATATTTCACCATCATCAAAAATTAAAGCAGCAGAGGTTGGGCGTAAGAGTAGGTTTTGTAAATTATCCAGCTGCATTATTGTTTAGAAATTGTGGTTAACTAGGCATTTTGAAAAGTTTAGTCAAGGATTAGTTGAATTTACTTAGAACAGTTATATTAATAGGAAAATTAATACTAATCGATTCTAGAGGGTGAAGAATTATGAGCTTAAGAAATACAATTGACGATGATTATAAGCAATCAATTAAAGATAGAGATCAACAAAAGACTAATACATTGAGGTTAATAAAAAGCGCTATCAAAGATAAAGATATTTCCTCAAGATCTGGCTCAAATAAAGAAGTCATAAATGATAATGAAATTTTATCATTGCTTATAAGTTTGATCAAACAAAGAAAAGATTCAATTGAGCAATTTCAGATAGCAAATAGAGATGATCTAATTATAAATGAACAAAATGAAATAGATTTAATTAAGATATACTTGCCTCAACAAAAATCTGAAGAGGAGACAGAAAAAATAGTTAGTGACTTGATCCAATCTAATAATTTGCAAAATATAAAAGATATGGGAAAACTAATGGGATTAATTAAAAAAGATTATGCTGGAGAAGTCGATATGGGGTTGGTAGGAAAGTTAGCCAAATCTAAGCTTGGGAATTAATGGCATTTAATAAGATTGATTTAGAAAACATAAAGTCAAAAATACCTATTTCTTCAGAATTAGAAAAAA
>JABHWG010000087.1 GCA_018657885.1 Pelagibacteraceae bacterium
AGTATCTCCAGAAACAGAGGCATTAATAATTTTGCTTTTAATATTTAATTTAAGTAGATCTTCTTCAAGAAAACGATCTAGGTGATTTGAGCTATCCAACCCATAACCTGCCATTAAAGAGTCACCAAAAAGAATAATCTTAAAATCTTGAGCTTGTATGGAGAGTGGACTTATAAACAAAATTAAAATATATAAGATTTTTTTCATGACCCCCCTTCTTATTAGCTTTTCCAATATACACCTACAATACCAAAATGGCACAATCTTAACAGAAGTAATTAGGGGAATAGACTTTGTAATTCATCAAAATGAACGTCTAGCAATTGTAGGGAAAAGTGGTTCTGGAAAAACATCTTTGCTCATGCTGATGGCGGGATTAGAAAAACCCACTTCAGGGCAAATTAAATACCAAGATCAGATTATCACTTCTTATACTGAAGATAAATTAACCGATTTTAGAAAAAAAAATATTGGGATTGTTTTTCAATCTTTTTATTTAATCCCAAATTATACAGCCTTAGAGAATGTAGCTCTATCGTTAGAAATTAATTTTCAAAAAAATGCCTTGAGTCTCGCAAAAGAAATTTTGATTGATTTAGGCTTAGAGGATAGATTTCAACATTTTCCAAGACAACTATCAGGCGGAGAACAGCAACGTGTAGCGATTGCTAGAGCTATTATTAAAAAACCTGAATTAATCTTAGCTGATGAACCAACTGGTAATTTGGATGATGAAAATGCACAAGTTATCACTGACTTAATATTTAGTGTATCAAAAAAATATCAAAAAAGTCTTTGTTTAGTGACACATGATATGGATTTAGCTCAGCGCTGCGATCGGATAATGAAAATTGAAAATGGCACAATTGTTTAGTCAACTTCTCTTTATTCACCAACAAGCACTAAAGGATTTAAAACGTAGCTTAAGAAAAAAAATAACAATTTTTATTACAATTTTTATTAGTGTTTTTATCTTATTTTTTATTAGCACCTTAAATCAGTCTTTACTCAAAGAAATTAGATCAAACACTAAAAGTATATTAGGAGGAGATGCGGAAATTGAGTTAAAGAATAAAGAGCTGAGTTCAGATATCACAAAAGAAATAAAAAAATTTGCTGATCTCTCTCTTAATACTACTATAGCCTCTATGGTAGCCAATAAAAATCTCACCCCCCCTCAAACATCTTTCGTTCAGTTGCGAGCGATTGATAATTTATATCCGCTATATGGCGAATTTATCACCACTAAGGGAAAAGTGGGAGCAGATTTTTTTGAAAGTTCTGATCAAGCAATAATTAATGAGAACTTGGCTGTAAATTTACAACTGAAAGAAGGTGATAGATTTATAATACGTGATCAAAGTTTTATTCTTCATTCCATTATACAGCAGATGCCTGATTTGGGTGCTAGTGGTTTATTTGGTGATCTAGTTATCATTTCTCAAAAAGGATTGGCATCATTAAAAATTTCATCATCAGAAAATTTTTTTGAATATGAATATCGTGTTCGTTATTTTGATAAAATAAATGATGAACTGGGAAAACAACAACTGCAAAAAATATTTCCAGATAGTGACAGCGTTAGAATTCGATTCCCAGAGAATACAACTAATTTTATTCAAAGAATACTTGATAATTTTTCTAATTTTTTAAGTTTAATTTCTTTAGCAGCTATTTTAATTGCAGGTATTGGAATTTCGAATATGGTTATAGCTTACATCAATCAGAACTATAACTCTATTGCTGTTCAGAAATCCCTTGGATTAAGTTCCTTAGTCATTCAAAGTATCCTTGGTTATCAAATATTTTTGATTTCATTTTTTATATGCATTTTTGCATTTGGATTAAGTAGTCTTACGCCTGAGATTATTAACTACCTACTCCCAAAAGAACTGAATTTCTCTCTTCAGAATACAAGCAATTTTATAATTTTTATAAAAATTACATCTATTGCTTTAATTGCCATTACGATTTTTTTAATACCTGCTTTAAATTCTATTCAACAACTTTCTGCAAATAGTCTTTTTCGTAATACATATGAGTTTGTGAGTTTTCAATTTTCACCAAAAACTATTGTTATATTAATAGGTCTCATTTTTCTTATGATAGGAATCTTCACCTTAGGAAATAGTTTATGGCTATACAATATTATTTTTCTAGGTGGTTTTTTAATTACTATTGGACTGTTCTACGGTCTTTTTAAATTGTTTAATCATTTTTTTAAAAAAATAACTTTTATTTCCAACTTTAATTTAATTTTAGCAAAACGTAATATAACTAGCCCTAGTTCCATTGGGCCGCTGATCTTAACAACATTAGGAATTGGTATTTCACTCTTATTAACAATACTTATCATTGCTGGGTCTTTTCAAAATTTAATCCAAAAAAGTGTTGATACTAAAGCGCCAGACTTCTTTTTTATTGGAATTGACCAATCCGTCAAAAATGATTTTCAAAACTATATTATCAACGAATATCCAATGAGTGATTTAGCATTAGTTCCTATGGCAACAGCTAAAATCAAGGCTATTAATGGCACCGACCCTTTAAGTTATATAAATAAAAGAAACCCTTCCTATTGGGTTATTAGTTCAGAACGTCGTATTACTTGGTTAGAACAGCCTGCTAATAACAATCCTATTAACGAAGGTGAGTGGTGGTCTGATAATCCCTCAGATAAAATGTATATTTCTTTTGACCATGATGCAGCTAAAGATTTAGGAATTCAGATTAATGATAATATTACGATGAATATTTACGGCCGTGATATTACTGGAATTGTTAAAAATTTTCGTAATGTAGATTATGCAGATTTTACCATTAATTTTGTCATGGTGTTAAATACGAACTATGCGCAATCAATTCCCCATGAATACATTGCTACTGTCAAACTATCAAAACAGCATAATTTTCAAGAGTATGCATTGCTGCAACAATTTCCAAATATCTCTTCAATTAAGATTTCTAACTATGCTGAAAAAATTAATCAACTTTTAAATCAAGTAAACATAGCAGTAATAGCTTTAGCAGTTATCATTATTTTTATTGGATTGTTGGTAATTAGTAGCGCTATATTAGTCCAGGGAAAAAATAAGATTTATCAAAATTTAGTTTTTAAAATATTAGGTCTAAATAGAATGCAAATCATAAAAACGAGTTTATTAGAATTCTTTATTTTATTTCTTAATACTATTTTTCTCACCCTATTAATTAGTGGGACTGCTTCATATATGGTGGTAAACTTCATCTTTAATATAGATTGGTTTCTAGATATTTCTGCTATTATAATTGTATATGTATGTACTGGGGCATTTACTATGGCTTTGATTATTATTGATACTTATAAAAATTTAAGTCCTCGAGTTTATCCTATTATTCGAAATAGTTAATAGCTGTAGAAGAGTTTACAAAAATACTTTTAAATAATTATTCACCACGTTATTAAAAAGATATAAAAATAAATTTTTTATTATGCATTTTCTTACTAAGAATCATATTGCATAGAAGTTTTATGACAAAATTAAAAATTGATTACTCCGAAGCAAGAGATTGGTACATTAAAGGCGATAAAGAAAAAGAAGGAATAAAGTACCCTTCTCTTCCAGATATAGCACGTGAATTTGAATATTCTTTATCAACTCTTCGCAAGAAAGCAGCGAATGAAGGTTGGTTTAAGAAAAGAGAAGAAAGAATGGCATTAAAAGATATTATAAGTATGCGTAAAGAGTTTATGGGTAAGGCTATAAAATTATCAAAAGTATCTTTAAACTCTATTTCAGCAGCTGATTTTTTAATTACAAAAATAAAAGAAGAGCAAGCAGATATGGAAAAAGGTATTAAGCCATATGATATTCATATAGCCACAAAACAAATATGGGCTCTTAATCAAGCTGTTAGATTAAGCAAATTAAGCCAAGATACACTCGATGATATTGAGAATGGTTATATGTCTCCTTTAGATGACATTGGATATCTCTAATATTTTTTTTATTATTTTAGATTTACTAATCAAAAACAAAGTAATCAGATTGAATATAAATATTAAATCCTGCCCAGATGGTGGTGAAGACTGTTAAGAAAAGAACCACGTATAATATTTCTTTTAATCCTAGTGATGGCTCAATAGGTATTTTGTGTAAGTAGTACAACCATCCTCCTACCGCTAGACTTGTTATTAAAAAAGTAATCGTCGAAAAGTATTCTGTCTCTGCTGAGGCAATACTACTCAGTATAAGTAAAACAAGATAAGTTGAACTAAAAAGAAAAAAACGTGAGAGTGCAATCATTGTGTTTCCAAATAAGTGAGATTGAATTTTTAATTTTTAATTTAGGCAAGTTCGCGGTGTAATTGTGGTGGTAAAAAGAATTATAAAATTATTCTAATGGACACACTTTGGCCTTAGTGTTAGGTTTAATATTATATGAAGGTTTTTTGGTTGGTTAAGAGAAAGGAAAAATGACGATAATATCACTTATAGACGACAATACATCAATACTCACATCACTATCACTACAGTTTCAATCGAAAGGTTATAAGACGATTACCTTTGCGGATCCAGAGAAGGCATTGGATTATCACGAAGATAAGCCGGCTGACGCCTATGTTATTGATATGAAAATGCCTAAATTAACAGGATTTGAATTCTATAGAGATTTATGTGCTGTACTCAATAAAGATAAGCTCCCAGCTCTTTTTTTAACTGCCGTTGATAATCTAGAAGAAAGAGCCTTAAAAGACACCACCATTGGTGATTATGTCTTAAAACCCTATAGCTTTAATATTCTTCATGCACGGTTAGAGAAAGTGATGAGTCACTTTAAGAAAAGTAAAGAAGATCAGGTATACAAAGTAGGTAATCTGGAGCTGTTAGAAGAGCAAATACTGTGCCGTTGGTTTGGACAAGATATTGAACTGACGAAAACAGAGTTTTCCCTCCTCCGTCAGTTAGTTAAACGCCCGCGGGTTGTGTATACCCGTGATCAGTTATTAGATATATGTTATTCGTATGATGCCGCTGTCACTGATCGCAATATCGATTCGCACATCAAACGACTGCGCAAAAAGTTTCGTCAAGCACGTCCCGATATAAAATTTAATCGCATTAAAACTTCTTATGGTTCTGGGTATTCATGGCAGCCACAATCAGCGTAAATAAACATTTCAAGAAATCTTAGTCGTGACTTTGTTTCGACTAAGTTTTTTATTATTTCTGTATCCGTGGTACTAGTTACAAGTATATTATTTAATTTCTATCTATAATATTCAATTAGTGTTGTCTGTATCGAGTACCACAACCAAATACTTTACTTATAATCTTATAATTTAATTTTTTTTGCAGTAACAATAAATCTCAGAGGCGTTCCTGAGGTGATGGCGTCAAAAGGATAACAAGTAATTAATAACAATCCATTAATATTACTTAAATTATTATTTTCATTAACATTAAGGATCGTAAAATCATCAACACTATAGTGATACCAGGTATTATCTATATCTTGTATCTTAATGATATCTCCTTTTTTTAATTTTTTAATATAAAGACCATGACTATCTCTGTGAGAGGAAATTGCGGTAGTTTTATTTGCATGAGGCAGAAATGTTTCATTGTGGAATCCTGGACCAAAAGCAATTGATTGACCAGAAGTACTGCTTAATACAATTTGACTGATATTATATTTAGGTATTTCTAATTTTAATACTGGACTACCATCAAAACTAGGCCAAGGTTTTACTGGCTCACCTTTCTCCAAGGAGTTGTGCCATGCATAATGCAATAATATTTGAGCGACTCTTGCTTTAATTTCAATTTTAAGACCTTGATAAGAAAAATACCCTCCTCCTAGTAGGAGGAACACTAGGATGAGGATACGGAATTTTCTTTTCAATGCAGTTGGCGACGACAGATGAAAAGAAACACAAAACTGCTTAAAAATATCAACGCAAAAATATAATAAAGATTTTTAAGAGTGTCAGTTTGAACAAAATGAATTTGAAGTGAGGGCACAGCATTTACATCTATTTCTTGTAATTGATTTAAAGCTATTAAATCTTGATTATCACCACTGGCATTTTGATATTTAAGTAAATTAGAAATTTCAATATTTGGTTCAACCCAACCGTCAGGTATATTATGTGCTATTTGATGTGAATTTAAATTATCTGATGCTTGCCGTGTAATTTCTTCATCTACAGCTACTAGAGAAGTAAACTCGGTAACTAAATTGTGTTCTAAAGCTAATTTAATAACTTTATTTTCATAGGTTCCTCTATCTAAAAAACCTATGGCATTATGAAACATTATTTCATCTATTTTTTCTTTTGCCCATAATTTATTAATATTTGTTCCTTCTTGAATTTCATCCGGATTAATAGAAAATTTCCAATAATCTAAAAATTGATCACCACCTATGACTATTGGATTGATTAAATCTTCTTTAGATATGTTAGGGATTTTAATAAAAAAACTAATAGGTTCACCAACTAATACATCAGGTAATTTTTTTGGTAAAAGTAAATGTTCCTTATCTAAGTAAACACGTAAGTTTTTAAGTACGGGTCTATTTATTTTATAAAAAAGCTCCTCTGCTTTTTCTTCAAAAACATCATTATTAACATATAAAAAAGAACCTCTACCAGTCTTAGCTAATCCTTTTGCCAGATAAGAGTTAGGTGCACTCCCTATAGCAACTACATGGAGATTTTTATTTCCTATATGCTCATTCACCATTGCTACTGCTTCCATTTCATTAGAGACTGCACCATCGGTCATTAAAATTATTTGATGATTATCTTGCAAAGGTGATTTTTCAAATAAAGCCTCATAAATAGGTCCTAGCATTTCTGTGCCACTATCAGCGTGCATATTTCTTACAAATTGAAGAGCTCTATGTTTATTAACTTCGTTCACAATCTCAGGCTTTTTAAAAAGCTTATAATGATCATCATTGAATGCAATTATATTTAGGTAATAGGTATCTGGTAACAAATAGATAAAATTAGTTAATACAGATTTTAATTGATCAATAGACGAACCACTCATACTTCCTGAAACATCAGCAATAATAGTAATAACAGAGCTATGAGATAATTCTAAAAAATTAGAATGAATTTGAGGATTTACAAGCCCATAAACATAAAAATCATTACCTACGTTTTC
Organism: Pelagibacteraceae bacterium; assembly: GCA_018657885.1. Lineage (GTDB taxonomy): Bacteria > Pseudomonadota > Alphaproteobacteria > HIMB59 > CACPNW01. The sequence continues at coordinate 7,158 of JABHWG010000087.1, forward strand.
GCCATAAATTTCAACATAGGGTTCTGATGAAGAAATAGGTTGAAAAGTTACAACAAAATCTTTTGTTGAAGGCATGGATCCTTCAGCAAGACTAATAGAGTAATGTGTAGGTGATGTTTCTGTAATATTAATATTTTCATTACTTGATGGCTTAGTAATTTTAAAACCAACATTTAAATCAATATTTATAGAATAAGGATTAATTGAATAACTATTATTTTCATTAATAGGTGAATGCAAGTCAGGATTTAACGTTTCTATCTTACTCACTTTTTCTTTATTTTTACTTGGTTCATACCGATGATTGATTACGGTAGGAATACGGATACTATATTCATCATCTTTAAATGATAATTTATCCTGATATTGAATTTCAACTATTATCATTTCACCAGGTTGAATATTAGCAATTTTTGTCTTAAAAATATTACTCCTACTAGAACTAACTAAAGA
>JABHWG010000011.1 GCA_018657885.1 Pelagibacteraceae bacterium
AAGCCTAAAATACTTATTTTAGATGAACCTACTTCAGCTCTAGACATAACAATACAAAATCAAATATTAGATTTACTTCAAAATCTTCAAGAAAAATATTCACTGAGCTTTATATTTATTAGTCATGACATGAATGTAATTCGATCAGTATCAGATAAAATTATGGTACTAAAAAAAGGAAAATTAATTGAATATGATGATGCTGAAATTGTTTTTAATAACCCGGTTGCTGAATATACAAAAAATTTAATACGTTCAGTTACTTGATTGTTTACGAAGAGAGAAGGATTCGACTCTCGGTAGTATTGCTACTACGCAGGCTTTCCAAGCGTGCTGATTAAAAACAAAGTGTAGGATTTCAAGTAAAAAAGTAAGGGTAAAAAATTAAAAATAATGTTTCAGTTCAATATAATACGTGTTGGACAGTCTTCCAAATTCACTTTGTATATTAGGATTTTGCCAACTATTGCCATTAGGTTTTTTTCCAAAATTCATCTGTCCACCAATCACAAAGTCTGTATTATCAGTAACGGATTTATGAAAAGAAAACCTGTGTTGATTAGAAGAATCGGCCCACGCATATTTTGTGTCATATCGACCAATTAATAAAGGGGTAAACTCATAACTTAATGATGTGGCGCTTAGATGATTATTCAAAGAAGTGTTAACCCCATTTTTTAAACGAACATCAGAAGCATCAAAATTATCAGAATCTCCAGCTCCATTAAAAAGATGTTCTGCTGTTAATTGCAATTCATTATCAAAGCGATAACTAACTCCTAAAACATTCATGAAATAATTTTTCACTAAATTACCTTCATACGAACCGGGCATAGAAATCGTCTCTGTTCCCCATAAATATGTGATTTCATCATACATATTAATAGAGCCCAATTCTCCATCTATCTCCAAACCCAAGCGATGTCCTTCAGGCTCTCGTTTATATAAAATTGCATAATCTATATCTTGATAATTAGTATATCCTTTCAATAAATATCCTATTTTCTCTTCTGATCCGAGCCATTGGTATGATTGAACTACACTATTTTCTAAATAACTACCTGATGAGGAGAGAATATTTTGTTTATTAAAAACTGCAGTAATTCCACTAAAATTGCCTACAGATTTATCTATTTTTACTGCATCAATCCCATACTTGTATTCCTGAGCAAGGTAAGAACTTCCATAATAGTCAAATAAATTCCAAAAAGTAGGTTTACCAAAACTAGTTGCTAGTCTTCCAACTTGAATATCAAGATCTTGTAGAGAAAATTTTATATTAGCCCGATCGATATAAGAGTGTGCACTGCGATCGGTGTCATGGATCCAGTTATCACTAAGATCTAAGGATAACATAGAAATATCCCTTCCTCCAACACCAGTTTTTGCATTAGAATAATCGTACGCTTGTACAGCATGTAATTCATAAGAATGTTGATCATAAATATTACCTTCCACTATAATTCTAGCTACTGAAAAAAATCCTTGTGTACTATCCTGATCAAAATAAGGTGAAAAACTGTAGTGGTCATAAAGTTTATAGCCAGATTGTACGCTGCCACTTATTTCAATATCGAATTCATCAGCAAATAACTGTGAGAAGTAAAATACCAGTGTACAAAACAGTATCTTATTAAAAGTGCCAGCAAGCATTAATAAAAATCATCTATGAGCAAATTGCCCTGTTTCTTCTATAGATGCCTTTTCGCTATGAATGATTCCGTCTTTTAAAATAATAATTTTTTTAGCAAACTTTATGACTGCTGGGTCATGGGTGGAAAACAGAAAAGTTGTACTATTATTTTTATTCAAAGTCGCCATGAGTTCTAAAAGTGATTGGGCTGTTTCAGAATCCACATTGGCTGTTATTTCATCTGCTAATACAAGCTGAGGTTCCGTGACAACTGCTCTTGCTATAGCTACACGTTGTTGCTGTCCGCCACTCAACTCGCGTGGATATCTATTTTCGAGTCCATCCAATCCCATTTCTTGAAAAAGATGCATTACCTTCTCCCGCCGCTTAGCGGGTGCAACCCCCTGTAACATGAGTACATATTCAGCATTTTCATAAGCATTCAAAACAGGTAGTAAATTATAATTTTGGAATACAAATCCAATATGCTGGCGACGTATCAAGCTTAAGGCTTTATTTGATAGAGTGTTAAAGTTCTCATCATTAAATTTTACCTCTCCACTAGTTGTTCTGTCTAATCCTCCAATAATATTAAGTAAGGTGCTTTTTCCACAACCAGAAGGGCCCATCATTACTGAGAAATCACCTTCAAGAATTTTCATACTAATTCCTCTCAAAGCTTTAGTTAAAACTTTCCCTTCTCCATAATTTTTTACGACTTTATGTAACGAAGCTATTTCTCTTTTTGAACTCATATAGATCTCAACTCATCTGTAATTGAAATACGTGATATTAAATATATTGGTAAAACACTCAATAATAGAACCGCACAAAAGAACGAGATGCTGATTTGCAAAGTCAGAAATATTGAAAAAAATGGTGTAATAACTGTATCCATTCCAAAACCTCCTATCTCCATATCTTCTGGGTTAACATCTCCAAATATATTCATAATATCATAGCCTTCTACCCATTTCGCGAGACCAACACCCGATAAAGATCCTAACGGGCAAGCAATGATTCCAAATATAAAAGTTTCAAAAAAAATTTGAAGTTTTAATTCTATTTGCTGTGTGCCCAACGCCAAAAGAGAAGCAAACTCTCTTTTCCGTTCTAGTGTAGACATTAATATCGTGCTAAACATTGTAAACAGTACGATCACAACCAGCATAAACATAAAAGATATTACGGCGATACGATCCATGCGAATCGTTGTTGCTATATCTGGCATTATTTGCTCCCAAGACAAAAAAACGCCATTGTTTTTAGCTAATTTTTTTTGCCACTCTTTAAGCAGTTTTTTATGAGTATCAGAATTTTTTACAATAATACCCAACTGAGAGGTAGAATTGTTATCTAAGCTCGCGATCTTTCTAGCAAAATCAATGTCACTTTGAACGAAATGACCATCAATCTGATTTGATCCCGTTTCAAAAATGCCTTTAACACGAAACAAATCTTCAACGATTTCACCGTTAATATCATTTGTTGTAAAAACAAATTTTTTTCCAACCTTAATATTTAATCGTTCTGCTAATTTAGTTCCCACTATAACCCATCGGCCATCTCCTTGAGACAAATATTCTCCTGCAACAATTGATTCTGGTAAAAAAGAAATTGCTATTTCCTTTGACGGTTCTATTCCCATCAAGGATACTCCGACAGCACCTTTAGCTGTATGTGCCACGCCCTGTAAATTTACTATTTGCTTTGTAGATATAACTTCATCCTTTTCATTTAAAACGCTGTTGATTATTTGAATATCATCTACCCACAGATCATTAGAAGGTGAGTTGCGATATTCGACATGTTCATAAGTAACATGTCCTGCCATCAGGCGTGCGACATCATCAACAAGACCTGCATAAAACCCCCACGCAACACATACAAAAAAAGTTGGGATGCAAGTAGCAATCAATATAGAAAATAATGAAATAAATGTGCGTCTTTTGTTGCGCCAAATACTGCGCCAAGCAATTTTTAAAATCAGTAAAAATTTTATCATCATGGCTTGTAGTGAATAGCCTCCACAGGTTTAATCCGAGCTGCAATGCTTGCTGGATAAATTGATGCCACAATGCTTGTCAGCATCATTAACACAACTGGAAGGAAAACAGATTTAAGTGAAACGCTTGCCCTCCATATTGGATCAAATACTATTCCTCCAAATGCAAGATTTCCTTTACCACTAATATCAATTCCGTACACTTGCAGATATATTGCTATGCTCAACCCAATCACCGTGCCTATAATTGAAGCAAGGAAAGTTAACAGTATTGCTTCTAAAGATACTTGTCTTATGATTAGCCAGGGCGTTGCTCCAATTGCTCGGATAATGCCAAATTCCTTCATCCGATCATATGTCGACATAACCAATGTATTCATCACTCCAAGGCTTGCAGCAATAGTAAATATTAAACTAAACATTGTAAGCATAAAGACAGACATTTTCTCTGTCATTATCGCAATGGTTGGCATCAGTTCTTTCCATGTTTCCACTGCTACGCCAGCAGCCTTAGCAGACATGAGTTTTTGTATTTCTTCAGCTTCCAATTTTCCATTGGAATTTAATGCGATTTCATGAATAAGATTATTTGTAGAAAATAATATATCAAAATCATCTCTTAAAATTATAGCTGCTCCTCTATCAATGTTATCGGCTACATTTCCTAAGATGCCCGTTACATAAAAAAGTTCATTACCCAATGAGCCATCAGCACCTTGGACAAATATTACCAATTCGGTACCCAGTTCTGCTGCTAAGGAACGGGCCAATTTATTGCCCAATACAACCTTCTTTAATGATGTTTTTGTTAAAAAATTCCCTTCATCAATATGATTGGCAAAGTCGAAATATTTGAGTTCTGATTCTGGATCAATTCCCCAAAATTGCGTGCCAGCCGACTTTGTTCCTGATGAAATCAAGCCGAATCCATAGCTTCGCTCCACCATGCCAATATTATTTTCTTTTGCAACGGCTCTAATCTTATCTACGTTTTTTAATGATTTGTAAATGGAGCGATCATCAAGATAACCAATTGCATGAATCTGAACTTCCCCAACTACAAGATTAGTTGTATTATGTACCGCTTTTCCAATTAGCCCTATAATCAAAGACTGAAAGATAATTAAAATAGCAATACACAATGCAACAGCTGTTATTGTTACATTTGTTCTTGTAGAGTTGCGCCATAAATTTCGCCAACTTATTTTCACTAGCTTCATTTACTATTTATTCTCCATTATTTTTGTAATTTGCGCAAAGAAAAAAATTCATCATCTATTGCAATATTAAATTTAATTTCTTCCCACTTAATAGTAGTTGATTCTCCTGGCTCATCTGCTGGGATTATGCTCATTAATACCGGAATCATTTTTCCATCCATTTTTTGAATATTTGTAAATTCTAGGGTGCGGGATAATAACAAGTCTTCATCATAATAAATCATTCTTAAAGGAATGTGATTGTCAGCATATACTACAACTTCAACCTTTCCCCAAACAACAGCTGCTTCCTTTTTAGGTAAGCATGTGATTTCTATAACTTCTTCGACATCCCTTATGCCTTCATAAGTAATAGAAAAAATATAGTCATCTACCATACGTGATTGCTTGACTAAATCATCATTGGTAAAGTGCGATCCCATCCAAGACGAAGACATCATAGAAGATGGTATCTTAACCACACGTTTTACTTTTGGCATATAGTTCCAAACATTTTTATCAACGCGAAGTGTAGCTAGTCCTTTTTCTTTTTTAGGTTTAAGAACTTTAATCAGACTATTATTTTCACCTTTAGACCATTGTTCCATAGTCAAAGTTCTCTGCCAATTATTAGTTTTTACAGATAAAGTAATTATCCCGTGACTTGTATTTGAGCGATAAAGATCATCAATATTATTTAAAATTTTTTCTGGATTAATATTATCTGCCTTTGAAGTGGAAATAAATATAAATAAAAAAATTATAATTAATATTTTTTTCATTATTATTATCTTAACATCCTTCACTATAAATGTTGACAAAAAATAAATTCCCAAGTGTGACGTATGAGTGACAAAACATATTTTGCTTGAAAAATCATTAAAGAATAATCCTAATTTTTGGCGGAAAGAGAGGGATTCGAACCCTCGGTAGTATTGCTACTACACAC
>JABHWG010000010.1 GCA_018657885.1 Pelagibacteraceae bacterium
ATTAATATTATTTGTTATTATTTTTAAACCTTGATGAGTGCTTAAAAGGCTCCTTGCTACTTGTTCAGTTGTTGTGCCAATATTTAATACAACAGATGAATTATCAGGTATTAAAGCAGATACTTTACTTGCAATAGCTAATTTTTCTTCTTGTGCAATTGATTGTCTAGAATAATGATTAACATTAGAAACACCTGATTGAAAAAAAGCACCTCCATGAGTTCTAGCAAGATATAGATTGTCTGAGAGATAAGTAAGATCTCTTCTTATAGTTTGATGTGTTACCTGAAAAATTTCAGACAAATTCTCAACAGTAACAAAGCCATCTTTTCTGGCATAGTTTACTATATCTCTTTGCCGTTTATTAAGTGGATTTTTTTGAATATCTTTCATTTATATTGTTAATAGAAAGTCAGTTAAAGTATTATGTATCTGAGTATTTTCTAAATTATAGTTTATTTCAGTATCTTTTTTAAACTCACCCGAACAAACAATAACAGTTTCTGCGCCAATTTTTTTACCTATAGCTATATCTGTTTGAATTCTATCTCCTACTAAAATATTTTTATTATTGTCACCAATTATTTTTCTTATGTAGCTAGTCATTAATTCACTAGGTTTACCAAAATGACCATTAGATGTTTTTCCCGTAGTTTTTTCAATCATAAAACCAATTGAACCGCAGTCAGGCATATTCCCACTCAATGTAGGGCAGTAATTATCTATATGACTTAAATAATATGGAACTCCATTATTAATTAATTTACATGTCTCTTCTAATTTTTTATAAGTTAACTCTTTGTCAAAAGCAATAATCACACATTCGGCATTTTTCGAATTAATTTTAACTTGAGTTTTTTCAATAATTTCTTTTTTTAAATCCTCGACACCAAGAACATAAATAGTTTTATAATTTTTATTTTTAATCCATTCAATTATTACATTTGTTGGAGAAATTATGCTGTCATTTGAAATAGGTAAATTCATTTTTTTAAGTTTACTTTTATAATATTCTGTATTTTTACTTGTATTATTTGTTAAATAATAAATCTGAAACCCATTATTCTTCAATCTTCTTATTTGTTCATCGGCATTATTAATAACTATGTTATCAACATAAACTGTACCGTCTAAATCTAAAAATATATTACTAGAATTACTCATAATATTATTTAATTCCAGCAGTCATAAAGCTAGCAATAAATTGTCTTTGAAAAATTAAAAAAGCAATAAAAAGTGGTGCTGTTGTCATTAAGGTTCCTGCACTTATTGTAGCCCATTCTACTCCAGCTTCAGACATTGAGAAAATACTTAGACCTACAGTTAAGGGGCGTGTCTCAACTGAGTTAGTAATAATTAAAGGCCATAGAAAATTATTCCAATGAAAGCTTATTGATACTAATCCGTATGCTACAAACGTTGGCATTGATAAAGGAACATAAACATTCCAGATTATCCTCAATACCCCAGCGCCATCTATTCGAGCTGCATCATCTAATTCTTTAGGAATAGATTTAAATGTTTGGCGTAGTAAAAATATTCCAAATCCTGATGCCATATATGGGAGACCAATGGCAAGTATTGTATCCATTAAGCCTAAAAATCGTATAGTTTTATAATTTTCAACTATTAAAATATCGGGCATAATTAACAACTGCAAAAGAACCATTGCAAATAAAATATTTTTAAAAGGAAATTCAAAACGAGCAAAAGCAAAAGCAACAAATGTACAAAGTATAAATTGTGATATCACAATCATTGTTGTCATCATTACTGTGTTGAGTAAATATCTTGCAAATGGAGCTTGAGACCAAGCATTTGTAAAATTGTAAGTTGTTAATGGGGCAAATATATCAAAATTTGCTTCATATTCTATCGGATGAGTAGCAGCCCAGATAGCATATAATAACGGCATAACCCATAATAGTGCTAGCAACCATGCACCAATGACGTTTAATCTTTCGCTTAAAAAATTAGCAATAGTTTTCATTGATAGTGAACCTTTTTATCTAAAACAAAAAACTGCCCTATTGCAATTAAACAAAGCAATAAAATTAAAACAACACTTAATGTTGTGGCGTAAGCAGTGTCCCAGAAAACAAATGCAGACTCATAAATATAATAAAGCAAAAGTGTGCTCGCATAATCAGGACCTCCCTGTGTCATAACAACTATGTGATCAATTTGTCTAAAAGAATTTATTACGGCATTAACTGATACGAATAAAGTTGTAGGGGTAAGGAGTGGAAAAGTAATTCTCCAAAAAATATACCATTTATTTGCTCCCTCAATCATAGCAGCCTCTTTTAAATCAGGTGGTATAGCTTGCAATCCTGCAAGATAAAAAATCATATAAAAACCAGCCTCTTTCCATATACCAACTGCCATCACTCCAAAAAGTGAAGATTCTTGTGAGCCAAGAATATTTAAACTTGGAAAACCTAAGGAAGTTACTATTTGATCAATTAAACCAAATCCAGGAGCATAAAAAAACAACCAGATATTTCCTACAGCTATTAAAGGAAGTACCGTTGGTAAAAAATATGAAAATCTTAAAAAAGGTCTTCCTATTATTTTACTATTTACCCACAATGCCATTGCAAGAGACAAAAGTATTGAGGTAGGAATGACTCCGAGTGCATATATAATATTATTTGAAAATACTTTCCAGAATGTAGCGTCTTGCCAAAGAGTCTCATAATTTTCTAAACCAACAAACTTACTTGCTCTTCTACCTTTGGCTGTAGAATAAAAACTATTCATAAGTGTTTTAACAGCTGGAATATGAGTAAAACTAATTAACAATACAAATCCTGGGACAAGAAGATAGAAAACATTAATAAGATTATTTTTTTTATTCATAATAATTAGAATTAAAAAGCAGCACTTATTTAAAAGTGCTGCTTAACAAAAATTATCTGTAATCTTTCAAAATTTTATCAATATCTATTTGAGCTTGTTTCATAGCATCAGCTGGAGAAATTGAACCACTCATTACATTTTCAAGAGCAGTGTTAAAAATTTTAACAGTTTTTGGATTTTCGTATGTAGAAAACTCTGCATCAGCATAAGCTAATTGCTCTTTAGCAACTAACGCTGGTGGAAAATCTGCTACATAGTCTTTCATAGCTTGAGTTTCCCAAGCATCTGGTCTTGGTGCTACATATCCAGTAGCCATAGTCCATACCCCTGCTTGATCAGGTGCTGTCATCCATTTTACGAAATCTTTAGTTGCCTCAAGCTCATCCGCTGGAGTTCCTTTAAAGATATAAAAATTTCCCCCACCAGTTGGAGCTCCAAAACTTTTACCAGCTGGTAACATAGCTACACCAAAATCAAATGGAGCATTTTTTCTTACATTAGTAAGATTACCAGTTGTTGTCCACATCATAGCTGTTTGACCTTCAAAAAATGCTTTTGGAGTTGCTCCCCATTCAAGCGTTCCCGGTCTCATAACTTTGTGCTTTTCACTTAAATCCACTAAATATTGAACAGCTTCAATAACTTCAGGTGTATCTAAGAAAGTTTCTGTTCCTAAGCCATTAGTCATTTGACCACCATTTTGATAGATCAATCCAGACGTAAGCCAAGAAGGGAAACCTTTTGTTGGAATTCTGATACCATATCTCTCAATATTGCCATCAGATCCTTTTTTGGTAAGTTTTTGTGCATACTCAAGTTGCTCTGCCCAGTTTTGTGGAGGTCTTTCAGGATCTAAACCAACCTCTCTAAAAGCATCTTTATTGTAATACAGGACTGGAGTTGATCTTTGAAAAGGTATGCCGTAGGTAACCCCATCAATCTGACTATTTTTCATGAAAGCAGAGTAAAATCCACCAACCCAATTTTCTTTTTCTTCAGCTGACAATATATCATCCCAAGGCATTACTAAATCTTCATCGTAGAATTTAAAAATGTCTATCGCAATCAAAACTGCCATTGGTGGAGGGTTTCCTCCTTTAGCTGCAGTAATTGCCTTAGTTGTAGCGTCCGTGTACGAACCTGCATAAATTGGTTTAATAGTCACACCTGGATTAAGCTCCATGTATGTATTTGTTAATTCCTCAACTGTTGATGCAGCAGCTCCACCTACCGCAACTGGAAAATAAAATTCCAACTCTACTGATTTTGCAGAAAAACTATTTAAAGAAAATAACAAAGCAAATATAGAAACAACTTTAAAATTAAATTTAATCATTATTTACCTCCCATGTTAAATTTAAAAAAACATAACATTTACAAGATTTAAATAAATATAAAACGAACAAAATAAAACATTTTATGTGAATAAAAGAAAAAAAATGAATATTAGCTATAACTGTACATTTTTTTAGAGTATAATAAATTTAATGAAAATTGGCTTTACCTTAAAACCAAATGATGGGGACATAATCTCTCTAGAAGAACAGATTACCAAACTTGAAAAAATTGGAGCTGAATCGGCTGAAATACCTTTATATGAATTAGATGTAATTTGCGGGAAAGAAATAATTGAGGATGAAATAAAGCAACTAAAAAAAATCACAAAAAATTCAAATCTAGAGTTTTCAGTTCATGGATCAATGTCAGTAAATTTTCTTCAACAAGAATATTTAGAAGAACATAAAAAAGTTTTAGAAAAAGAAATAGAAGTTTGTTCTCAAATTGAAAGCAAGATTCTTGTTACTCATTTTGGTTACACAACAAATAAAATATTTAATCAAACAAACATCTACAAAGATTATTTGGCAAAACAAAATGAAATTTATCATGACCTAGCTATTAAGGCACAAAGTAAAAATGTTACTTTGTGTATAGAAAATATATTTCCTTTTACCCCTAGTAATTATGCCCCATTACCAAGTGAAGTAGCAGAAGAAATCAATAAAATTGATCATCCTTTTGCAAAAACTACAATAGATTTTAGTCATGGTTATATAAATTCAAATTTCCATAAAAAAGATTTTTTAGATGAAATATCCAAAATGGCAAAAAACGCAAAACATTTACATGTGCATGACTCCTTTGGTAGAATGAAAAATATGGAAACATATATTTTTCCTGAAGATATAACTTATGGGCAAGGAGATATTCATCTTCCATTAGGATGGGGGGATTTACCATTTGATATAATATTTTCATCTCTAGATTTATCTAAAGATATTTATTTTAATTTTGAATTAGGCTTAAGATATGAAAAGTATTATCAAAAAAATATAGAATCAGCAAAGCAGTTAATTTCAAAAATAACTTAATTAATTGAAAAAAAATTTTCTCATAGGTCAAATAAGTGATACTCATTATGTAAGCAGTAAAGAAAAATTATTTGATAAAATTGATACCCACAATTCATTTTTAAGAACTATTGATGCATGTAACAACCTAGATCAAATTCCAGATATTTATATTTTATCTGGAGATTTAATACACGATATAGAAATTTATTATCACGAATTTTTTAATTTATGCAAAAAATTAAATAGACCTATCTACCCCATGATGGGAAATCATGATGTTAGAAGTGGTTTAAAAAAACATCTAAGTAAGAATTTAATAGATGAAAAAGGTAATGTGAATTATTGCATCGACAGCTTTAATACAAAAATTATATGCTTGGATACAGCTATTGAGAATAAAATAGAAGGAGAGATAAATAAATATTCTATGGATTGGCTAAAAAATACCCTTGATCGAGAAAATGACAAACACGTAATTATATTTATGCATCACCCACCTATAAATATTGGCAGCTTGCTATTTGATCATATTAAATGCCAAAATGGAAAAGAGTTTATTGATTTAATCAGTAAATATAATAATGTTAAGGAAGTAGTTTTTGGTCATGTTCACTGTTCTTACACAACAAAAATTAATAATATAATTTTTTCAAGCTGTCCAAGCGGTTCAATAGAATATCCAATAGATGCTAAAGATTCATCAGAAATGATAGAAAAAAGCTCTATAAAATTGTTTAATTGTAGTGAATTTGAAATTAGTTCAAAAAATATCCTAATTTAATTAATCCACATTCGTATTAGAATAAATAAGAAAATTTACGAAAGTTATTGTTGACAGATAAAACGTTTTACTTAGAGTTTATATTATTTAATCATGGAGGAAAAATGAAAAATATTTATAAGCTTTTATTAGCTTTTTTAGTTACTTCATTCCTATCTTTTCCAACAATTTCCAAGCCGGTTGAGTTACATTATTGGCATGGACATACTGGTAAGTTAGAATCGATTATTAATGAAATTGCAGACAGATGGAACTCAAGTCAAGATGGTTCAAAATTAATTCCTACTAGTAAAGGAAGTTATGAAGATATTCTTGCAGCTTTTATAGCGGCTTACAGAGCTGGCGAGCATCCACATATGGTTCAGATTTATGATGCTGGTGCCGCCATAATGGTAGCTCAAGTTAAAAATGGTGTGGTTTATCCATTTGAAGATATGGCTGATAAATATGGGGTAAATTTTAATAAAGATGATTATATCCCTGGAATTAGAAATTGAGAAAGATCAATACCATCTTTTTGATAAAGAAACTAAAAAAAGATTAAATTAAAAATTTATTAATTTCTAATTCAATATTTTTTGGATCAACCAAATGTATTGTTTTAAAATTTAAATTTTGAGCTGCTTTAATATTTTCTAACTTGTCATCAATAAAAACTGTTTCCTTTGGTGTTAAATTAAAACGATTAATTGCAAGTTGATAAATAGCGTTATCAGGTTTAATTAATTTATCCTCTCCTGAGATCAATAATCCATCAAAATTTTTTAAAAAAGGGTAGTCACTAACCATATTTTGTTCTGGACCATGAAATGTTTCTGCAGACCAATTAGATAAAACATAACATTCAAATTTATTTTGTTTAAGATAACTTAAAACTTCAATAGATTCATTAAAAGTTCCTTTAATCATATTTCGATGATTTTTATAATACATTTTTATTTCCTCAGTATAATTAGGAAATTTAGGAATAAGTTCTTCTTCTGCCTCTTGGATTGTTCTTCCAGCATCTTGTTTCACATTCCATTCATCACTACAAATTTCAGTTAAAAAATATTCTCTTTCTTCTTCAGTATCAAATATATTTTTAAAAAAATAATTAGGATCCCAGTCAAAAAATACACCACCTAAATCAAAAAGAAATTTCATATATAATTTAAGTTGTATAAATTAATATTTACCATAATTCATTATATTTATGAAAATTGATATTAATATTTTTATTCAACAACAATTATTAATTACAACAAATAAAAAATTTTCAATCGCATACATTTCCAGATCTATAACTCCTATAATAGATAAGATAATCAACACAAATGATAATAAATTTCTAATATCTGGATCTCAAGGTGTAGGCAAGTCAACTCTAGCTATAATTATTAAATTAGTAATCGAAAAAATATATAAGAAAAAAGTAATGATATTGAGTATTGATGATTATTATTTAAGTAAAAATAAACGAAACGAAATCTCTAAAAAAATACATCCTCTTCTAAAAACAAGAGGTGTTCCAGGAACTCATGATATAAATAAACTAAGAAGACATATTAATAATTTCAATAAACAAAAATTTCCAATATCAACTCCGAAGTTTGATAAACTTAAAGATGATTGTAGTAAAACACTAAACAAGGTTACAAGTGCACAAATTTTAATACTCGAGGGTTGGTGTTGTGGTACTTCTGCAGTAGAAGATAAGTACCTCTATAAAAATATTAATAAGTTAGAGTTAAATTTAGATAAAAATTTTGTATGGAGAAAATACTATAACTCAATATTAAAAAATCAATATCAAAGTGTTTTTAAAATGTTTGACATAACGATTTACCTTAAGCCCCCATCTTTTGCATATGTTTTAAAGTGGAGAGTTCTACAAGAAAAAAATAATGCTATTAAAACCAATCAAAAGAAATTAATGAATAAAAAAGAATTATCGTTTTTTATACAGCACTATGAAAAGATAACCAAATGGATGATAAAAACTATGCCTGCAAAAGCAGACCTATTAATAAATCTTGATAGAAATCAAAAGATAAAAAAGATTACTTAAGATTTAAATTTTTCAATTGCAGAAAGAAGATCAATATACTCTTTATCATCTTTACCTACTAGCTTTTCAAGATCAGAAAGTATGCTAATAGCTTTATCTTTTTGATTTTTCATCAAGTATAGTTCACCTAAATACTCATGTGCACCAACATTTATTTGGATCTAACTCTAATGCCATCATATATGCCGCAAACGATTTATCTAAGTTAGAGGTATCTATTTTTCGGTAACTAAATCCAAGCAAATTATAAATGTCTGCTCTTTTTGTTCCTAAATCTTCTCTTTTGGTAAGTGTTTTTAGCAACTTTAGTGATTTATCTTATTTCTTATTATAAATATGCTTTTCTGCTAATTCGTATAATTTATTTATTTGCTCAACCCTATCGGTAGAAACATCAGTACTAGACTTAGTTCCTGCACCAATGGCATTAAAAGAAATAAAAAGTATTAAAATTCATATTATTGTAAGTATTTCAGTAATATATTTTTTCAATAGGTTAAAAAAACATCCATTTTTTAACAGCTTCTAAATATCGACTATACTCATCACTAAATTTTTCTTCTAAAAAATTTTCTTCTTCTGGAATTACATAAGTATTAATCCAAACAAATAATCCAATGGCACTTAAAAAGTAGGCGACATTTTCAAAAGTTAAAAACATACTTAAGTGAAAAGATATAAAAGCTAAATACATAGGATTTCTACAGTATGCAAAAATACCAGTTTTAATTATTTTATTAGTATCTGCCTGTGGTCTAGGATTTTCTTTATAAGAATTGAACAGATTTAGAGATGAAAAAAACAGGGTTAAACTTAATATCAATCCTATTATTCCAATTAGATTGATTAGAGAGAATAACGCATATTTAGGTAAAATAAATTCACCAATTACATATGATGTAACTAATAACAAAACAAATATTTGAAGAGGATTTCCTTTAACTGCTGGGCCCATATTAATAACTTTGAATTATTTTTTCTATTTTATTATAATTATTTGTAACAGCTATTGCTCCAGCTTCAAGTAGTTCTTTATCATCTCTTTGCTCATGCCAGTGTCCTCCAGCAGTAATTCCTATAACTTTCACCCCTGAACTAACACCAGCCCTTACACCAACAGAGCTATCTTCAATAATTATAGTTTCATCTTTTTGAAGATTATTATCTTCAATTGCTTTTAAATAAATATCAGGGTGAGGTTTAGGATTTTCGACAAGATCAAATGAATATACTTGATCTGCTTTAAAATATTGATTTAGTTTTACTCTGTAAAGACCATCAAGTATTCTATTTTTAATACTATTAGATCCTATAAATAATTTTTGATTAGCATTGCTTACAAAATTATGAGCACCCTGCACTAAGGTTAATTCTTTTTTATATATATTAGAAGCAATTTCCATAATATCATCAAAAAATTTTTGCTGATTTTTAATAGAGTATTTTTCTGATAAAATTTCAATTACTTCAAAAGTTTTTTTACCAGCAAAATGCGCAAATTCTTTCTCATTGATTTCAATTCCAAAATTAAGCATATATTTTGCAAAGGCTTTTGCGACTAATATTTCGCTGTCAACTAGCACTCCATCAAAATCAAAAATAATATTTTTAATCATAAATAATTATAGTTTTTATAGGTTTTTTGATAATTATGTCTTTTTTTATTGAATTTTTACAAATTTATAATACCAATTATTTAGCGATACATAACTCGTCGTCATTTAACGGAAGTGGGATAGGTCGCCTTCAATTTTGGGAGGTAATATGAAAATAGGCTATTTCTGTAATTCAACAAACTGGGGCAATAAAAAAAGTTATAATCAGATATTAGAAGAGGTTCGTGATATTGCTACTTACTGTGATAAAAATGATTGGGACTCAATTTGGTTTACTGAGCATCACTTTAGTCATGAAGGAATGGAGATCTGTCCAAACCCTATCTTACTAAGTTCTGATATAGCAGCAAGAACAAAAAATATTCGTATAGGTCAAGCAGCATCTATAATAACTTTTTGGAATCCAATTAGAGCTGCTGAAGATATCGCTCTATTAGATCAATTATCTAATGGAAGAGTAGAGGCTGGTGTAGGTAGAGGTATCTATGGTCGTGAAGCATTAAATATGAATGCAGATGCTGATATGAAAGATCAAGCTAAAAACTTTAGACTATTTGAAGAAACTCTCACAATAATTAAAAAAGCTTGGACAGAAAAATACTTTAATCATGAGGGAGAATTTTATACTTATCCTGCTCCGAATTTTGAATGGCAACATGATATGAGCCCTCCAAGTGAAGAATTTATGAATTTAGATACCAAAATTCTTGAGAAAATAAGTGTAGTCCCTAAGCCTATTCAGAAACCCCATCCTCCATTATGGCAAGTAGTTGATAGCCCAAGTTCAATTGAGTGGGCTGCTAAAAATGATATTAGTGTCATTATGTGGATACCGCCAGTTCAATCTCTAAAAAAACGTTTTGAAATATATCAACAAGCAAAATCTGAAAAAGAAAAACATCATGTTGAATTAGGAGATGGTATTAGTGTTGTAAGAGACATGTTTGTGGCTGATAGCATGGAGGAGGCAAAAGAAAAAGCCGGTGAACAAATGGTCAATTATATGCGCTGGGTTTGTCATTGGAGAGGTCTTGGAACTCATATGAATCCTGGAGAAGAGCTTCCTAAAACTGATCATAAGTTAGATTTACTTTCGTATGATTTTTTACATGAAAGAAATATGCTTTTTGGAACTGTTGATTATATTATTAATAAAATTGAAGAAATGCAGACAGAACTAAATTTACAAAATTTAAAAGTATGGTCAAATTTTCCTGGTGTTAAACATGAAGATTGTATGAAAAGTATTCAGCTTTTCACTGAAAAAATTATTCCTCATTTTAAAAACAAATCTAAAAATAAGATCAAAGCGAAATCGTAATGAACAGAATAATTAAGCACCCTATTTCGGGAGGTAGGGCTGTTGTTGAATGCCTTAAAGCTCATAATATTAAACTTGTATTTGGTTTAATTGGTTCAGCTACTATGGAACTGTTTGATGCACTGTATGGTGAAGATGCTATCAAATTTATAGATGTGAGAGATGAGAGAACTGGAGCGCATATGGCAGATGCCTATGCAAGAGCCTCCGGTAGCCATGGAGTTATTATTGCTGGTCAAAATGGACCTGGTGCAACAAATCTTGTTACAGGTGTTGCTCAAGCAAAAGCTGCATTTTCTCCTCTTCTATCAATAGCAGGAGCAATATCATCAGAACATCAAGGAAAAGATGCCTTTCAAGAAGTTGATCAACAAAAATTATTTGAACCAATAACAAAAAAAACTTTTTCAATAAAAAACACTAAATCAATTCCGGAGGATTTAAATAAAGCTATAAATCTTACAACTCAAGGAAAGTGTGGGCCTGTTCATGTAAACATACCACGTAACGTTTTAGCTGATGTAGAAAAATTTGATTCATTTTATATTGATAAAAACGAAAAGCAAAAAATTATAAGTGAAAAAGATATAGAAAAAATAATTTTATTAATCGAAAAATCCTCACAACCTGTAATTATTTGTGGAGCAGGAATAAAAAATTCTAAAACTTACAAAGAGGCTATGTCCCTCTCAAGAAAATTACATATACCAATCGCATCATCAGCTGGACACGGTGATGTTATTCCATCTGATTATGAACTGTATGCTGGGCAAATGGGTCCTAGGGGCAATAAGGTTGCCTCTTCTCTTGTTAAGAATGCTGATTTAATTTTAGCCTTAGGTACAAGACTTGGTTTTAACTCCACATTTTATTCTTATGATAATATTTCTCAATCAGCTAAAATTGTGCAAGTAGACATTGATCCGATTGCGATAGGTCGGTACTTTCCAATTGATGTTGGAATTAATAATGATGTAAAATTATTTTTTGAAAGCTTAACCTCATTTCTAAAAAATAAAGATATCAAAACTAATTCTAGAAAATGGAGTGAAGAATTTTTAAATAGTAAAACTTTATATTATAAAAAAAGAGATGAGGATGCCGATCTAAATTCGGTATTAATTCAACCGTCTGGACTTTTTAAAGAATTAAGAAATTTAATGCCAAAAAACTCATCTGTAACGCTTGATGCAGGAACGCTATGTCTACAAGCAACAGATGAGTTTAATTTTTTCGAACCACAATCTCTATTTACCCCTCTTGATTTTGGTTTGGTGGGTTTTTCCTTTGCTGCAGGACTTGGGGTAAAGCTAGCTAAACCAGACTCTCATGTATTTAGTTTAATGGGTGATGGTGGATTTGGAATGACAATATCTGAACTTTCAACTGCAGTTTCTCATAGAATCAATACTATTACTATTGTCATGAATAATAAATCCTGGGGCGCTGAAAAAGCTTATCAAAGGGATTTTTATGATAAAAGATATATTGGAGCAGATATTAGCAGCCCTCCTTTTCATGAACTGGCAGAGCTTTATGGAGCAAAAGGATATCATGTTACAAAACTAACAAATTTAAAAAAAGCAGTATCTGATGCATTAGTTTGTAATAAACCAGCTGTTATTAATGTTGAAGTTGATCCAGATGCTCTCTATAGTTTTAGAAAAGACTCTTTTAAACATCGAACAAAATGAATTTTATCAATCATAAAGACTCCTTTGGAAATTTTTATCAATTAAATAAATCAGGAGAATCTCCGACTACTATTTTTATTCATGGGGTAGGACTAGATCATTCAATGTGGTACCCACAAAAAGATTTTTTTTATAATAAATCAGTTTTGTTTTATGATTTGATTAATCATGGTCAATCCACAGGAGGATTTAAAGAACTTAGCTTTGATATTTACAGTGAACAATTACTTAATTTAATTAATGAACTAAAATTAAAAAAAATTAACCTTGTTGGATTTTCAATTGGAGCTCTCATAGCGCAACATTTTACTGAAAAATTTTATAATAAAATAAATAAATTAGTTTTAATTGGAAGTGTGTTTCAAAGATCAACAAGTCAAATTGAAAAGGTGCAGAGTAGATATAACCAAGCTCTTAATGGCTCAAGCATAACGAATAACTCAATCAAAAGATGGTTTTCAGAAAATTATTTAAAAATCAACCCTCAAGTACATGATTTTTTTTATGATCTTTTAGAGAAAAAAAGTAATCATAATTTTTTGCCGGCATATAAAATATTTGTAGACTCAGATAAATATCCCATAAATTACAATAATTTTACTATGCCAACTTTAATTATGACCGGTGAACATGAAGTCGGTTCAACCGTTTTAATGAATGAAGGATTAAGTAAAGAAATAAAAAATAGTACTTTATATATTATTAAAAATGCCAAACACGGTGCTACAATTGAGCAGGCGGAAGATGTTAATAATCAACTTAATAAATTTCTTTATTAATCAATAGAACAGGCCATATCATTACCACAACACATAGGTGATTTAATTTTTCCATGTCCACTTGGGCATTTAGATATTTGCACTTCAGAACCATCATCTTTTGTTAAAATATCATTTTTAAGTGGCTCATCACATTTAGCACATGTTGCATTAACTGACATGCCACAAATATTACATTCATATGTTGACATAAAAACTCCTTTTTAAAAAATTATATTTTTAGTTTTGAATAAAGTAAATAGTTAATTAGTTTCTGATACTTGATATTCAGCGCTATTCATCCATTTAGGGCTTATATCTACTCCCCACCCCGGCCTATCGGTGATAGTTACTCTACCATTTTCTACTGCAAAAGGATTATTTAAGAACAGTTCTTGCTGCCATGGATAATAATCTTCACCCTCAATTGATAGTTCTAAATAAGGGCCCGCATTTGGTATAGCTTTAAGTAAATGCATTGTGCACATAGTGACTAGGGATAAATTAGCTGCATGAGGAGTACATGTATAACCACCTGCCTCAATAATTTTTGCAACTTGAAGAGTTCTAGTTAAGCCTCCAAGATACATAATATCAGGTTGAAAAATATTGACGATTTTTCTACTCACCATGTCTCTCCATATTCTTAAATCACAATCTTGCTCTCCTCCTGTTACATCAATTACAAGCGCATCGGTAACTTGTTTAGTTTGTTCAGGCTCCCAATATGGGCAAGGCTCTTCAAAATGAGTAACATTATTATCTTCTAACAGTTTACCAATTTCAATTGCCTGACTGGGAGAAAAGCAACTGTTTGCGTCTACTAATTTTTTTACTGAATCATCTAAAGATTTATTAATTGTTTTAACAATATCCTGTGTTCTGCCTTCCCATTCATCCAAGCCTCTTCCACACTCAGCCCCAATTCTGAATTTAAATGCATCAATACCATTTTCATCAAATAGAATATTAAATCGCTTAGCCTCATCTTCTGCAGAAATATCTCTTTTCATAGATGATCCATAAACTTTTAATTTTCCTGGACTACCTCCAATAAGTGATGTGACAGGCTTGTCTTCAAGCTTACCCTTTAAATCCCATAATGATGTATCAAGACCAGCAATAGCTCGTAATAAATATGAGCCAGGGAATTTATGTTCTTTTTCTAAAACTAAATTTTCTATATCATCAAAATTAATCCATGATTTGCCTAAAACCCAAGGCGCTACCTGTTTATGAAATATTTTAGCCGTTATGTCAGCATGATATGTTGACATCTGTCCAAAACCCTCAGAGCCATCTTCTAATGTTGTTTTAACGAAACTTACATAGGGTTTGCTAAAAGTTTCTAACTTTGTAATTTTCATTTATATTTATATTTTAATTCTTCTATTATAATTTTGCTAGATAAATGTGATAACATCATAACTGGGGCATTAATATTCCCTGAAGTAATATTTGGCATAATAGAAGCATCCACAATCCATAAATTATCAAGTCCGTGAACTTTTAACTTTTCAGATACAACGCCTGTCTCAACACCTTTACTCATCCGACATGTACCACATGGATGATAAATACTAGTTGCATTTGATTTAAAATGATCAAGCAATTCAAAATCACTTGAATTAATGGGGTCAATATTGACTGGTGACTTTATTATATCATTAATATTTTTATTGGCTGCAAATTTTCTAATAAAATTAAAGATAGAATATAAATCATGAATATCTTTTTCATCAGATAGATATTTTGGATCTATGCTAGGGAGATAATCATCACCAGATACTTTTAAATTTATCTCGCCAAGACTTTTAGGTCTACACGAATTAAAACCAATTATGAAACCATTAAATTTATCAGTGTTTAAAAGAGGTCTTTTATCTTTAAAAGTAACAGAATAAGTAAGAGGATTGAAGTACAATTGTATGTTAGGATAAGGATCAAGGGACTTCCAATTAATATAGCCTCCTCCCTGATTTAGACTCAAAGAAAGTGGTCCTTTTCTGTTATAAACATATCTTAAAAAAGATTGTATTCTTCCTGGCCAAGTACCTAAATCTCTATTTAGCGTGGGTAAATGAGTTTTATATAAATAATCTAACCCTAAATGATCTTGAAAATTTTTTCCAACGTGTGGACTATGGAAACTAACCGGGATACTTAATTGTTTTAAGTCATTGGCATTACCAATTCCTGATTTTAATAATAAATAAGGTGTCATAATTGAACCACTTGAAAGAATAGTCCCAATCTTTGGTTTTATCTTAAGTATCTTACTTTTATGCTTAATCTCTAAACTAGAAATTTTATTATCTTTAAAATTTAATTTTAAAACTTCTGTATTTTTTAAAATGGTTAAGTTTGGATTATTTTGGATTGGTTTTAAAAATGATTTAGCTGATGAATTTCTTAAACCTTTATAAATATTAACATTATAATGCCCAACCTGATCTTCACTTGAGCTGTTTAATTGTTTATTGAAATTAAAATTGAAATCTTTGGAAGCTTTGAAAAAATTATCTAAAATAGGATGATGTTGTTTGCTCACATCATTAACAGGTATTCTATTAATTGCTAATTCATTACTTTCCTCACTCACAGACTGTTCTAATTCATTAAAAGTTGCTTGAATATTATCCCATGACCAGTTTGAGTTTAAATTCCAATTCTCATAATCTGAACTTAAACCTCGTGCATAAATCATAGCGTTTATGGATCCTGATCCTCCTATAACTTTTCCACGGGGATAGTATATTTCTCTATTATTAAGATTCTGTTGATTTTTTGAATAAAAATTCCAATTCATTTTCTTGTGATAAAAAGTCATTCCGTATCCCAAAGGAGTATGGATAACTGGACTATTATCACTTGGTCCAGCTTCAATTAATAGTACTTTATAGTTTGTATTATTAATTAAATTGCTTGTAATAATACATCCTGCTGAGCCAGCACCTACAATAACTAAATCAAAATTATCCAAAAAATTAAAAAGTTTGTGTTACTTTTGTTAAATAGCGTGGTGCATCAGGATTTAATCCCTTTTTGATTGTATAACGAATTATCCAAGGATAAAATTTTGACATTAATATAATAGAATCAAATTCTAAAATTTCATTTGATAAATAATAAAATTCAGATTTTAATTTCTCATCTGAAGTCAATTGATATAATAAATTTGTATAATTTTTAAGCTCACTAATGTCTTGATTTACAGTTAATCCACTTTTATCATTCATACCTAAAATAAAAAGTTTGAAAGAATTTTGAATTAAGCTTTTAGGGCCATGCATCACTTCAGCACTACTAAAAGGCTCAATCATCTCTTGGCTTAGCTCTTTAAATTTAAGTGATATTTCATTTGATAGAGCGAAGCCAACCCCTCTACCTATTATAAATCCAGTATTAATAGTATTATCTATAATATTTTCATTCCATTGATTGATAGAGTCCTTAAGTAAACTTTCACTTAATTTCTTAATATCGTCATTAATATTCTTTTTACCTTGGCAAATAAAAATTAACTTTGTTAAAACCAATAAAGTTTGTGTGAACGTTTTAGTAGCAGCAACACTTCTTTCTTCACCCGCGAACATATTAAAAAAATAATTTGCCTCATTAACAATAGGACTAAGATCATTATTAGTAATAATTATTGTTTTTGCACCCATTGATCTGGATTTTTTCTCACACTCTACTAGATCTGAGCTTTTACCAGATTGTGAAATAACTATTACTAAAGCTTCTGAAAAATCAAACTTTGATTCTTCTAAAGTAATAATTGAGGGAGGCATACTGTAGGTTGGAAGGCCTAAATGCTTTGCAAATAAATAAGAGCAATATAGTGCAGCGCAATCAGAAGTTCCTCTAGCAATAGTCACAACATACTTTATTTTTTTCTGATTTATTAAATTAGCAATATTTTGATAAGGATTGTTATCAATATGATTAAACTTATCAATGATACTCGGAATACTTAAAGCTTCATCTAAAACTAAAGAATCAACCATTGACTAGCGCTCCATTTAAGTAGATGTTCATTAAATGAAACTCTTTGTCTAAAATTAGAAAATTTGCTTTTTTTCCAATATCTAAAAACCCTATATCATCTTGTTTTAAATATTTTGAAGCAGAATAACTGGTCATTCTAACCGCATCTTGAATAGAAATATTCATTTTTATTAAGTTTAAAAAAGTGTCGTGCATATTAACAACACTGCCAGCCAAAGTATTTGTATTTTTTAAATGTACCTTATTATTCTTTTTTTCTATTTCAACATTAGCAAAATTATAATTACCATCCTTCATGCCTGTTGCAGCGATAGAGTCTGTTATGGCATAAAGATTAGGAATACATTTTTTAGCAATTAAAATAGATTCTTTACTTACATGGTTCATATCACAAATAATTTCTGCAAATTTTCCACTATTTAAAGCAGCAGAAAGCACGCCTGGATTTCTGTGATTATTATCCGACATAGCATTATATAAATGAGTAAAGCTTATATTGCTCAAACTCATGTATCTTTCACAAGTTTGACTATCTGCAAGCGAATGACCAAATTGAACATTGATTCCCTTATCAGTTAAAAAAGGGATGAACTGATTCATACCTTCTATCTCAGGAGCCAATGTAATTGTTTTGATATTGGCAATTTCATTAATTTTTTCAATAAACTCAATTGATGGATTAATTGTTAAGGCTGGTTGCGCGCCAAGTTTTGCAGGATTAATAAATGGCCCCTCTAAATGAACACCCATAAGATTTGAACTCATACTCATTAGTGAATTAAAATTACCCAGAGCTGCAAAAGTATGATCAAATGAACTTGTCCAAGTAGTAGCTAAAAGAGATGTTGTACCTTTTGATAAGTGATAAGATGACATTTTTTTAATTGCTTGGATTCCGTCCATTGTGTCAAAGCCACCACCACCGTGACAATGTAAATCTACAAAGCCTGGTATGATATAATATTCACCATTTATTTCTTCAGACTTATTAATATTGGTAATATTTTCATCAAATATAATTTCACCTAAAAATGAACTGTTATAATTAATGATTTTACCAGATACTTTATTTGAACTTGTCATTTTTTCAGAAATAGTCGTTTATCTATATACGCATAACATCCATATAATTCAGCTTTTGATTGAAGTTTAGCTCTTTTAAGCATTAAAGGAGATTGCATTTCTTTTAATTGATCTTTTATTTTCTTATAGAAATATGAATTTAATCCAACACTTCCACCCATAATAAAGTTGTCTATTCTTAGCATAGCATTTACATTAGTTAGACTCTCAACAATCATTTTTACGGCATTATCAACTATTTTTTTTGTTTGTGCATTATTTTTAAATTTAGTTAAAAGATCTTTAGTATTAACACATTTCTTTATTTTATTTAGTTTAATTAATCCATTTCCTGAGGCGTAAACTTCTAGACACCCTCTTCTACCACAACCACATCGCATACCATTAAATTTTATTACATTATGACCTATTGCACCAACATCAGAAACTTTATGGTCAAATAGATTTTTATTGTGAATTAAGCTTCCTCCAATTCCTGTAGATATCGTTATATAAAAAAAATCTCTTAGTTTTTTTCCATTACCATAATACATTTCCCCTAGAGCAGCTGCCTGAGTATCTCCAAGAGCATAAACTGGAACTCTGAAAGTGTTTTTTAAAACTTTAATTACAGGGTAATTTTTAAAATCACCAAGCGTTTTCTTATTAATAGGATTCCACAAACCTTTATTATTTATTAACCCTGTAAGTGACAAACAAATTGATGATATATTTTTTTTTGAATTAAATAAAATTTCTGAAATTTTATTAATATTTTCTGGTCCATATTTTTTAGTTGAAAAATTAATAATTTTAATTAGTTTTCCACTAGAAAAATAACCAATATTAGTTTTGCTACCTCCAACATCAACAGTGATAATATATATTTTTTTACTATTCATCTAAAAATGTTCTAGTTATGAGCTCAATTCTATTTAATGCTGTTCCCACTACTACTGAATGAGCTCCATAATTAATAGCTTTTTTAAAAAAAGCTGGTGTATTAAATCTACCCTCAGCTATAACTGGAACATTAAACTTTTTAATTAATAAATTTAATAATTTAAAATCAGGATTTTTAGAAATTTGCTTATTGATTGTATAACCAGAAAGAGTTGTAGATAATATATCAGCTCCATTATCGATAGCATTGAGGGCATCTTTAATATTTGAGCAATCTGCCATAGCTATTTTTTTGTATGAATGAATTTTTGAAATTAACTTACCAACTGAAAAAGGTCTGTTTCTAAAAGTTGCATCAAAAGCAATGATCTCAGCCCCTAACTCTGCTAATTTTTCAACATCACTTAATAATGGTGTGATAATTACAGGATATCTTTTAGTAATTCTTTTTTTAATTCCAATAACTGGTAAATTTATATTTTTTTTTATAACTTTTAAATTTTTAAAACCCTCTATTCTTAATGCTTTAGCCCCACCTATAATTGAAGCTTTTGCAGAAGCTAATATAAAAGAAGAGGAGTCTAGTGGACCTTTTGGAATTGGTTGACATGATGCTATCAATGAGTTTTTTAGATATTTAATAATAGAATTATTTTTTTTATTCATTAATTATTTTTGTATTCTACTTCACAGCTCCAGAAGTAATACTTCTTATTAATTGTCTTGAGAATATTAAATAAAATATTATTACAGGAATAAGAGCTAAAGAAAGTGAGGCAAAAATAGCATTCCAATTAGTCACATATTGACCAATATATTGCTGCATACCCAATATAACAGTTTGCTTTCCATTAGATGGTGCTAAAATTAAAGGCCACCAAAGATCATTCCATACAGGCACCATTGTAAACACCCCTACTGTTGCCATTGGTGGTCTTAATAGAGGTAAAACTATATAAAAAAATAATTGATATTCGTTTACTCCATCACACCTAGCTGCTTCTTTAAGCTCATTACTTAGTTGCTTCATAAATTCAGTTAAAATCCAAATTGCCAAAGGGAGGCTTTGGGCAATATAAATAATAATTAATCCAGTAAGAGAATTAACTAAATTTAATGAGTTCATTAATTGCAAGATACTCACTGTTCCTAATTTAATAGGAATCATGATGCCAAAAGCAAGGTATAAACCTAGCATAGTATTTCCCTTAAATTTATATTCAGAAAGTGCCCAAGCTGCCATTGCACCAAAAAGTAAGACAAAGAAAAGAGTAATAATTGTTACTGATATTGAATTGTAAAAAAAAACACCAAAATCAACTCTGGAGAACATTTTTAAATAACCTGCCAAACTAAATGTTTCCTCGTTTGGTAGTGATAGAGGCTGTTTAAATATAGCCCTTCTTGATTTAAATGAATTATTAACAAGTAAGTAAACAGGAAATAAACAAATTAGAGTATAAAAAATTAACACCATATGCATGATAGTTGAGTTTAACTTAGATGATAAATTTTTCATTAATACTGATATCTAGTAATACGTTTTTGAAATGCATATAAATAAAAAACTACTCCGACTAAAATTATTACAAAAGTTGTTGATGCAACTGTAGCACCCATTGTAGGATTCCCCAACTGATGTTGATATCCAAAAAATGTGCGGTAGAAGAAAGTTCCCATTAAATCAGTAGAAAACTCTGGGCCTGCATAGATATTCTTAATTGCATAAATCAAATCAAATGCATTAAAATTTCCGACATAAGTTAATACACACATTAGTCCAATTGTAGGTAAAATAAGAGGAAATTTTATCTTCCAAAATGTATTATATCCAGAAGATCCATCAACTTTTGCTGCATCAAGTATTTCTTCAGGAATACTGACAAGAGCAGCATAAAATAGTAACATTGGAATTCCAACAAATTGCCATATCGAAATTAGTGAAACAGTTATTAATGCAGATCCCTTTAACCCTAACCAAGGCTGAACAATATCTTCTAAACCGACCAATCCTAAAATAGTTTGAGGAATGCCCCATAAAGAAGATAGTATTAAGTTAAAGATATAACCCACTATGACTATCGACATCATTGCTGGTAAAAAAATTAATGTGCGGTATGTATTCTTTAATTTTAATTCTTTATTTGATAAAAAAGCAGCTATGAGTAAACCTACTGGTGTTTGAATAGAAATATGCAAAAGAAAAAAATATATATTATTTTTAAGAGCATTCCAAAAATGCCAAGACCAAGTATCATTAAAAAATAAATCATAATAATTCCTTAATCCAATAAAAGCTCTTACACCCGAAGAGTCATCCATATTTTCTCCTAATAAATTTTGAGTATAAAGACTTACTCTCATAGTATCTATAAGAGGATAAATCATAAAAATAGAATAAATAAAACAAGCAGGAAAAAGAAAAACTATAATGTGTAATGGAAATTTTTTCTTCATATTAATTGTTTAATATTATTAATTAAGATTTTATATATCTGTGGCGATAAAAATCGCCACAAATTTTTTCTTTATTATTGATGTGGTTCGTACCAATTAGCTAAACTAGCTTCAGCTCTTTCTGCCGCTTCAGCTGGAGTAACAGTTCCATTAACAACACCTGAAACTACTTCATACAATACACTCTCTAAATTTGGCTCTCCTCTTCCAACAATATGATAACTATTTCTTATAGTTGTATCACATGTGTCCTTCCAACTAATGAATTCTTTTGCAACTGGATCATTAACTGAAATCGAATGAGAATGAAGTGGGAAAAATCCAGGTACTTCATTTGCAAATATTTCTGCAAATTCTGCACCAGTTAACCACTCTAAAAACACTTTAGCTTCTGCTGGATTTTTAGCTTTTGAGTTAAGACCAATACCTATATCTGTATGATCATCAATATAGCAATTAGATTGTCCATCACGTGTTGGTGGAGCAAAAGCACTAAATTCAAAATCAGCATTTTGAGAAAATGTAAAAATTTCCCATGAACCTGTTGGATAAATTGCAGCATCACCTAGTGTAAATAAGTTTTGACTATCAGGATATGTTTGCGCTTGATATCCATCAGCCATATAATTACTCCATTTACCTAAAGTTTCAAATAGGCTAACATAATGATCATCAGTGAATTTCTCATCACCAGTCAATATTCCTTTTCGCCCTTTTTCACCAGCCCAATAATTAGGACCAATGTTTTGGAAGCCCATTGTAGATATAGCCCATGTATCAGCAGTACCAATTGCCAATGGGATATAATTTCCATCAGATTTAATCTTCTCTAATACATTAAAAAACTCACTCTCTGTTTTTGGAACACTTAAACCAAGCTCTTTAAAGATATCTTTATTATACATAAATCCATGTGATACAGAAGCCATAGGCACTCCGAAAAGATCACTTTGATTATCAGTACTCCAAGCGTCTTTAGCTACCTGAGGATAGTTTTCTAATCCACCTAAGTCATTTAAAGAAGCTAACCAACCTCTATTAAATAATTTAAGCGAAGCATCAAAAGGTATTAAGGTTATTAAATCCCCAGCGTTTCCACCTTCAAGTTTCGCACTAATGCTAGCTGAGTATTGTGCTGGAATAGTAGCCTGAAAGACTACTTCAATATCTGGATGTTTAGCATTAAATGCAGGAATAATTTTATCATTCCAAGCATCAGCATCATCATTTCTCCATGACTCTATAATCACTGTCCCTGAAAAAACAGGTAATGCAGTAAATATAAAAGCTGTAAATATAATAAATGAAGATATTAATTTTCTCATAAATTCTCCTATTTTAGTTAATAATTATACTCTAAAGTAAAAATGATCAAAACAAACCATTTTATAAAAAGTAAAACGTTTTATGTGAAAAAAAACTCAAAATTATTCTCTATTTGACTAAAATGCTAATAATAATTATTAAAATTATTTATAAAATGCAAAATATTAAAAAATATCAAAATGAAATATTTAACCTCTTAGATAAGATTACACTTAATCAAAAAAAAATATTTACCAAAGTAGCTAAAGAGTTTTATCAAACTTATAAAAAAAATGGGATGGTCTATATTTTTGGCACAGGTCATTCTCACATGCTAGCTGAAGAAGGGCACTTCAGAGCAGGGGGATTTGCTCCAATTTGCCCAATTCTAAATTCAAGTTTAATGCTTCATGAAAATACTATCTTTAGTTCTGTCCTTGAAAGAAGAGAGGGTATTGCATCAAATTTAATTAAAAAATATAATATTAAATCAAAAGATATTTTAGTTATTTTTACAAACAGTGGTGTAAATCAGGCGCCTTTAGAGGCTGCCCATTTTGCAAAAAATCTTAAATGCAAAACAGTTGGAATATCCTCCGAAAGTTATTCTAAAATAGCAAAAAAATCTAAATATAAAAAAAGATTATCAGAAGTAGTGAATTATCATATTGATAACTATGGACCACCAGGTGATGCATTAATTAAAATTAAGAATAAATATAATGTCTCCCCTTTTTCAACAATAGCAGGCTCTTTTATTTTAAACTCAATAATATCTGAAGTTGCTGAACTTGCAAAAAATGACAGGCCTTTTCCATTTTATATTAGCGGCAATATGCCTAATGCAGAAAAACATAATCAGAAATTAATGAAGATTTATTTGAAAAGAAATCCTCATATTTAAATTTTATAATTTAGTAAATTTTTTTATCATTTATCAAAACCTCATAGGGAAATTCATTTTTTGCTATACGTAATGCACCTAATAGAGGATTTATTTCATCATCTTTTAAATATTTCAAATATTTTTTTTTTATATAACTCATATATAATTTAGATAATCCACCAACTAAAAAAATCTTAGGTATTTTTTTTACTTCTATCATGTATTTTAAAATCATTTCAATTTCATTAACACCTTCTTTTAATATAGCTTTAAAAATAACTGAATGATTTTTAATTGAAAAAAAAACCTTGCTTAATTTTGCTAATTGCCTAGGTTTTGATTGTGATGTCCAGTTCAATATTTTAAGATCTTTTTTTCCAATTATATTCAAAGTTTTTTTCACAATAATATCTTTATTATTGTTATAACCATCCACAGCCATTAAGGTTTCTTGAACCATTCTAAGACCAATCCACCACCCTCCTCCTTTATCTCCATATGGAAAACCCCATCCACTTAATTGTTGGGAAAGATTATTTTTAAGCATTAAATGAGCCACTACACCAGTTCCAATATTTAACACCCCCATAGATTTTTTTGCAGATGTTCCAGCCAAAGCTATATATCCATCAGTAGATATAATGAATTTTTTAAAAAAATTAAATTTTTTCTTTAAATACATCCTACTTTTTTCAAATCTTGCTCCTGCTAATCCAAAAGATGCAATGGTGTAAGAGTTAATAAGATTTTTATTTAATTTGGCTTTTTTGCAACAATTTGCCCAAAGTATATTTATATTTTTTTCAACTTTAATAACATCATTAAAAATATTTCCTGACTCAGCTTTTGATTTTGCCAATATTTTACCATTTAAATCATATAAAGCTGCAATTGATTTAGTTCCTCCACCATCAACGCAAAAAAAATAAATAGGAAAATTACTCATCTATAAATAGGAAATAATTTTGTAAATTTTATAATCTTATTTTTACTCATTAAAAATATAATACAACTTGTTAAACAAAATAGTTTATAAAGTGTTTATGACTAAATCAAAAATAAATTTAAACAACATTATTAATAAAATTATTAATAAGATAGAGAAAAATCAAAGTGATAAAATTAAATTATCTGCAAAATTTATATCTGAAAGTCATTTTAAAGATGGAAAATTATTTTTATTTGGTACTGGGCATAATCACTGCTTAGCAGAAGAAGGACTACATAGGGCTGGAGGTTATGCTAATGCATGTCCTATACTTGATGATAATTTGAATTTTTCAAAAGGAATTAAAAAAGCTTCAAAAGCAGAAAGAACAAGTGGTATTTCAAAATCATTACTAAAGATGTATCAAATTCAAAAAAATGATACTCTAATTATTTTTACTAATAGCGGATTAAATAAAGCTCCAATTGAAGCTGCCAAATATGCAAAAAAAATTGGCTTAAAAGTGATTGTAATTTTATCATTATCTTATTGTAAATCTGTAAAAAATATTAAAAATAAAATATATGAAATTGCAGACATTGCTATTGATAATCATGGTCCAATCGGAGATGCTTTAATTAAAATTTCAAAAAACACTAATGTTGCTTCTCCATCTATTATTTCAGGATCATATATTCTAAACTCAATTTTATTACAGCTAGCTATACTTTTAAAAAATGAAAAACCTTTTCCTTTTTTCATTAGCTCTAACCAAAAGGGAGCTGACAATCATAATAAAGTTTTAGAAAAAAAATTTAGTAAAAGAAATAATTTTTTTAAATAAAAAAAATAACTGGAGCATTAATGCCCCAGTTAAAAATATAGATTATTTATATTCTTCTAACTCTTCAGCTGCTTCAGCAACTAAATCTGCTGCATCCCCTTCTCCAAGAATTGCTCCTTGAATCATAGAGTTCATAACAGTTTGAAAAGCTTTATAATCTACTAATAGTGGCTCAGGTCCGCCATCAGCTATAGCATCAATGAACATCATCCAATAATCAGTATTGTATGGTGCTACTTTTCCAATTTCTGGATATTGCATAATAGGCGTTAGACCCCAACTTGTGTCTAAATCATACTGTGCTTCACCAGAAGTTAAGTAAGAAACAACATCCATTGCGATATCTTCATGCCCAGTACCATTAAAAACCGCCATACTATCAGTTATAAGTAAAGTTCCTTGAGATCCATTCGGACCTGCTGGAATTCTAACAGTCTTTTGATTAATATCACCGTGTTGACCTGCTCCCCAAGGACCATTGATATACATAGCAATTTTTTTATCATTAAATAACTCAGTTAATTGAGATCTCTCCCAAGCAAGTGGGCCTTCTTGAGAAACATTAGCCAATTTTGCATAAAACTCAAGAGTCTCAACAGTATTAGGACTATTTAAAGTAATCTCATTTGTATTGGGATCAATTACTTGACCGCCATTACTATAAAGATAATTTAAAAATTGATGCATAGTATTATCAAAATCTTTACCTGCCAAACCAATACCAGCTATTCCAGTATTATTTTGAATAGTCTCAGCCATTGAATACAACTCGTCCCAACTTTGAGGTCCTTCACATGCTAATCCTGCTTCAGCTAAAACATCACAATTCATGAATAATGCTTTAGTTGAGAATGCGTGAGGAAAACCCCATTGTTGACCTAGATGTGTAACAGTGTCCAAAATACCGGGCTGATACATAGACTTCATGGACTCAGGAATATTAACAGGAACGATATGTCCATTTTCAGCTAGTCCTTTAAGCGTTCTTGATCCTATGTATGAGAAACTTACGGGATCACCTGCGATAGCTAAGTTAATTACTTTATCCTGACATGTTCCCCATGGAACAGCTTCCATAGTAATATTTACGTCTGGATTATCTGCCATATATTTTTCAACTACAGCCATATCTGCCGGTCTAATTTCACCACCACATACAACACCATGAACATCAGTTGCTGCAAATGCATTAAAACTAAACAAGCTTATAAATAATAGAGAGAATGCTCTACTTAATTTTTTTAAATTCATATTTCCTCCTTAAGAAATTATAAATTTAAACTATTAGATTAACAAATGACTATCAAGAGAGATTTTAATATACGCAACAAATTATGTATATATTTTTAATTTTTAACGGCACCAGCCGTTAAACCTTCTACTAAGTATTTTTGAAGAAATATAAAAATAATTAAAACTGGAGCAATTCCAACTAAAGAAGCAGCCATCATTTCATTCCATTTTACCGTCTGATATCCAATAAACTCATAAAGACCAGCAGGTATGGGCATATACTCTTTCTTTGAATTGAATGTAATTGCAAAAAGGAATTGCTGAGCATAGGCGCCTATAAAAATATATAAACTGACAACCACTAACCCTGGAGTACTAAGTGGTGTTATTATATGTCTTAATATTTGCATACGAGATGCCCCATCTACAAAAGCTGCCTCCTCTAAATCAATAGGAATTTTTTCAAAATAAGATTTAAGCAACCAAATTGAAGTTGGTATTAAAAAAGCAACACCTGGAACAATCATTGCTTGATAACTATTTAGAAGACCTAATGTTCTTAGTAATTTGTATAAAGGTATAAGAAGCACTGCTCCTGAAAACATATTTATTGCTAAAAGAAGATAAAGGGTTGAATTTTTTCCTGGAAATTTAAATCTCGCATATGAATACGCAGCTGGAATTACAAACAATATTGTAATAACAGTAACGCATGTAGCTAAAAAGAAACTATTAAAAATATATCTTCCTAACATTGGAACAGTATTCCACATTTCTCCATATGCCCAAAAAGACAAATCATCAGAAAAAAACTGATAAGGAGATCTAAACAAATGTTCTAA
>JABHWG010000069.1 GCA_018657885.1 Pelagibacteraceae bacterium
ATAAATAAAAATATAATTAGAATAGGAAAAAAAATAGAATTTACTCCATAATTATTTGCCACTATTCCTAATGTTGCTGGAGCTCCCATAAATGTGCCGTATACCGCTATAGACACAATGGCTATAGCAGCTCCGCTATCTATTCCTTCTGTTTTGCCAGCTAAACTATATGCGATAGGAATAATTGCAGAAGTGCCAATTCCAAGTAATGCAAAGCCACATAAAGCGGCAAGAATAGTATCAAAAGTATACAATATGAATAGGCTTATTATGGAAGTTAAAAAAAGTATAGTTAAAAAATTATACACACCTATTCTATCTCGTATCCAATCACCACTTAGTCTTCCAATTACCATACAAATATTAAAACTAACTGTTGCTAAGCCAATTAAAAATCCATCAACTTGAATAAAATCTCTCATATAAAGTGCACCCCATGCGTCTACACTGCCTTCTGTAAGAGCATTCACCATAGAAATTAATGCTAATATAAATATAAGTAATGGCCATATGAAAAAGATATTTTGTTTGTTCTCAGTATTTTCTGTCTGGTCTACGTGAAGTTTAAAAACAATAAATATATTGAAAGGTAAAAGTATTATTACGTAAACTAAAACATTATTTAAAAAACTTATATTCCACTCTAGGAACAAACTTGTTGCAATTGATCCAGCTAAAACTCCCAAACTCCAAAAAGCGTGGAAGCCAGACATCATTGATTTTTTTTCTCTTTTTTCAAGATTAGATGCATAAAGATTGCAACTAATTTCAAAACTCCCATAACAGAGGCCAAAAATGAATGATAAAACCATAAAAGTTTGTAAAGATGAAATAAATGGTGTTGGTAACCATAAAACAGCTTGCAAAATACTAGTATAAAGAAGAACTGTTCTAGTAGAGCTCATTTTGATAACATTATTAGCAAATATCATTGCAATAATTGAGCCAATTGCGAATGTTGCCATTACTAACCCAACACCAAAATAATCAGTATTAATTTGATCTTTAATTGTAGGAATTCTAATGGTCCACAGACCTACAAAAAAAGCCATTATAAAAAATAATAGCCTTGTTGCCATTATATCTTTTTTAATTTTCATATTCTTAGAGATTTATTTAATGAAATACTTTTGATAAAATTGATTTAGATTTTTTGAAGATACTCTTTCTTGACTCATTGAGTCGCGATCTCTTACAGTTACTGAATCATCATCTAGAGTTTCAAAATCAACAGTAATGCAAATTGGAGTCCCAATTTCATCATGACGTCTATAGTTTTTACCAATATTGCCTGAATTTTCTAAGATTACTCTTCCCAATCCAAGATTTTGCAGTTCATTTTTAATAACTTTTGCTTTTGCAACAATTTGTTCATTATTTTTTTTCAAAGGAATTACTGCTGCTTTAATGGGAGAAAGGTGAGGCTTTAATTTCAATACTGTTCGGGTATTACCGTTTTCTAAATTTTCTATAGTATAGGCTTCATTTAAAATAGCGAGCAAACCTCTATCAACCCCAGCCGAGGGTTCAATTACGTAAGGAATATAGGAAGTTTTTTCCTCTAAATTTTGTACCCCTAGTTTAGTTGTAGAATGCTCATTTTTTTTTACCTTAGAGGTAATATTATATTCTTTTTGATTTTTTGTATGCGAACCTAAATCAAAATCAGTTCTGTTTGCTATTCCTTCAAGCTCTTCTTTTCCATGAGGAAATTCATACATAATATCTACAGTTGCTTTTGAATAATGTGATAATTCAGCTTTCTCTACATCTGTAGGATATAAATTTTTTTTACTTACACCCTGAGTTTCCCACCATGCAATTCTTTTTTCAACCCAGTATTTATGCCATTCATCATCAGACCCAGGTTTTACAAAAAATTCTAATTCCATTTGTTCAAATTCCCTAACTCTAAAAATAAAATTTCTTGGGGTAATTTCATTTCTAAATGCTTTACCAATTTGAGCAATACCAAATGGTACCACCCTACTCGTCGAATCAGTAATATTTTTAAAATTAGTAAAAATTTGCTGACATGTTTCTGGTCTTAGGTAAGCAAAAGAAGAGCCGTCATCAACGGGTCCAATTGCTGTTTTGAACATTAGATTAAATGGTCTTGGATCTGTTAGGTCTTTAGATTTACATTCAGGACAAGTATCATTGTTTAATTGATCTGCTCTCCATCTAGATTTGCAGTTTTTGCAATCAACTAAAGGATCTGTAAAAGTATCTTCATGACCTGATTGCTGCAATACGACTGGAGCACTTAATATAGATGCATCTAAACCTTCAATATCATCTCGTTCATAAACCATAGACTTCCACCAGGCTTGCTTTAAATTATTTTTTAATTCAACACCCATTGGTCCATAATCGTACAAGCCCTTAATACCTCCATAGATGTCATTAGACTGAAATATAAATCCTCTTCTTTTGCATAAAGAAACTAATTCCTCCATTGAATTCGCAGTCATTTATTCCTTTGGTTTGTATTCTTTTGTTTTTGGATCTTTTTCTAAATCTATAGTTGTTTCTTTTTTATATTTTTTATTTACTTGATTGTTATTTCTTCCTGAAAATATTTTAATAACTAGTAGAGTCAATAATATTAATCCAATTAATACAAAAATTTTCATTATAAGCCATATCTAGACCACATTATCATTTCTTCTACTTTATTAAAAATATCACTGTTATCTATAGAAGAAGATAGTCGTTTTTGTAAAAAAGATTTTTTTTGGTCAATAATTTTAATTTTAGCTTTTTTACCGAATTTCTCTTTAATAACTTCATTAATTGAACCTACACCATCAGCTAACCCAAGCTCAACACCTTTTTTTCCAACCCAAAATAAACCAGAAAATACTTCATCTTCTTGAGAGTTAGATAATTTAGCACCTCTTCTTTTTCTTACATATTCAATAAAATTTTCATGAATTTGTTCTTGTATATTTTTTAATCTATCAATATCTTCTTGCTTCTCCTCCTTAAACGGATCGAGAAAACTTTTGCTTTTTCCTGAAGTGTAAACTCTTCTTTCAATTCCAATTTTTTTAATTAAATCTACAAATCCAAATCCTGGTGATATAACTCCAATAGATCCAACAATAGAATTTAAATCTAAATAAATTTCGTCAGCAGCACAAGCTAGCCAATAGCCACCGGATGCTGCAACATCTTCAACAAATGCATAAACTTTTTTATTTTTTTCTTTAGCCAAATTTATAATTTTTTCTGCAATCAAGGATGATTGTGTTGGAGAGCCGCCTGGTGAGTTAATTATCAATGCAACAGCAGGAGCTTTTTTATCTGAAAACAATTTATCAATTAGTTTTTCAATTCCTGTAATTGTTAATCCTGATCTAGCTATTCCAGCCTGACCAATGACACCAGATAATCTTAAGGTTGGGATATTAATATCTTTAGAGAAAAATCTTTTAAACACATGCCTTCTTAACAAATGTTAATCTTTACTTAAAGCGTAAAAGTGTTCAATTAATTGAATTTTAGATAAAAAAGATTATCAAACTTAAAATTATCTATTATTTAAATTAAATTGAACTATATTTCACCAATGGCAGAAATTATTCCTATTCATGAGCATAAAGTTGTTTTTAATGATGCTGTTAAATATTTATCAGAATTGTGCAAAGAGGATTTACAATCTATCAATACATTAATATTTGAAAAATTAGATAGCTCTGTTCCACTAATCCAGGAAATTGGTAAATACTTAATTTTATCTGGAGGCAAAAGACTTAGACCTATTCTTACAACTTCATGCTTTCATATATTAAATAATAAACCAAAACATAATATTAATCACATAGGGTTATCAGCAGCCGTTGAATTTATTCACGCCGCAACCCTCCTTCATGATGATGTTGTCGACATTAGTAAGGATAGAAGAGGAAAATTAACTGCTAATGAAGTCTGGGGAAACAAGACAAGTGTGTTAGTTGGAGATTTTCTATTTAGTAGATCTTTTCAATTAATGACAAAATATGGAACTATGGAAACATTAAAAATTTTATCTGATACGAGTGTAATTATTTCTGAAGGTGAAGTATTGGAAATTAGTAATGATAAAAATTTAGAAATGAATGAAGATACTTATTTTCAAGTCATTAATGGTAAAACTGCTTCTTTATTTAGTACAGCATGTCAAGTTGGTGGCTTAAGCGGAGGAGCAAAGGACAATGAACTCCTAGCCTTAAAATCTTTTGGGACAAATTTTGGCATGACCTTTCAATTAATAGACGATGCAATTGATTATTCGTCAAACTTAAATACAATGGGAAAAAATATAGGTGATGATTTCAAGGAAGGAAAAATTACCCTACCTATTATACTTGCCTATGGAAGATCAAATGATAAAGAAAAGCAATTTTGGCAAAAAGTTATTTCAAAACCTAATGAGAATGTAAATAATTTTAATTTAGCTAAAGAATTAATAATAAAATATAAATGTATTGAAGATACTGTAGTAAGAGCTAGACACTTTGCTGATGTGGCTATTGATTCACTAAGTATATTTAATGATAGTAAATATAAAAATGCTTTAATTAAATTAATTGAAACAAGTGTTAAGAGGTTAAGTTAAAGTATTAATATTTTTCGTAAGATTTAACTTCAACAATTTTTGATCCAAACTTATTATTAATATTTAGTTTAACTTCAGACCTTTTATCATTCGTAAAATAAACAGATCGAGCAAGTTCAATAAATTTTTGATCAAATTTTTTTCTTCTTTCACAATCTCTAATATCATCTTCTATTACCCATAATTTGGAATTTAATTCAATTAAAGAGTCTAAGTATATTTGAATTTTATCTTTTAAGATATGTTCATCAAGAGTTTTGATTAACATGTCCATTTCGTCTCTGATTAATTTAAGTTTTGCTTCATCTTTGATATTAGAATTTTTAATATAAAGAATTGATATTTTATCTACTAACTCTCCTAGAGAAACTGGTGTTTTAATAATCATTAATTTCTATTATATATATCTTCATATCTCTTGATATCATTCTCATCAAGATTATCACCAAACCACATTTCAATAACAACTAAATCATTAGCCTCCCTATTTGCCAATCTATGTTTAGCTCCCTGAGGAATAAAAATATGCTCATTTTCTTTTAAATGATATGTATTCTCATTAATAACCACCTCGGCACCACCTTCAGCTATTAACCAATGTTCAGAACGATGTTCATGACTTTGTAATGATAGTTGCCCTCCAGAAGTAACAATAATTTTTTTCATGGTATATTTTTTGCCTTCATTGATGACTTCAAATGAACCCCAAGGCTTATTAACGATACTTTTCATTATTAAAATGTAATATATATTATATAAACAAAATCTAAATGATTAAAATTGCACCATCCATACTTGCCGCTGATTTAATTAATATAAAAGAAGAAGTTAGATTAGTTGATATTAATGGAGCAGAATATATTCATATTGATATAATGGATGGGCATTATGTTCCCAACATTACTTTTGGACCCAATATAGTTAAATCACTTCGACCTATAACAAAAAAAGTGCTTGATGTTCATCTAATGATAACTCCAGTTGCTAAATATATTGATAGTTTCATTGAAGCGGGAGCTGACATTGTAAGTTTTCACCCAGATGCAGATGAAACTTCTGTAGATATTATTAAACAAATTAAATCTAACAACTGTAAAGCTGGAATTGCTATTCATCCAAATATAGATGTGTCAGATATTGTTCAATATTTGGAAATGGTAGATTTAGTTGTTGTCATGACTGTTGTGCCTGGATTTGGTGGTCAAAAGTTTATGGAATCTGAAGTAAATAAAATCATAGAGCTCAAAAAAATTAAAGATGATAAAAGACTTAGTTTTGAAATTGAAATTGATGGTGGAATAAATCAAGAAACTGCAAAAATTTGCAAAAGAAATGGTGCGGATGTTTTAGTTGCTGGATCTTATATATTTTCAAAAAATAAAGAAAA
>JABHWG010000009.1 GCA_018657885.1 Pelagibacteraceae bacterium
CCAAATTTAAAATCAGCGTTTGAAAAATAATCACCAAATATTTCAATTAATAATTCTCTACTCTTTGGTCCAAAAATACCAAAACAAGCAAAATCATCTGTAATATCTTGAAAATTAACTGATGGATCTATATTTTTTAAAATATGTTTTTTATCATGGATACGAACACCTGAACCCGTTACAACTCTAAATTTATTTTCCTCAATACATGTAATTGTTAAATCTGATTCAATTCCTCCTTTGGAATTAAGCATTTGGCTGTAAGTAATGGCTCCTATTTGATTTTTAATATCATTTGAACAAATATATTGCAAAGATGAATGAGCCTGATTTCCGGTTAATTCAAATTTAGCAAAAGGTGATAATTCAAATAAAGCCACATTCTTTCTAGCATTTATAGTTTCGTACTCAGCAGACTCGTACCAATTTTGATATCCATAGCTATACTTATATTTTGGTTCATTGCCGTTTATTGCATACCACATCGGTCTTTCATATGCAGCTGCTTGCCCAAAACAAGCTCCCCTTTTTAATAAATGATCATGATAAGGCATTAATTTTTGGTTTCTCGATGTAGTATGTTGTTTAAAGGGCCAATGCATTGCATATAAGTTACCTAAAGTCTCTGTAACTCTCTCTGTTATAAAATCTAATTCTGAATGAAATTTTTCAAACCTTGAAATATCAAGTGAAAAAATGTCTTCTTGCATTTCTCCGTTTATCATCCATTCTGCAGTTACTTTCCCTGCTCCACCTGAACTAACAATACCAATACTATTGAATCCACCGCACATAAATAGATTTTTTACTTCTGGAGTTTCACCAAGTAAATAATTGGTATCAGGTGTAAATGATTCTGGGCCATTAAAAAATTTCCTTATTCCTGATTTTTCAAGAGTGGGAACACGATTCATTGCATTAATTAAATATGGTTCAAAATGATCAAAATCTTCTGGTAATTCTCCAAACGAAAAATCATCAGGCACTTTATGATTATTTGTAAAAGCTGGTTTAGCATTTGGTTCAAAAACACCTACTAATAATTTACCAGCATCTTCCTTTAAATATAAACAATTATTATAATCTCTCAAAACAGGTAATGATCTATCTATCTCTGCTATTGGTTCACTCAATACATAAAAATGCTCATCTGGATATAAAGGTATACTTACGCCAATTTCTTTTGCTATTTGTCTTGACCACATACCAGTAGCCATAACAACATATTCACATTCTATTTTTCCAGAACTAGTCTCAACGCCTACTATTTTATTATTTTTTGTTATTATTTTTTTAACAGGACATTTTTCTATTATTGTAGCTCCATTTTGTCTTGCAGCTTTAGCCATAACATTCGCCACTCCAACAGGATCAGCTTGCCCATCTTTGGTAATAAAAACACCGCCAACAATATCATCTGTATTTATGAGCGGATAAATTTCTTTTATCTCTTCTTTATTAACTTCTCTTGCTTCGATTTCAAATCTTTGAGCAAAAGTAAGTTGCCTCTTAAGTTCCTCAAGTCTATCTAATGTAGTTGCAACAGTAAGAGATCCATTTTGCTTCAAACCAGTAGATAATCCCGTTTCTTTCTCAAGCTGTTTGTATAAATTTAGTGAATAATTTCTTAGTCTTGTAATTGTTGCGCTTGATCCAAGCTGACCAATTAAACCAGCAGCATGCCAGGTTGTTCCTGATGTAAGAACATCTCTTTCTAATAAAACGGTATCTTTCCAACCAAACTTTGCTAAATGATAAGCTGTTGAACAACCAGCAACACCTCCTCCAATTACAACAACCTTACAAGATTTTGGTATATTTTTATTCATGCTGATTATTTATATTTTTTATTAAGATAATTGAACTATTAATTAAGAAATGTATATCAAGTTTTAATATGATTAATTATCAAAATATATTAAATAAAAATTTGTTACAAGTATTTATTGAAATATTAAAAAACATTGAAACAAATGGACTTAGCGGAACTAATCATCTCTATGTAACTTTTACAACTAAGAATTCCAGAAACTCAATACCTAAGTGGTTGTTAGAAAAATATCCAACTGAAATGACAATAGTAGTTCAAAATGAATATTATCATCTCTCCGTAAAAAAAGATTATTTCAACATAGGACTTTCATTTAATAATATAAAAACTGATTTAAAAATATCTTTTAAATCAATAATTTCATTTGTAGACCCTTCTGCAAATTTTGGACTTAATTATCAATTCAATAAATCATCTGATAGTGAAAATAATACATTAAACAAAAAAGTAAAAAAGCCTTTTAAAAAGAAAGTAAAAAATAAAAAATCTTCAAACGTAATTAATTTTTCCAAGTATAAAAAAAATTAATCTAAATAATAAAAATCAACTAATTTACCATCGTCTAAATTGATACAAAGAGGTGATCCTGTAGGTAGCTCAATTGAAGAAATTTCTTCAGATTTATACATGCCGAGCTCAATCATCATTGCGCGTAAAGAATTTCCATGAGCTGCTATTAAAATATTTTTATTTTGATCCAGAAGAGGTTTAATATTTTCCTTAAAATAAGGTGATACTCTATCAACTACATCTTTTAGACTTTCACCATTTGGAGGCGGTGTATCATAGGAACGTCTCCAGATATGGACTTGCTCTATACCAAATTTTTCTGCAGTTTCTAATTTATTTAAACCAACTAAATCTCCATAATCTCTTTCATTTAATTTTTCATCACGAGTTACAATTAATTTATCATTTTCCCATAAATGTTGTAAACCTGATTCTTTAAGGGCAATTTCAGCAGTCTTATTGGCTCTTTCTAAAATGCTACTGAAAACATTATCTATATATATATTATGTTTTTTTATTAACTCACCTGCTTTTTTAGCTTCAAGTTCACCTTTTTCAGTGAGAGGTACATTTTTCCAGCCAGTAAATTTATTTTCAAGATTCCACTGACTTTGACCATGCCTGAGTAAAATAAGTTTGTTCATAATATATTTATTTGTATTATTAGTTTATAAAACACTATTAACAAATAATGCAAAATAAAAAAAGAATAGAATCTGATAGTTTAGGATTAAAAAAAATTAACTCTAATAAGTTATGGGGGGCTCAAACGCAGCGCTCTTTAGAAAACTTTAAAATAGGAAAAGATAAAATACCATCTGAAATCATTGTATCTTTAGGTAAGCAAAAAAAAGCATGTGTTTTAGCTAATAACAGTCTTGGGTTAATCAATAAAAAATTAACATTAGCAATTAGTAAAGTATGTGATCAAATTATTGATTTATCTCTTATTGATGAATTTCCTTTGTCTGTATGGCAAACAGGTTCAGGCACACAAACTAACATGAATGCTAATGAAGTCATTAGTAATTGTGCCATAAAAATATTGAAAGGTAAAATTGGATCAAAATCACCAGTTCATCCAAATGATCACGTAAACTTATCACAATCGTCAAATGATACTTTTCCAACTGTCATGCATATAGCAGCTAATGAACTTACTGATGAAAAATTAATTCCTGCATTAAAAAATTTGATAAAAGAATTAAGAAAAAAAACTAAAATGTATTCTAAAATAATCAAAATTGGACGCACACATACTCAAGATGCAACACCTTTAACTGTAGGAGATGAATTTTCAGGCTATCTTCAACAAATCGAAAATAATTTTAAGAGAATACTTATATCAAAAAAAGAACTTAATTTTCTTGCCCAAGGCGGTACTGCTGTAGGAACAGGTATAAACGCACCAAAAAATTTTGATAAGATATTCTGTAAATATCTAAATAAACTAACTAAAAATAAATACAAACCTGCAAAGAATAAATTTGAAGCAATTGCAAATCATGATTCATTAGTAAATTTTTCTAACTCTTTAAATTTAATTGCTGTTTCATTACTAAAATTTTTAAATGATTTAAGGTTTTTATCATCGGGCCCAAGATCTGGATTAGGAGAAATTAATATACCAGCTAATGAACCAGGCTCATCTATAATGCCTGGTAAAGTAAACCCTACACAGATTGAAGCACTTAGCATGATATGTGCACAAGTTATGGGAAATAATTTAACAGTAAGTATTTCAGGTTCCCAAGGTCATTTTGAACTAAATGCATTTAAACCTGTAATAATTTTTAATGTAATAAATTCTATCAATTTGCTAAGTGATGGAATTACCAGTTTTTGTGAAAATTGTCTAAAAGGCATTACAATAAATAAAGAAAATATTAATAAACATCTTAATAATTCACTAATGCTTGTTACAGCACTTAATAAGCTTATAGGTTA
The DNA here is from genome assembly GCA_018657885.1 of Pelagibacteraceae bacterium. Classification (GTDB taxonomy): domain Bacteria; phylum Pseudomonadota; class Alphaproteobacteria; order HIMB59; genus CACPNW01. The sequence continues at coordinate 4,289 of JABHWG010000009.1, forward strand.
TGACAATGCTGCAAGAATAGCTAAAAAAGCTTTTGTCGATAATCTAACTTTAAAAGAAGCTGCTATAAAATTAAAATTAGTTTCTGAAAAAGAATTTGATAAAATTGTTGATCCAAAAAAAATGATTTAAACTATATACTCGTAATTAGATTCATCCGAAAATAATTTTCTAAGAAGCTGATTATTAAGATAATGTCCAGATTTATTACCATAAAAATAACCTATTATTGGAGATCCAGCTAAGTAAAGATCACCTATTGAGTCGAGAATTTTATGTCTAACAAACTCATCATTATATCTTAAACCATCTTTATTTAAAATTTTTCTTTCCCCTACAACAACCGCATTATCTAAAGAGCCTCCAA
>JABHWG010000008.1 GCA_018657885.1 Pelagibacteraceae bacterium
AACTTCTGAATTTGCTTCAATAATATTAATTTTATTTTTTAAATTTATTAATTCATTATTAAGTTTTAAAATTTCTTTTTGTTGAGTAAAAATTTCATCGCTCATTTGATTCAATTCATTTTGAAGAAAACTAATTTGCTCTTCTAATTTTTTAACTGCTGTTTCCATTTTATCTTATAATCTCTTAATTTAGTAATTTAGATTTTACCAATATAAATACTTATTATCTTAATAAAATTAGAGCCAATTAAACTAGATTTTACACTAGAATAAATGTGCTGAAATAATTCTAAAAACTATAAATCTTTTTAAGCGAGTTAAATAACTCGCTTAAAACATTTTCTATTAAATTACTTTTAATAAACCTTCATCATCAACCATTGCCTCAACTTGTGGGAATGTACACATCGATGCCCAACTCATCATGAAACCATGAAGTTTTTCATTATCTTCTGCATCTACAATTACATAACCATAACCACTTGCTGAATTATGAACTCGCGCAATTTTAGTTACTCCTTCTGGAAATTCACCATCTCTTTGCTCTTGCGTCATATTTTTGAAAAACTCCTGTGCAGGTAATTTCTTATCATCATATAAAACATATTTTAAGTGATATAACATTTTGTATCCTTTCATTTGATTGTTAAAAAAATTAACATAAAATTATTACAAAAAATAATTAAAAAAAGAAAGAAAGTTCTAAAATGCCAGTATATATGGTCGGGGAGAAAGGATTCGAACCTTCGACCCCCTGGTCCCAAACCAGGTGCGCTACCAGGCTGCGCTACTCCCCGAAAAAGCTTGTTATATTCATAAAATTTTGAAAAACAATTAATTAGTTTGAATTTTTATAACAATATACTTATATTAGTTTTAGGGGTGCTTAAATGCTGAGATTTATACCCTTTAACCTGATCTGGATAATGCCAGCGGAGGAATAATGAGATTTTATTACATCCTATTACTTATTACATTAACAACAACTACTGTAGATGCTAAAAAACTTACTGTTTACACATACGACTCTTTTGTATCTGAATGGGGGCCAGGACCAATTATTGAGCAAAAATTTGAAGATAAATACAATATTGACCTTGAGCTAATAGCTGTTGATAGTGCAGCTACTTTACTCAATAAAGTAATATTAGAAGGATCTAACACAAAAGCTGATATAGTTTTAGGCTTGGACATGAATTTATTTGATTCTGCTGATAAATCTGGTTTATTTATTAATCACTCTTTAGATAATCTTGAAAATAATATTATGTTACCTATAAAATGGAACAGCAAGATTTTCGTTCCATACAATTATGGGTATTTTGCATTTGTTTACAATAATACTAAATTACTGAATCCTCCAAAATCAATGGATGAATTAATAAATTCTACTGATGCCAGAATTGTAATTCAGGATCCAAGAACTTCTACTCCAGGCTTAGGTTTATTAATATGGATGAAAGCCTTGTATGGGAATGATGCAAAAAATAAGTGGGTAAAACTTAATAAAAAAATTATTTCTGTAACAAAAGGATGGACTGATGCCTATTATAATTTTTTTATGGCAGGTGAAGCTGATCTTGTATTAAGTTATTCAACTTCTCCAGCTGCACATATAATGTTTGAGGAAAATTATGAAATTTCAGCAGCGATATTTGAAGAAGGAAATTATGTATCTATAGAGTTTGCGGGTATTCTGAAAAGCTCTAATAACCAAAGAATGGCTAATAATTTTTTAAGGTTTATGATTTCTGATGATTTTCAGTCTGTACTACCATCAACAAACATTATGTATCCTATAGCAAATAATTTAATGCTTCCAGAAGCCTTTAATAAAATTGAAGTACCTGATATGTTGCAAATAGATCCAGAAGAAATAAATAAAAATAAAGATGAGTGGATAAATGAGTGGCTTAATGCTTCTTAAAACTATTGTATAAAAAATACACTATTCCAGTATTAAGTTTTTTTTTCTTAATACTATCCCTACCTTTTATAGGGATACTTACTAAAGTTAATTATGATTTTAACTCTATAGCTAACTTTATAACCAATCCTTACACACTAAAAATTATTTTTTTTTCACTCTATCAAGCAATACTATCTGCAATAATAAGTTGTACATTAGCAATCCCTCTAGCACTTGCGTTAAATAGACACAAAAATCATTTTATAATCAAAAGTATAATTTCATTATGTGGCTTTTCATTTGTCATACCTTCAATTTTAATCGTTTATTCAGTAATTCAGATTTACGGATACAATGGTTTTCTTAACGCTAGTTTTAATTTTTATAATATATTATCAATTGACTCAATTTATGGAATAAAAGCTATTTTAATTGCACATGTGCTTTTAAACACACCATTTGCAACTAGACTATTCGTACAGAATTTAAATAATATACCAAAAAATTATTATGAAATTTCAAGAACTTTTAATATGTCAATCATAGGTAATATAATAAAATTAGAATTCCCTATAATAAAACAAAATTTATTTACAGTTTTTTCTATTATTTTTTCATTATGTTTTTTAAGTTTTGCAATTGTTATGGCGCTTGGAGGTGGTCCAAGAAACTCAACATTAGAAGTAGCTATATATCAATACGCTCTATTTGAATTAAATTTCGATAAAGCAATAATTCTGAGCTTAATTCAGATAATTATATGCCTATTCTTTGTGTTTATAGGGTTTTTTAAATTAAAAGGATCTAATTTTTTTGAAATCGAAATTAAATCAAATGATCACCCTCACAAAAATTATAAGTTAATAAAAATAATTGATTTCTTAATAATTACATTTTTTATTATTTTTTTATTTTCCCCAATAGTTATTTTACTAACAGATTTTATAAATTC
>JABHWG010000078.1 GCA_018657885.1 Pelagibacteraceae bacterium
GATCTTTAGTAGGCATTAAACACACTACATCACCACCAATAACATTTTTATTTTTTACTGATTGAATTAATGCTTTTGCCTCATCAATTGTAAAACCAGTAAAACTAGGTTCAATATTTGAAACAGCAGGTGCTACTGATGCGTCTAAAGAATCTAAATCAAAAGTAATGTATATGGGGTTGTCACCAATTTTATCTAAAGTTTCTTGTATTACTTCATCAATGCCTCTTTTCTTAAATTCATCCATTGTAACAACGTTGTATCCAATATCATAACTTGGTTGTAGCCAATCTAATGTACGAGGATTACCCCTCATTCCAATTTGCATGCTAGTCTTTGGATCAATTATACCTTGCTCTACTAAATAAGACCCCCAATGAGCTGCACTTTTTTTAGCTCCCATAAAATGATCAAGTTGACTAAAGGTATCCGTATGAGCATCAATGTGTAAAAAAGAAATTTTTTTTCCTTTAGTCATTTTTAAGTTTTCAGAACCTAACCCTTGCAAAATACCACCTGTAATAGAATGATCTCCACCAATAGATACAACTGGTTTTTTTTCTTTTGCAATTTTTTTGTAAAAATTAGTTATATCCTCAATACATTTTTCATTATTATTTGCATGTGGAAGAGCAACATCTCCAAGATCAAAAATTTTTTTCTTTTTCCAGGGATTAATATTAAAATCTAAATGAACTCTTCTCAGTCCAGCAGATACATGTCGAACTGCTCTTGGTCCTAAGTGTTGATCTCTTTCAGTTGTTCCATTACCCGTACTATGAGGAACACCAGCCAAGGCAATATCGCATTTAGATAAATCTTTATTATGTTCACAACGAAATAATGTTGGGATACCCCACCAATACATTGTTTCCATCATTAACTCATCATTTGAGTCAGACATAATATTAGAATTAGTTTATTGCCTTACTTGGATCAATAAAATCATAATCCAAATCATCAGCCACAGCTTTATAAGTTACATCACCTTGACAAACATTTAGACCAGCAAGAAAATTTGCATCACTATTTAACGCATCACGATAACCACTTTGTGCTAAGTTTAAAACAAATGGAAGAGTGGCAGCATTTAGAGCTAAAGTAGAAGTCATGGGAACGCCACCTGGCATATTAGCTACACAGTAATGAACAACATCATCAACAACATAAGTAGGGTTAGCATGAGTTGTTGGTTTACTTGTTTCTACACAACCACCTTGATCAATGGCAACATCAACAATCACAGATCCTCTTTTCATATTTTTTATCATATCTTTTGAAATTAATTTTGGAGCGTTTGCGCCAGGAATTAAAACTCCTCCAATTAACAAATCAGTATCAGCAACATACTCCTCTAAGTTGATTTGATCAGATACTAATGGAATAATGCGGTCACCAAATTTTGCTTGAAGTTCATTTAAACGAGTTTCTGACTTGTCAACAATGAAGACCTTAGATTCCATACCTGTTGCAATTGTTGCTGCATTTTCACCAACAACTCCTCCACCTAAAATTAGAACATTTGCTGGATTTACACCGGGTGCTCCACCAATTAGTAGACCTCTTCCACCCTGTGGTTTTTCTAAAGAATGTGCACCTGCTTGAATTGACATTCTTCCAGCAACTGCACTCATTGGCGCTAAAAGAGGAAGACGTTTATATTCATCTGTAACAGTTTCATAGGCAATACAAATTGATTTTGATTTTACTAATCCTTTTGTTAATTCTGGTGCTGCAGATAAATGAAGATATGTAAAAAGAATCTGATTTTCTCTTAACATCTTAACTTCTTCAATCTGCGGTTCTTTAACTTTAACAATCATATCTGAATCATTAAAAACGTCACCAGCTGTAGTTGCTATCTTTGCTCCTGCTTTTTCATAATCTTCATTTTCAAAACCAGCACCATATCCCGCATTGTGTTGAACTAATACATCATGACCATGATTCGTTAGTTCTTGGACACTTAATGGAGTAAGTCCAACTCTTGACTCTTGCGCTTTTATCTCAGATGGAATTCCAATTTTCATTATTGACTCTTAAAATAATTAGTAATACCAGTTCTTAGTTTTTCAACGATTTCATCAATATGTTTTTTTTCTGAAATAAATGGTGGCGCAACAATTAAACAATCTCCTGTTGCTTTTAGACTAAGTCCAGCTGCAAAAAGAGATTTAAAACAATTGTAACCAGCTTTACCAGGTCTTTCATCCGTACGAAGATCTATACCACCCATCATTCCATAACCCCTAATATCCGTTACACCATCAATGTCCTTTAAACTAAATAAAGCATCCAAGAAGTAAGGGGACATTTCTTTAGAGCGATTGATTAAATCTTCTTTTTCAATGATATCTTGCATTGCTAAACCAGCGGCAACAGAGCAAGGGATTCCAGAATAAGTATAACCATGAAAAAATTCAATTGCTCCATTAGGAGCTGCATCTACCATAGTATCATATATGTATTCTCTTGATGCTACTGCGCCTAAAGGCACTACACCATTTGTTACAGCTTTAGCCATTGTTAGAATGTCAGGAGTAACACCAAAAGCTTGTGCTCCAAATGCTTCACCCATTCTTCCCCAACCGGTAATGACTTCATCAAAAATTAAAAGTATGCCATGCTTATCACAAATCTGTCTGAGTTTTTGTAAGTAGCCTTTTGGAGGAACCAAGGTTCCTGTTGATCCAGCAACTGGCTCAACTATGCAGGCAGCAATATTTTCACCACCAATATGACCAGCAATACGCTCTAAATCATCAGCAAGATATGCCCCCGTTTCTGGCTCACCCTTCACAAAGGTATTTTCAGGAAGATGAGTATGTCTTAGATGGTGTGTATTAGGCATTAATATACTAGAGAATGTTTTTCTATTAGCAACCATACCGCCAACTGAAATTCCACCAATATTCATTCCGTGATACCCTCTCTCACGACCAACAATATGATGACGATGACCTTCACCTTTAGCTTTAAAATAGGCAATGGCAGTTTTGATTGCAGTTTCTACTGCAGATGAGCCACACATTGTAAAAAATATTTTATTTAAATCTTCTGGAGTATATTTTGAAATTTTTCTAGCCAATTCAAATGAGCCACTATAACCTTGTTGAAAAGGTTGAACATAATCTAATTGTTCAAGTTGTTTATAAACCGCGTCTCTTATTTCTTTTCTACCGTGTCCAGCTGGACTACAGAATAATCCTGAACTTGCATCAATTAATTGGTTTCCGTGATGATCAGTATAATAAACACCCTCGGCTTTAACCATTAATCTTGGGTTATCTTTAAAATCATGATTGGAAGTAAATGGCATCCAATGTTCTTCAAGTGAATTAGGTAATTCATTTCTATTTTCTAAATCCATAAGTATGTCCCTAAATTGGCAAATTTTACATATTCTTACATTATAGATATAGCTAATCCAAGGAGAATTCTTGCCATAAAGCTTAATTTCGTAGGAAAAAATGATACCCTAGTATAGAAGAAAAAATATCAATTATGCTAACCAATAAAGAAGCAATAATATCTAAAAATTTACTATCATTGGCTAAAAATACCCCCACTGTAGCTTCTGGAATAGTATGTGCAGATCACAATTCCTCAATGGAGTCAGCAAAAAAAGCCGTTGAATTAAATCTTATTAAACCAATTTTTATAGGAGAAAAACTCGCTATTGAAGAAAAAGCTAAAAAATTTGATTGGGATATTGATCAATTTGAAATAGTAGATGTATCAAGTGATAAAGAGGCAGCGATTGCTGGAGCTGAACTTGCAAGAGACAATAAAATAAAAATTTTAATTAAAGGCAACCTTCACACTGATGTTTTGATGAAGGCCTATTTAAAAAAAGATTTTGGTCTCATTGAAGGAAAAAGACTAAGTCATATTTGGCATATGACATTAAGTGAAAATGATAAACCACTATTTATAACGGATGGAGCATTAAACGTTGCTCCTCGCATCGACGTGAAAATGCATATACTAAAAAATGTAATAGAATTTGCAAACCAAATAAACATATCTAAACCAAGAGTAGCTATTCTATCAGGAACAGAAGATCCAATTGAGAGTATGCCAAGTTCAATGGAAGCGAAAGAAATTATGGAACGTGCAATTAATGAAAAAATTAATGCTTATGTTCAAGGACCATTAGCTTTTGATAATGCAGTATCACCTGAAGCTGCAGCTATAAAAAATATCTCTAATGAAGTTGCAGGTAAGGCAGACATTCTTTTAGTTCCTAATTTAGAGACAGGAAATGCATTATCAAAAATAATGGTTCATTTTATGGGTGCCTGTGCTGCTGGTTTTATCGTAGGAGGTAAAGTTCCTGTTGTTGTAACTAGTAGAGCAGATAGCGCTTCATCAAGATTAGCTTCAATTGCAGCATCAGTAATAGCTTCACAATAGTGAAAAAAAATAAATTTTTGCAAGTTGCTTTATTAGCAATAGGTGCAACTTTTTTTGGTTCTTTTATGGGCGCAAGCGTCAAACTATTATCTGATGATCTTCATCCAATTATTATATGCTTTTATCGATGTGTAATGGGGCTAATATTAATTACTCCCTTTGTAGCAAGAAATAATTTCCAAGCACTTCAAACAGATAATATGCGTTTGCAAATTTTTAGAGCGCTAATAAATATTGTTTCAATGATTTGTTGGTTTAGCGCAATAGGTATGATGTATTTGGAAAAAGCAACAGCGCTTGGATTTACCACACCTCTTTTTACCACTATTTTAGCAGTATTGATGCTAGGTGAAGTAATCCGATTTCACCGAACTGCTGCTCTATTATTAGGTTTTTTAGGAATTATAATTATTATTAGACCAGGATATTTACCTTTCGAGTTTGGCACACTTTTAATGTTAATTGCTTCATTTAGTTTTTCTTTTGTCCTTATTTTTGTAAAAAAATTATCGGCAACTGACACCAGTCTCACTATTATTTTTTATCACTTATTATACATGACGCCTATTTTTTTTATTTTATCACTTTTCTTTTGGGAAAATATAAATTTTTACCAATTAATTGTATTTACACTAATGGGAGGAGCTGGACTATTATCACATTGGTGTTTAGCACAAGCATTTAAAATGTCTGATACTACTTTTGTTATGCCTTTACAATTTACAAAATTAATCTGGGCTTCACTAATAGGTCTGTTTATTTTTTCTGAACAACCTGATATTTGGACATGGATTGGCGGAGTAATTATTTTTATTTCTGTTGTCTATATAACTTACCGAGAAGCATTTAAGAAAAAAGGAACCTCCAAACCTATTCAAGTTGATCGAGCTACTATTAACTAAAAAAAATTACTTAATTGTATTTAAGCCATTAGATAAATTAATTTCTCCAAGATTTTTTGCTTTATTGAATTCTTTTATTCTATCAAAAACATCAATTCCTATTTGTCTATAAATGTCTAATAAATCTATTAAGACCCAATTTTCTCTAATTAACCCTTTTTCAATTCTCCAAAAATCTAAACTTCGCATTTCTATGGGTTGATTTGATGGTGCTATTCCCATCCATCCATCATTAGTTATTGTTAATCGCATATTAGGCCATCCTGTTTCACAAACATAACTTCCATCATGTACCCAATGTGTCTGCAAATCTTCCATTCCTTCAATTGCTAATTTTTCATTAGAAGAACCTCCTTTGCGATCTGGCATAGCGCGTAAAAAAGGTATTTGATGCCAATGTCTAAAGCCAGCAATTCCTCTTGCCGTTCCAATACCAGCAGGTCCATACCAATTTACATTAGCGTGCCAGTATTTTTCTAACTGCATTACTTTTGGGTCAGGGTTTTTAGGATGTATAGATAAATCATGAAGCATACTAATTACATGATCTAAATTTTTTGCTCCATTACCAGTAATTGATAAACCATCTCCTGTCATAGGTGACGGAGTGCATAAAAAAGTTCCTAATTGTGGCACCATAGGCCAAGCATTTGCCTGCATCATTAGTTCTGGTAAATCCCAAATTGATTGCATTTCAGTAATTTTGTTATCCTCAATTTGAAAAAATTCATGATACCGCATGTGAACTAACTTACCTGTAGAAGGAATATCTAAAAAAGGTTTTACAAAAGTTCCCATATAGTTACCCATAGTTCCTATCCAAAATTTTCCCTCAGGTGTTTTACCTGCCATCACAATCATATCTCTTCTTTCAAGATCTGGAATACTATCAATTAATTGCACAAGACATTTAGATAATAAATTTTCCAATCCATTAAAAGTTCCAAATGGATGACAGAATTTAATTAATGAATCATTTGTAAAATATTTTTTTAAAGAACCTTCAATGGTATCTTTATTAAAAGTTTGTGTAGCTAGTTGATAGTCTACAAAATATTTTTTTAACTCTTCTGGTGTCATTATTTTGCTGTCCATCCACCATCAATAACTAATGAAGAGCCTGTCATCATTGAAGATGCATTAGAGGCTAAATAAACTACCGCAGTTGCGATATCACTTTCAGTGGCTAATCTTCCAAGAGGGATATTATCCATCACAGCTTTTTTAAATTTATTATCTTTGAAAAAATTTTTTACCAATGGCGTTTCAACAAAAGTTGGATATATAGAATTTACTCTAATATTATTTTTTGCTAAATCCAATGCCATGCCACGTGTTAATCCCTCTATGCCAAATTTTGTCATATTATAAATACTTCTAATAGGTGCTCCAACTTTACCTAGCTGGGAAGACATATTAATTATGGAACCACCAATTGATTTACGATTTTTTGATTTAATCATTATTTTTGCACCCATTTGCGCTACATGAAAAGCTGCTTTAATATTTAAATCCACAACATAATCCATATCTTCTTTTTTTATTTTCACAAAATGGTCTGGTCTATTCGTGCCAGCATTATTAATTAGAATATCAATTTTTTTAATTTCTTTAAAAACAGATTTTACTTCATCGTAATTTGAAACATCACACACATAAATTTGGCAATTTCTTTTCAGTTTAACAATTTGTTTTTTAACTTTATCTAAATCACTTTTGGTACGACTTAAAATTATTAAATCAGCTCCAGCTTCTGCTAAAGCTATAGCAGAATTATTTTTCTTTTAATTCGCCTTTTTGTCGCATTTCTTTTCTGATATTTGTTGCAGAAATTTTATGTATTTCTACTCCTAAGTCATGCTCGGTAAATGTGTATCCCACTCCTCTCCCATAGGATATATCGATAATATTAGGAACCTTAATTACCACATATTCTCTACCTTCCTCATATCCATGAGGTTTCAGGCCTTCAATTATATTTTTTTTCACTTCTTCGAATTGAAAAGGATTATCTGATTGCCCTTCTACACCAGCATCTCCTCCTCCTACATCACGGTACATAATGCAAACCTGTCCAGTTTTTTGCAATGCTCTTTTAAATAATTCTATATGACCATCATGCCAAGGCTGCCAACGTCCAAGCATCTCTACTGTAGGTTTTTTCCAATCAAACATTTTTAATTTTCTCAGCTAATATTTTTATTTCATCATCAGTTAAAAAACTCGTTACATGCTGGTTAGCATTTCTTGGCTCTTCAAACATTTTCGTTGTATCATCAAATTCCTTACTCGTCGAAAGAGATTTTGCATCAAATGGAAGATTATTCATTTCATTAAGTTGTTTTAATTTTTCGGTAACTACACGCCCTTCCTTAATAGTATCTATCCAAATAAGATAATCAGCATTAAATGTTATTCTTGCTTTTTCTGTAGGTGCAACAAAGTCACAGACAACCCATCTGCCATTGTTCTTTTCAAAATCTGCAAAGGTCTTCATTCTGTTGGCTTGCCTCATTCTCCCTTCAATTTCAAAATCCCAATCATTGGCATATTTGCGAATAAAATCAGCATTATACCAAGCGCAGTTATCCAAATGCTTTACTAATCTTTCAGATAACCATGTTTTGCCAGATCCAGGTAAACCACAAATCAATATTTTCATAATTATAATGTTATTAAATATTTTTTTATTTAACACAATAAATGTTTCATTTTTATAAAAATTCTTTAAAAACGCACAAAGACTAACTTTACTAATTATTTAATTTTGGGGGAAACATACAGAATGATTTTAACTAATCCTTTTGCAGAATTATCAGTAAACGTTCCATCAATTTTAATGCAGTTATTCGTTATAACTATGATTGCTCTAGTTATCATTGGTACTGTTATGGATATAATCCATAAAAAAAATGTAAAATATTTTTTTCAAAATGCGAAAAAAGCAAAACTCCAAGCTAAAAAAGAAATTAGTGCGGGGGAAAAAACATCCATAGTTGTAAAAACAGTAGCTCATGAAATATTAACAACTTCTGAATTAGGTGCAGGAAAAAGAAGAGTGGCTCATCTATTAGGTATGTACGGAACTATTATTTTCTGGATTTCTTCCGTTATTATGATCTTTTGTTATTCTTCAACGAATATAGTTACCCCTACTTACTGGCCAATCTTATGGCACATAGGGGCTTTGATGACTTGTCTTGGTGGATACTGGTTTTGGTTTTTTCTAAGAGTCGATGTTGTTGCAGAAGCATACCCTTGGTACCGCATTATACAAGCAGACCTATTTGTTTTAGCACTTATTATTACATCAACCTTAGCCTTGATATGGTCCTTTTTACAATTCTCAAATATTAATGTTTGGGATACTTTATTTTTAGCTTTATTTGGAATATCTAACTTAGTTTTATTTGGGGGAGTATATTGGTCTAAATTTGCTCACATGTTTTATAAACCAGGAGCTGCAATACAAAAAAATTTAGCAGAGGCTGATGGATCACGCGATAATCTGCCACTACCTTCAGATAAACCTAAACAATTTGGTTTAGGAATTAAAAGAGAATCACCAAAACATTATTAAAAATTATGAAAAAAATTAATAAAAAAAGGAAAAAATAAAATGTCAACTTTTGTATATATGACTAAATGCGATGGATGTGGTCACTGCGTTGATATTTGCCCTTCTGATATAATGCATATCGATAAAATAACACGGCGAGCTGTAAATATTGAACCGAATATGTGTTGGGAATGTTATTCCTGTGTAAAAGCATGTCCTAATGAAGCTATTGATGTAAGAGGTTATGCAGACTTTGCTCCAATGGGCCATAGTGTTCGAGTTCTTCGAGATGAAGAAAGAGGAACTATTTCTTGGAGAATTAAATTCCGTAACGGCAAAGAAAAAAATTTTGAATCCCCTATTACTACTAAACCATGGGGAGAGTTTATTCCTAATTTAGCTGAAAAAGAATTACCTACTGAAGATGAAATAAATTCAGAACTTCTATATTTAGAACCAAATGGTCTTAATATAGATACAGGTCTTCCTAAAATGAAAAAAATGAAATTTAAACAAGGGGTTTATTACTAATGGCTAAAATTAAAACGATTTACGAAGATTGTGATATTCTAGTTGTTGGTGGGGGGATGGCAGGCACTGGTGCAACTTTTGAAGCTAGACATTGGGGGCGAGATTTAAAAATTGTTTGTGTAGAAAAAGCTAATATTGATCGAAGTGGTGCAGTTGCTCAAGGGCTATATGCAATAAATTGTTATATGGGTATGCAGTGGGGTGAAAATCAACCTGAGGATCACGTTCGCTATGCACGTAATGATTTAATGGGAATTGTCCGTGAAGATCTTGGTTATGATATGGCACGCCACGTAGACTCATCTGTACATATGTTTGATGAATGGGGACTACCTATGATGCGTAATGAAAAAACAGGTAGATATCTACGTGAAGGTAAGTGGCAAATCATGATACACGGAGAAAGTTACAAACCTATTGTTGCGGAAGCAGCAAAAAAATCAGCGGATAAAATTTATAATAGAATTATGATTACCCATCTTTTAATGGATGAGAGTAAAGATAATCGAGTTGGTGGGGCAGTTGGATTTAATATGAGAACTGGGAACTTTCATGTGTTTCGTGCCAAAGCAGTTATAGTAACTGCTGGAGGAGCTTCACATATTTTTAAACCTCGAGCTGTAGGAGAAGGTATGGGAAGAACATGGTATGCACCTTGGAGTAATGGTTCTGCTTATGCATTACCGATAGCTGTTGGTGCAAAAATGACTCAAATGGAAAATCGTATTGTTCTTACAAGATTTAAAGATGGATATGGTCCTGTTGGAGCTTATTTTCTTCATCTCAAAACATATACTCAAAATGCTAATGGTGAAAACTACGAAGAAAAATGGTATGATCAAACAAAAGAGTTAGTTGGTGAATATATAGATCATACTCCAGTTCCAACGTGCTTGCGAAATCATGCATTTATTGAAGAAGTAAAAGCTGGAAGAGGGCCAATTCAAATGGTTACTACAGAAGCCTTTCAAGACCCTCATTTAGAGGAAATTGGATGGGAAAATTTTCTAGGCATGACTATTGGTCAAGCCGTTGTGTGGGCGTCACAGGATATTGATCCAAAATATACTAACCCAGAACTAACAACATCAGAACCATATGTTATGGGATCACATGCAACATGTTCAGGTGCTTGGGTAAGTGGACCAGAAGATCTATCTCCACCTGAATATTTTTGGGGTTATAATAGAATGCTTACAGTAGATGGTTTGTTTGGAGCTGGAGACACTGTTGGTGGTAGTGCCCATAAATTTTCTTCAGGTTCATTTACTGAAGGTCGTTTAGCTGCAAAGGCTGCAGTAAAATATATTGAAGATCTTAAAGGAAAAGAAATCAATGTTTCTGATAAACAATGTGAAGATTTTAAAGAAGTTATATACAAACCTCTAGAAAATTACACTATTGGACAAAATGAAATAACAGGAGGAACTGTTTCACCAAGTTATATTTTACCGATACAAGGACTTCAACGTCTTCAAAAAATTATGGATGAATATGTAGGAGGTGTTGGCGTTAATTATATGACGAATGATAATTTACTTAAAAGAGGAATTGAACTTTTGGGTATTTTGCAAGAAGATCTTGAGAATATAGGAGCTGAGGATTATCATCAACTTATGCGTGCTTGGGAATTAAAACATCGTACCCTAACTTCTCAATGTGTAGCAGAACATACACTTTTCCGTGAAGAAACAAGATGGCCAGGATATTATTACCGGGGTGATCATATGAAGTTGGATGATGAAAATTGGCATTGCTTAACAGTATCAAGAAGAGATCCTAAAACAGGTAAATTTACATTGGAGAAAGCACCTCTTTATCATATCATTGATGAAAAAGAAGAAAATGAATCTGCTTGAAAAATCAGATGAAGAAATGTTAGATATAGCAAATCCTTTATGGGATAACCTCGTAAAGAGTTCCAATAAAAAAGATTATTTTGAATTTATAAAAGACTTTTCTGCCAAAATGCTTTTTGGTGCAAATGAAGTAGAAATAGGAAAGCAGTGGGCAAATAATAAATTACTTACAAGCTTAGATAAAAATAAAATTTTTTTAGGATGTTTACGAAGGGATGGGTTTGTTACCGTTTTATTTAAACAAAAAAGCAATGAAGTGTCCGGTGATTTTTTAGGGAGGCTTGTTCTTGGTATTGAAGATGAACAAATTAAAATATTTGGTGCAACTATTTTTTAAATAGTATTGTTAGAAGCAATAAACTCTGGATTTAATACACTCTCTTTTTCATTATAAATTATTTCTTTGTTATCTAAAGTTAATACCTTGCCACCCGCTTCATTTAAAATAATATGACCAGCAGCTATATCCCATTCAGAAGTTGGTCCAAAACGGGGATAAATATCTACTTCACCTTTAGCTATTAAGCAAAACTTAAGTGAACTACCTGATTGAACAATTTCAGCATTAGGAAATTTTTCATTAATCCAATTTGTAAAAGTATTATTAGAGTGAGAACGACTTCCTATAACACGCACTATATTAGATTGTTTTGTCACAGTAATTTTTTTTGCTTCATCAAGACTGTTTAATTTTACACTGGTATGTAATGAAAATGATCCATATTCTTTTTGAGCAAAATAAAGTGTTGATTTTGCAGGTACAAAAATGACCCCTAATATTGGATTGTTATTTTCAATTAAAGCAATATTGACGGTGAATTCACCATTATTTTTTATAAACTCTTTAGTGCCATCTAAAGGGTCAACTAACCAATATTTACTCCAATTCTTTCTTGTGTTCCAATCAACAAGTGATTCTTCACTTAAAATTGGAATGTCGGAATCTAAACTATTAAGTAAATCTATGATGATCTTATTAGAGGCTAAATCAGCTTTTGTTAAAGGAGATGAATCATCTTTATGAGTAACTTCAATATCTTTATTATAAAAATGAAGAATTTCATCTCCTGCTAATATAGCAATATTACAAATATCTAGTAACAGTTTTTTATTTTCAATCATTTTAATTTTTACTTTTATAAAACCTAAATTAGTGTTTTGATAGACTTTTATAGAAAAAACAATTTTAATTAAAACCGCTCCATATTATAAATAAAATTATGTATCCTGAAAATTATTTACTATACCTCGAAATCATACTTTTTTTATTTATCACCCCTGGTTCGCCAAGAGTTCTTATAGTTTCTTACTCGATGACCTATGGTGTTAAAAAATCTGCATGGATGGCTTTTGGAGATATAACCGCCAATAGTATTCAAATGATCGTGGTTACTTTTATCATAGGATCTGTTCTTTTAGCTTATCCGCAAATAATGATTATAATGAAATGGTTAGGTGTTATTTATCTCACATATTTAGCATACGAATTATTTCGCTCTAAAGTTAAAAACTTTTCTTCGTCCAATGAAAAAATAGCTAAAACAAATATATCTTTTTTTCGTGATGGTTTTCTTGTTGCAGGGTTGAGTCCTAAAGCTTTAATATTTTTTGGTGCAATTTTTCCTAATTTCATGAATTTTGAAGATAATTATATTTCACAGTTTATCATATTGGGCTTTACGTATGTGGTTTTAGATTTTACTACTCTTATGATTTATGGTTTAGGGGCTCAAAAAATTTCTGTTTGGCTGCAAGCTAATCCAAAAACTATAAATATTGTCTCCGCAGCTGCCTTATTAATTATTGCCTTTATAACAGGGTTTGTAAAATTTTAATCAATCTTAAATAAGATTAAAATCACATAATTTCTAAAAAATAAGATACTAAACTTAATTCTAAGTTTTACTCCACTGAGGGCGCTTCATTCTAAATCTTTAAGACACAGTTGTATATTCACTATAACCCATTCTAGCAATATATCGCATTGCAGTACTGTCAACACGCCCTTTATTGATAAATTTATTGTTAATATAAATTCCGATCACTTCTCCTACAACAAGAGTGCAGTGTTTTCTTGTATTTGATTTTAATTTTATTGTATTCAGTAATTTACATTCTAAATTTACAGGACTATCAGCTACTGAAGGTGTCTTAACTAATTTTGATTGACGTTTTTTTATTTTTGCAAATGAAAATTCATCTACATCTTTAGGAGCATCTATTGAAGATAAGTTCATTTGATCACGTGTTTTTAACGTGGCAAAATTCACTACAAATTCTTTTGTCGATAAAATATTTGTTAAGGAATTTTTATATCCATTTGAATCAATAAGTGCTCCAGATGAAAACATTACTTGAGGAGGATCATCAGCTAGTGCATTAAAATATGAAAAAGGTGCTAAATTAGCTATCCCCTTCTTGCTAATAGAAGAGATCCAACCAATGGGGCGAGGAAAAATAAGTGATTTGTATGGATCAATAGAAAATAGATATCTTTTTTTAATTCATAAAACATTTAGCCTCCCAAGAATAAACGACCAACATTTGGATCGGCTAATAAATCGTCTCCTTTTCCAGCTAGAACAACCTTACCAGAAGTTAAAACATATCCAATATCAGCAAATTCTAGTCCTTTTTTTGCATTTTGTTCCACTAATACAATAGTTTTATTTTCATTTTTTTGCAGATCACCTAATATTTCAAATACCATATCAATATAACGAGGCTCTAACCCTATTGATGGTTCGTCTACTAAAAGTACAGATGGTTTCATTACTAATGCTCGCGATATTTCTAAAAGACGTCTTTCTCCACCGGACAAAACTTTAGCTGGTTGATTACGTCTTTGTTTTAAGCGGTCATATTTTTCAAAAATCTTTTCAGCTTCTTCATAAGACTCACTAACATTCTCTTTAATATAACCACCCATTAATAAATTTTCTTCTACGGTCATATCAGGAAATACAGAATTATCTTGCAAGATATACGCAACACCTACAGATTTTAACTTCTCTGCAGGTGAAAAGTTGGTGACATCTTTTCCTTCAATAGATATTTTCCCATTAAAAATATTAGTAAAACCATAAATAGAATGAAGAATAGTTGATTTCCCAGCACCATTAGGACCAATTAAACATAAAGATTGTCCTTTTTGAGCATATAAGTTGACCTCATGTAGAATTTCCATTTTTCCATATCCAGCATTTAATCCTTCTATTGTTATATGTGGTTGATTGGAAGCTAGAGACTTTAATTGAGATGTATTTGGAGCCTCTCCTAAAACTGAATATTGATCGTTCATTACTGCACTCCTAAATAGGCATCAATAACACGTTGATCTTTTTTTATTTGCTCAGGCTTGCCATTAGCAATTAATTGACCGTGCGCTAAACAAAAAATATGCTGTGCTAAACTCATGATGACACGCATGTTATGCTCAATAACAAGTAAAGTGATTCCAAATTCTTCATTAACTTTAATTAACCTATTTATTATTCCATTTATTAATGTAGGATTAATTCCAGCTGTAGGTTCATCGAGTAAAAGCATTTTAGGCTCATTCATTAAAGCCATCGCCAATTCCAAAAGTTTTTGCTGTCCAAAAGATAAATCACCAGCACGTAACTTTCTTTTTTGATACAATCCCACAAAACTCAAAAGATGCTCAGCTTTATCATTGAGTTCATTTGGTATTGCTGAAAATACAGAAAATAAATTATCTCGTGAAGGTTTAGCGCTAATACGCATGTTATCAATACAATTTAATTTTCCATATATACGCGTTTGCTGAAACGTTCGAAGTAAACCTAATTTTGCAACAGCTGGCACAGGAAGCGCTGATACTTCTTTATCTTCAAATTTTATTGACCCCTTATCAATCGGGTGTGTTCCAACTATCGAATTGAATAAAGTTGTCTTCCCGGAACCATTAGGTCCAATTAAGCCTGTAATTGATCCTTGTGTTACTGTCATAGAAATATTTTCATTAGCCTTAACACCACCAAAATATTTATAAACTTGATCAACTTGAAGTATAGCACCCATTACTTTAACTCCACTTGCGCTTTTCGGTCTTCTTCATCAATCACTTCACCAAATCGATCAGGATATTTTTCACGAAGCCAGCCCATAATCCCTTCCGGGAAAAAAATCACAACAATAACAATCAATGCTCCTAGGGCTACATATTGCCAACCCAAGAAGAAAGTCCAAAAACCTTCTTTAAAAATATGAAAAGCAATTGCGCCAATTACAGGACCCCATAGTGTTCCTTTGCCTCCCAGAATTGCCATTACAACCATAAATACACCAAAGGTTCGTCCTGCAAATGCTGTCTCTACTGGCTCAATATATCCAATCATATTACCCATCAAACCACCGGCAATTCCAACAAAAAAAGCAGATACAACCCATCCTGAAATCTTGTATCGCATGGTATTAATGCCCATGGCTTCAGCTTTATCCTCATTATCGCGAATAGCGTTTAACACTAATCCAAAGCGAGTAGTATAGGCCCATCGTAAAAATAAAAAAGTGGAGATCATTAAAACAAAACAGATATAATAAAAAAATTCTGATCGCAGTTCAGTGTCACCAATGTTTTTTGGCCAAGGCGGTGAAGTCATCCCTTGACCAGCACCAACTAACTCTATTCCACCCGCTAATTCTCCAGCTGCTATAGCTAAACCTAATGTACAAATTGCAAAATAATGACCCCTTAAACCTAAAATACCGTATCCAATAATTGCTGCAACTAGAGCAGGAATAATACCTGCAAAAATGATTCCAATGAAAAATCCTTGGAAGAACTGTGTAGGAGTATGAATAAAGGTTTTTTCTCCACCACTTGCCGTCCATTCAGCTAAAGGAAAAAAAATACCGATCTGAAAACTTGAACAAATATACATTCCTAAACCAAAGAACATAATATTTCCAAAAGTATTGTATCCCATTTGGCCACCTTGCACATCCCAAGTTAAGGATAACACAACAAGTATCCACATAATGGAAATTTGCAGTTTATAAGCTGGAAACATAAAAGGAACTGCTATTCCAAAAGCAAGTAAAGCTAAATATAAAATTGCTTTTTGATTCATTATTTTAAATATTCTCTTTTTCTTGAAAGTTTAAAACGTCGGTAAACCAAAATAAACACAAGCAATAAAAAGACAGCTGCAATTCTGAATTCTGTTCCAAAAATATAATCTGAAAATTCCTCAAATACACCAAGCCCCATACCAGATAAGGCTACGCCGGGAAGATTACCTAATCCTGCAATAATAACAATCATGAATGATCTAACGGTATACGGAAGACCTACATAGGGATGTAAAGTAAAAGTAATTGCAATTAAAGATCCCGCAACACCACATAAAGCAGCATTAATGCCAAATGTTGCCGCATACACTTTTTCAGTATCCACACCTAAAATTTTTGCTGCCCTAGGGTTTTGTGCTGTGGCACGAATTGCTCTACCTAATTTAGAACGACGCATGTAGAGAACTAAAAGAATAGCAAAAATAATACTTACAACTGCTGCAAATAATTTAGAATTAGGTATCGTCACCATATAATTAAACAACATTGTTGTGCCAAAATTAGATTGTGCGATTACAACATCTGATCCAAAAGCAAAATTCATTAATTGCTGAGTAAGAATACTAATCCCAAAAGTTGCTAATATCGAAATAAAAAGATCTCGGTCTACAACACGGTTTATAACCAACTTATATAAACTCCAACCAACAAAATACATAATAATAGGCGAAACTATAATTCCAAAAGCTGGATGTATTCCTATAACATACATAAAATAAGCAATATAACCACCTAAGATAACAAGCTCACCTTGGGCTATATTAATAATATTCATCACACCCCATTGTAAAGCCATTCCATAAGCAATTAATGCAAATAAAATACCTAAAAGTATTCCGTCGATTGACGCTTGAACCATTAAGATGGGAATTTGAAATATTAAAAAATCCATAATAAAAAAAGTGCCTCCTTGTTATAATAGGAGGTACTTTATATAATACTAACTATCTCGTTGACCAAGATGGTGTTGGATGAACTAGTTCGTGTGAAGCCCATTTTGTAGGAGCTACAACACGATTAGCGCACTCATCTCCCTCACATCTAACTTGAAAGAGTACCATTGGTTTTGCAATGTTTTGACCTGCATCACTAAATTTAATGTTACCATAAAAAGTTTGCATATCAGTCTGGGCTAAAGCATCACGCACCTTTTCTTTATCAAATGAGTCAGCTTGTTCAAATGCCGCTTTGTAAACTAGTAAAGCTGCCGCAGATTCTGCTGCTTGATACGGTGGTGCATAACCATAAAGATCAGTAAACTCTTTATCGAACTGTTGACCATCCCCAAAGAAACTATCACTATAGGATAAAGTTTTATGCCACTGGGCAGCACATAATGCATACTCGGCATTTTTACCATGTTGTTTTGCTAATTTTGAAGCATCACAATGAGTCATAGCTAACATTGGAACATCTACTTTCATTTCAGCAATTTGACGTATAGCAGTTAACGCTCCCTTAGAATGACCGGAAACAACTAGTACATCAGGTTTCGTAGCTTTAACTTTTGCTAAAGTTGCTGCCATATCATTTAACTCTTTTGGCAACTTATCATCAATAATAATTGTTGAACCAGTTCTTTCAGCTGCTTCTACAACACCTATTCTCACATCTTGTGAAAAAGCATCTTGCTCAAATGCCATTGCGATGTTCACAGGATTGCCACCATTTTTTTCAACTGCTAAATCAATTGCTACTTCCAAATATTGATTTGCTGCCGAAAGAACAGCAAAAAGATACTTGTATCCTTTAGTAAATAAAGAACGTGAAGCACCATTAGCCTCTACCATAGGAATTTGGTTTTCCTCTGTTACTGGAGCCATAGCTTTTGTTAAACCAGAACTATAAGGACCAAGCATAAATTGAACGCCATCTTGCTTAATTAAACGTTCTGCAAGTTGAGCCGCTCTTCCTGAATCTGATTCATCATCATAATAAATAATATCTAATTTATAAGACTTGCCACCAACTGTCACACCACCCATATCATTGATACGCTGCACAGCCATGTTATATCCATTTTTTGTATGTTCTCCATTTGTAGAATACTTACCTGTTAAAGAAACGGCAGCTCCTAGTACAATTGTATCTCCCACTACCTTTGATTGAATTGGTAAAGTAAAAAATAAAACTAAAGAAATTGAAACAAAAAATGAAAAGATTTTTTTTAAAATATTCATTTTTCCTCCTGAAAGTTATATTAAAAGTTTAACATGTATACAATATTTTACAAAGGCATTATTGGAATTTAATAACAATAAAGATTAAATTTAGTTGATAAGTTAAAAATATAAATATTATTTAATAATTGATAATAACTTACCCACAATGTTCAGCTCTAATAATATTTGATATTGTTTAATTAAAAGAAATTTTTAATAAAAATACCAATACCAATAATTAACAACATTCCATTAAATAAAATTCTAAATAAATTCTCACTTAATTTTTTTCTAATTAATCTCCCAAACATAATTCCTAAAACAGCCGGTATAGAATAAATAACAGATTTTGTGAAAATGCCAGGATTATAAAAGTTAAAAAAATTAAAACAAATAATTTGAATCATTGAATATAAAAAAAATGTTATTCCCATTAATTGAATTAATTTATCTTTTTTATAATTTAATGATTGAAGTAAAAAAATAAATGGCATTGTATAAATACCTGTCATACCAACAACCAATCCATTTAATAGTCCTAAAAAAGATTGTTTACCAAAAGTGTTGCTATTATTAATTTTAATAGTTTTGTCTAAAAAATATAACAAAGAATTACTAATTATTAAAATTGCTAAAAAAAATATAATTATTTGTGAATTTAAAATTTTTAATAAGTAAATTCCTGGAATAATAAAAGATGAAGAAAAAACTAAAAAAAAGAAATTATCTTTGATAACTATTTTAAAATTATTACCTTCAAAAACTTGAAATAAATTTGTTAAAATAACAGATACCAATATCAAAGAGATTGATTCTTTAATATCAAAAAAAAATATTAACAAACCTATAGTTATTGTAGGAAGACCAACACCTATTGTGCCTTTTACAACTCCTCCTAAAAAAAAAATTATAAAAATAATAAAGTATAAATTACTTACATTAAAAAAAATACTGTCCATTAATTATTAATTTAACATTATTATAAGAAATGAGAAAATTTTTTATCCATATCAGAAAGTATTTTGTGAGAAATATTTTTTAAATCAAAAGTGACATTGTCAATTAATTGAAGTTCAATTTTAACGCCTATATTAGGATTGATGCTAGAATTAAACTCAATATATTTCATTACTACATTCTTAATAATATAATTTGATTTGACTTTTATAAAACCTAAATTACTGTTTTAATAGGTTTTTATGGAAAAAGAAATTTATAAAATTATCGATAAAGAAAAACTAAATATTGTTAATGATTCAATAGAAAATGCTCACGGACTACCTAACGAATGTTATTTAAATGGACCTTATAGTAAAATTGAACGTAAAAAAATTTTCGAAGACAAGTGGGTTACTATTGGTGTAGCAAGTTCTGTACCAAATCCTGGAGATACAAAACCTATTGATTTATTAGGTATTCCATTACTCATTATAAGAGACAAGAAACATCAGGTTCGAGTTTTTCATAATGTTTGTAGTCACCGTGGATATAAATTAATTCAAAAAAATTGTTCACTTAAAAATATTTTAAGATGTCCTTATCACTCATGGTCATATGACTTTGAAGGCAATTTAATTGCCACGCCTCATTTAGGTGGAATTAACAAACATGAACATGATGATTTTGATAAATCTAAGAGTGGCCTGAAGGAAGTGCGAACATCCATTTGGTTGGATTTAATAATGGTTAATATTTCTGCAAATGAGCTACCTTTTGAGAAATATATAAAACCTCTTGAAGACAGATGGTCTGCATTTTGGACTAAAGAAGATGAAAATTTAATTTTTCATGCAGAAGATTATGGGTATTTTAATTTAGAAGCTAAATGTAATTGGAAGTTTGCAATTGAAAACTATTGTGAGAGTTATCACTTACCTTTTGTTCATCCTGGATTAAATGCTTATTCAAAAATTGATGACCATTATCACATTCAAGGATTACCTAATCGTTTTGCAGGGCAAGGGACGCTTGTTTACAATCCTAGGTTTGAAAATAATGAAAAATTTCCAACTTTTCCCGGTTGGTCAAAACAAAAAGAAGAACATGCTGAGTATGTAGCTTTATTTCCAAATGTTATGCTGGGTATTCACAAAGATCACTATTATGCTTACTGGTTAGAACCTGTTGCACATAATTTTACTATAGAGCATATGGAAATTTATTACGTTGGTGAAGAGGCAGCTCTTGGAGATTCTTATAAACCACTAAGAAAACAAAACTTTGAACAATGGCATCGTATTCAATCAGAAGATTTAAATATTATTGAAGGTATGCAGGAGGGAAGAAATTCTCCTTCTTATAATGGTGGAAATTTTTCCCCTGTTCTGGATAATCCAACTCACCATTTCAATAAGTGGGTGGCAACTTCATTAACTGATAATGATTTTGCTATAACTTAAAAATTAAGAAATGGCAGACCCTTTATTGCAATCTTTCCAACTTAAACATCTACATTTAAAAAATCGTATTATCACCACCAGTCATGAACCAGCTTACAATGAAGATGGATTCCCCAAAGATAGATATATTGCTTATCATTTGGAGAGAGCAAAAGGTGGAATAGCTATGACAATGAGTGCGGGATCGGCAGTTGTATCAAAAGACAGCCCTCCTTCTTTTGATAATATTCATGCTTACAAAGATGAAGTTGTTCCTTGGATTAAAAAACTTACAGACACTATTCATGATCACGATTGTAAGATTATGATTCAATTAACACATCTTGGAAGAAGAACTTCATGGAGTAAAGGAGATTGGCTTCCTTCTATATCCTCAGGTAAACATAGAGAACCTGCACATAAGGCATTTCCTAAGGTTATTGAGAGTTGGGACATTGAAAGAATAATAAAAGAGTATGGTGATGCAGCAGAAAGAATGAAACAAGGAGGGATGGATGGTGTTGAACTTGAGGGTCAAGGTCATTTAATTGGACAATTTCTATCTCCTCTAACAAATGAATTAATAACAAAGTATGGTGGTAGCCTTGAAAATAGATTACGTTTTACACTTGATGTTCTCTCAGAAATTAGAAAAAAAGTTGGTCAAGATTTTATTGTTGGAATAAGATGTGTATTTGATGAAGTAGAGGCAGGAGGCATTAATAAATCAGAGGGTTTTAAAATTGCAAGAATCTTATCTGATTCAGGTTTAGTAGATTATTTAAATATCAATAAAGGTAGAATACACACAGATCCAATATTAACAAAACATATACCTATACAAGGAATGAAAAGCGCTCCTCATTTAGAGTTTGCAGGAGAAATAAAAAAAGAAATAGATTTACCTATATTTCATGCTTCTAAAATTTCTGATGTAGCGACGGCAAGGTACGCTATTTCAAATGGATTAGTTGATATTATAGGAATGACTAGGGGTCACCTAGCAGACCCTCATATAATCACTAAGATAAAAGAAAAGAGAGAAGAAGATATAAGGCCTTGTGTTGCTGCAACATATTGTTTGGACAGAATTTATCAAGGTGAAGAAGCATTATGTATTCATAATGCTGCAACAGGAAGAGAATTAAAATTTCCAAACATTATAACTCCTTCAATAATAAAAAAGAAAATTGTTATAGTTGGAGCAGGGCCTGGTGGACTTGAAGCAGCAAGAATAGCATCAGAAAGGGGTCATAATGTTGTGGTTTTTGAAGCTGCCCCAGATCCTGGTGGGCAAGTAAGGTTATGTGCAAAATCCAAGAGAAGAAAAGAAATGTTAGGCATTATTGAATGGCGAATGCAACAATGCACTAAAAGAAATGTTAAATTTAATTTTAATATAGTTGCAGAAAATCAAGATGTTCTCAGTGAAAACCCTGACACTATTATCATTGCGACTGGAGGCATTCCAAACCTTGAACTTTTTGAAACAAAAAAAGACTTAGAGAATGTTTATACTAGTTGGGATATAATTTCTGGAGATATTAAATTAAGTGAAAATATTTTAATTTATGATGAGGCGGGAGATCATACTGGAATGCAATCTGCAGAAATTGCAATTAAGGAAGGTTCAACTGTTAATTTTATGACACCTGATAGATTGATTTCTTCTGAAATAATGGGAATGAATTTAACTCCCTACTTAAAAAATCTTCAAAATAAAAAAATTACATATTCTATTGCTAAAAGATTACTAAATGTATCAATTAAAGGAAATAAATTAAATGCATTAATAGGCTCTGACTATGATGAAAATTTTAAATATAATTCAACGTATGATCAAATTTTTTTAAATTATGGAACAAAACCTTTAGATGAACTATACTTCAGCCTTATTCCTTATTCAATAAATAAAGGTGAAGTTGATTATAGTAAATTTATTGAAGGCAAAGAACAAAACATTATTAAAAACAAACATAATAAATTTAATTTATTTAGGATTGGTGATGCAGTTTCTTCTAGAAATATTCATGCTGCAATTTATGATGCGTTAAGATTAGTAATTAACTTGTAAAAAATTAATTTTTTAATCCAAAGTGACAAAGTAATTAATAATGACTATAATCGTTTCAAAAAAACTAGGTGATATATGGATGAGGAATTATTTAAAAAAGGATTAGAAAAAAGAAAAGCAACATTGGGAAAAGAGTATATTGAAAAGAATTTAGAACAAGCTGATGACTTTACTCTTCCATTTCAAAAAGCAATGACAGAATGGTGTTGGGGTTTTGGTTGGGGTGATGATGTAATTGATATGAAAACACGATCAATGATGAACTTATCTATGATCGGTGCTTTAGGTAAAATGCAAGAATGGGAAATACATTGTAGAGGAGCAATCACCAATGGAGTTTCAAAAGAGGAAATTCGTGCTATCATTCATGTAATTGGAATCTATTGCGGAGTACCTCAAGCATTAGAATGTTTTAGAGTTGCAAAAAAAGTCTTAAAAGAACAAAACCTCTAAAATTTTTTTAATTAAAAACATAAACGATATATCCAACGTAAAAGAATAAACCTATAGAACCGTAGGTTCTTCCTATTCTTTTCAAAAAGATCATAAACCCTAAAATCATCACGGTCACAAAAAGCATAAAAAGTAAATCTACAGATCCTATAACTCTAGGTATGCTAAAATTACCAAAGAAAGAAGAAACACCTAGAACACCCAGGACATTATAAATATTTGAACCTAATACATTGCCAAGAGCAAAATCGACTTTTC
This sequence comes from Pelagibacteraceae bacterium, assembly GCA_018657885.1. Taxonomy (GTDB): domain Bacteria; phylum Pseudomonadota; class Alphaproteobacteria; order HIMB59; genus CACPNW01. Next base: position 23,690 of record JABHWG010000078.1, read on the forward strand.
TTCTAATAGCAGATAATATTCCTACCACTAGTTCAGGTAAAGAAGTGCCAAAAGCAACCAAAGATATACCTATTATTGCTTCAGGAATATTTAATTGATTTGAAATATTTATTGCAGATTCTACAAAAAGATCTGATCCATAAATAAGTAATATTATTCCTCCCACAATAAATATTATTGAGATGAAAAGAGAGTAATCGCTCTTTTCTTGGACTTCAGAGACATCAAGTGAACCTTGTTTTACCTGCATGAGCATAATAATGAATAACAAACAAATCGATAATATACCAAAGAGATAATTAAAAGGTAAAATAAAATAGCTCATGAAAATTAAAATGATTGCTAAGCCTATATTAATCCAAGCTTGGTTAATTTGATTTTGATTAATGTTACTAATAGGAATTAAAAAAGATGTGGCAGCCATAACTAGAATTAAATTTGCAATATTGCTTCCAATCACAGCACCAACGGCTAAGTCAGCATGATTTGTAATAACCGCATTAATACTGCTTGCTAGCTCAGGTAAAGACGTCCCACCAGCAACGATGACAACACCTATAGCAAATAAAGAAACTTTTAATTTTTTACCAAGACTTATAGACCCTCTGATAATTATCTCTGCCCCAAAAATAAGCAAAGCCAAACCTATAAACAATAAAATTAAATTCACTTGTTCTTATTAATTAAATTTTTTAAAAAAAGATATAAACAAAGATAAATGGAAGTGTTTGATTATATAATAATTGGAGCGGGTTCAGCTGGTTGTGTTCTTGCAAATAGGCTGAGTCAAAATTCTAAAAACAAAGTACTTTTATTAGAAGCAGGTGGTAAAGATACTTACCCTTGGATTCATATTCCTGTTGGGTATTATAAAACGATGCACAATCCTAAAACTGATTGGTGCTTTAAAACTGAGCCTGATGATACAATTAATGGCAGATCTATTAACTATCCTCGTGGAAAAACTTTAGGTGGCAGCTCTTCTATCAACGGACTTTTATATATTAGAGGTCAATCACGAGATTATGATATGTGGCGTCAACAAGGAAACACTGGCTGGGGTTGGGATGATGTTTTGCCTTACTTTATTAAATCAGAAAATCAAGAAAGAGGTAAAAATAAGCATCATGGAGTTAATGGGCCTTTATCAGTTTCAGACATTAGAATTAAACTTGATATTTTAGATGAGTTTCGAAATGCTGCTGAAGAAAAAGGGATTCCTAAAATTAAAGATTTTAATACAGGAGATAATTTTGGTTGTGATTATTTTCAAGTTACAGAAAAAAATGGCTTAAGATGCAGTACAGCGGTTGGTTATCTAAATCCGGTAAAAAAAAGAAAAAATTTAAAAATTGAAGTTAAGGCACATGTTAAAAAAATAAATTTTAAAGGGAAGAAAGCTATAGGAGTTTCTTATTGGCAAAATAATAAATTAATAACAATAAAAGCGAATAAAGAAGTTATTTTATCTGCAGGGTCTATTGGCTCACCTCATATACTTCAAACATCAGGAATAGGTGATGAAAAAAAATTAAAAGAATTAGGTATTCCTGTTATTCATAATAATCCTTATGTAGGAAAAAATTTACAAGATCACTTGATGCTAAGACCAGTTTATAAAGTAAAAAATATTAAAACTTTAAATAAAACTATCAATAGCTTGTTTGGAAAGATGATGATCGGGATGGAATTTATTTTTTTTAGAAAAGGAGTCATGACAATGGGTGCTAGTCAATTATGTGGTTTTGCTAGAAGTGATGAAAGCAGGGAAACACCTAATTTACAGTTTCATGTTCAGCCAATAAGCACAGATATACTAGGGGGATCTAACCTGCATAATTTTAATGCCTTTACACCAACTGTATCAAACATAAGACCGACTAGCAGAGGTGAAGTTTCGATAATTTCTAGTGATACCAGAGATAATCCAAAAATTAAAATGAACTATTTATCAACTAATGAAGACAGAAAGGTTTCTGCGGCAGGCATCAGACTTATAAGAAAGATTATTTTTGAGAGTGAAACGTTTAAAAAATACTATCCTGAAGAATTTAGACCAGGCTTGCAATTTCAAAGTGATGAAGAAATAATTCGAGCAGCGAGTGAACATGTGCAAACAATTTTTCATCCTGTTGGTACCTGCAAAATGGGTAATGATGATACATCTGTTGTAAGTGATAAACTTAAAATGCATGGGATTGAAAATCTTAGAATAGTTGATGCGTCTATAATGCCAAATATTACATCGGGTAATACTAATGCCCCTACAATAATGATAGCTGAAAAAGCAGCAGATATGATAATTGCTGATCAATAAAAAAACCTGCACAATCCGTACAGGTTTAATTATGAGTTTAGAATAATTATTGAGTTTGCATATCTGATGAAGAAATACCGGATACTTCAACTGGAGCTTTCATTGCATCTCTTCTAAATGGCTCTCCTAATTCTTGATTAAGAATAACTTCAATAAAAGTTGTAATACCATTCATTTGATCTACACATGATTTTTTTAGTGCTTCAGTTAATTCTGACTGATTTGTTACTTTAACACCTTTAAATCCACATGCTTCTGCAATTTTTGCATAACTTAACTTTGGATCTAATTCAGTCCCAATAAAGTTATTATCATACCAAAGAGTTGTGTTTCTTTTCTCAGCACCCCATTGA
>JABHWG010000082.1 GCA_018657885.1 Pelagibacteraceae bacterium
TATTTTAAAAATTCAAAACAATTTTTTAATAATTTTGAAATTGATGCATGTGCAGATATAAATGAAGAGGCATCAAAAAGTTTTGCTAAAAAATATAATGTGCGTCAATTAAGTGTTGAGGATATATTAGCTGATAAAGAAATAGAATTTATAATTAATTTAACAATTCCTAACGTTCACTATGAAGTATCAAAATCAATATTAGAATCAAAAAAACATTCTTATTCAGAAAAACCTCTTTCTATTGAGTTTGATGATGGAAAAAAATTAAATGAATTAGCTCAAGAAAATAATGTTTACGTTGGTTGTGCTCCGGATACTTTTTTAGGAGCAGGAATCCAAACAGCTAGAAAACTTCTTGATAATAATGCAATTGGTAATGTGCAACTAGGGAGTATCTCTATGGCAGTGCCCGGTCATGAAATGTGGCATCCTAATCCTGACTTTTATTACAAGTATGGTGGTGGGCCTATTTTAGATATGGGGCCATACTATTTTACTGCTTTGGTTAGTTTATTAGGATCAGTTGTAAATGTTGATAGTAAAATTAAATCTGTCTATGAAAAAAGAGTTATTGGCAGTGGTAATAGAAAAGGTCAGGAAATTAAAGTAGATATTCCAACAAGTATTATTTCGCATTTAGAGTTTAAATCAGGTGCATTAATTGATACTTTCTTTTCTTTTGATATTTGGAAACACAACAAGAGTCATATTGAACTATATGGTGACAAAGGCTCTCTGAGTGTGCCAGATCCAAATATGTTTGGAGGAGAGCTTTTAAAGTGTGCTTCCAAAGGAGGTGAATGGGAGTCTATTCCTACAACCCATATGAATTTAGGAAAGTATAACATTGAGAAAAATCATGAGAGAGTCAATGAAGACCCAACAGTGGCAAATTACAGAGGTATTGGTGTTTCAGAAATGATTGATTCAATTAAAAAAGGTAAAAAAAATAGATGTAGTGGGGAATTGAGTTTACATGTCCTAGATATTATGGATAGTATATTAGAGTCGGGAAAAAGTAGAAAAAAAGTTAATTTAAGAAGTGAGTGTGAAAAACCTGAATATTTTTCTGAAGAGGAAAATAAGAAATTGTTGAAAGGATAGTAAAATGAAAAAAGCCCTGATTGTATATGGTGGATGGCCAGGACATGAACCTGAAAAATGTACTGAAATATTAACTGAAATGTTAGAATCTGATGGATATGAAGTTAGAGCTGAATATCAAACTTCTGCTTTTGCAGAAGATTATGTTCATGAAATGGATCTAATTATTCCTCTTGTTACAATGGCATTCCATTTTGACCCCAGAGGTGAAATAAAAAAAAATGCAGTCAATAATGTTGTTAAGGCTGTTATTAATGGAGCCGGATTAGCAGGTCATCACGGCGGTATGTGTGATGCTTTTAGACAATCAATTGATTGGCAATTTTTAACTGGTGGACAGTGGGTCAGTCATCCAAGTGGTATTCATGATTATAAAGTTAATATTACTAAAACAGATGATCCTATTATGGAAGGGATTGAAGATTTTGATTATCATTCGGAACAATATTATATGCATGTAGATCCAATGAACGAAGTATTAGCTACAACGACCTTTAAAGGAAACGAGGTTTGGAATCTTGAGCAAGAACCAGGCTCATCCAATGGTGATGCTTATACAACTGATTGGTTAAAGGGTGTTAGAATGCCAGTGGTATGGAAGCGTTGTATTGGTAAAGGAAAAATATTTTATACCTCTCTTGGTCATTTTGCTAAAGAACTGCATCACCCAGAAATGAGAAAAATATATCACCGTGGATTACTCTGGGCTTCTAGATAATTTAGATAATTATGTTCATTGGCATTGATTTAGGAACTTCATCTGTAAAAACTATCCTTATTGATGAAAACCAAAATACTCTTGCCTCTAAAACTGAGTTAATTTCAATCGAGAATCCTCAAAATGGATATTATGAGCAAGATCCTGATCAATGGTACGAAGCTACTGTAAGATGTTTTGATTTTCTTAAAAAAGAAAAACCTAGAGAGTTTGCTGAAACACTTGCTTTATCTATTTCAGGACAAATGCACGGTGCAAATCTTTTAGATAAAGAGGGGAAAATCTTAAGAAGTTGCATCTTGTGGAATGACACACGTTCATCAAAAGAATGTGATGAGATGGAAAAAAAATGTTCAAATCTTAGAGAGATTTCAGGTAATATAGCTATGCCAGGTTTTACAGCTCCAAAAGTTTTATGGGTAAAGAATAATGAGCCTGATGTTTTTAAAGAAATTGATAAAGTTTTGCTTCCAAAGGATTATTTGAGATATAGATTATCTGGTGAGTTTGTAACAGATACTTCAGATGCATCAGGTACCTTGTGGCTTGATGTTCAAAAAAGAAATTGGTCAGAAGAGTTATTGGAATCAACATCCCTGAACATAAAGCATATGCCAAGAATTGTAGAAGGTTCAGAGCAGTCAGCAACCATATCTAAATCAATTAAAGATCAATTTGGTTTCAATCATCATGTTATTATAGCTGGTGGGGCAGGTGATCAGGCAGCAGGAGCAGCTGGATCTGGTGTTATTAATTCATCTCAAGCCGTTTTATCTTTAGGAACATCAGGAGTTTATTTTTCTCCAACTTCAAAATTTTCTTCTAATACTAGAAAAGCTGTCCATTCTTTTTGTCATTGCTTACCAAATACTTGGCATCATATGTCCGTTATGCTTAGTGCTGCCAATTGCATGGATTGGGTATCAGGAATGTATGGGATTTCAATTGAAGATTTTTATAAAATTGTCGGTGATTTTTCTAATGATATTACAAATATCAAAAATGCACCATTTTTTTTACCTTATCTAAGTGGTGAGAGAACTCCGCATAATAATGCTTTTATAAGAGCAGGATTTCATTCAATAACAACATCTTCTTCAAAGGCAGGAATGTTATATGCTCTACTTGAGGGAGTAACTTTTGGATTAAAAGATGGTTTTGAAGCAGTAAATGAAATTAATGAAAAAACTGATGAAACTTATGTCGTTGGTGGTGGAGCAAAAAGTGAAACCTGGCTTAAGCTTCTAAGTTCAGCAATTAATACACAAATTATTCAGGGAGAAGATTCAAATCTTGGACCATCACTTGGTGTTGCAAGACTTGCTATGATCTCAACGGGAAAATTTGATCAAGAAAATGTGATGAAAAAAATACATACTCAAAAAATAATTAATACTAGCTCTCAGCTAGTTGATATTTTAAATAAACGATATGAAGTTTGGTCTCAAATAGTATCGGCAAATCTTAAAATAGCAAAAAATATAATAAACCATTAGGAGGAAATGATGAGTGATTACTTTAAAAATATTAATGAAATAAACTTTGAAGGTGAAAGCAGTAATAATCCTTTAAGCTTTAAATATTATGATGAAAATAAAATGGTTTTGGGAAAAACGATGAAAGAACATCTTCGTTTCGCAACTTGTTATTGGCATACTTTCACTTGGCCAGGCTTAGATCCTTTTGGTGGCGCTACTTTTGATCGACCTTGGATGTCAAGTGGTGACCCTCTTAAAATGGCTGAAATAAAACTTGATGAAGCTTTTGATTTTTTTAAAAAAATCAAAACCCCTTTCTTTTGTTTTCATGATAGAGATATTTCTCCTGAAGGATCTAACTATAAAGAAACACAATCTAATTTTTTTCACATTATTGATATGATGGAATCAAAAATGCAATACTCAGGTACTAAACTTTTATGGGGAACAGCAAATGCCTTTTCACACAAAAGGTATATGAGTGGTGCTTCAACAAATCCAGACCCAGAAGTTTTTGCCTATAAAGCGGCTCAAGTAAAAGACTGTATGGATGCAACGAAGAGATTAGGTGGAAGTAATTATGTATTATGGGGAGGAAGAGAGGGATATGAAACTATCCTTAATACCAACATGACATTGGAAATGGATAATTTAAGACGTTTTCTTGAGCTTGTCGTTGATTATAAACATAAGATTGGTTTTGATGGACAAATACTTCTGGAACCAAAACCTCATGAACCAACAAAACATCAATATGATTTTGACTCTGCATCTTGCTTAGCTTTTTTAAGAAGTGCAGGTTTAGAAAAAGAAATAAAGTTAAATATTGAAGCTAATCATGCAACTCTAGCAGGCCATAGTTTTGAACATGAAATAGCTTATGCGATAGCTAATAAGGCTTTAGGAAGTCTTGATATTAACAGAGGTGATCCACTTCTTGGATGGGATACTGACCAATTCCCCAATAGTGTGTCAGAACTCATACTTCCTTTTTATCACATTTTCTCCAATGGTGGTTTGGAACAAGGTGGACTAAACTTTGATGCAAAAATAAGAAGACAATCAATTGATCCTGAAGATTTATTTTATGCTCACATAGGAGGGATGGATGTTTGTGCAAAAACACTACTAGCTGTCGAAAAAATGATAAATGATAACATTTTGCCAGATTATGTATCAAAAAGATATGAGGATTGGGATAAAGATCTTGGAAATTTCATTCACTCTAAGGATGCAACATTAGAAGCAATTCATCAAAAAGTTATTGATGATACTATTGAGCCAACTCCACGATCAGGTAATCAAGAATATTTAGAAAATATTTTAAACAAGTACCTATAGTTCAAATATTATTTCTAGTTTATAGGTGTTATAAAATATTTATAAACTAGAAGTGAAACTACATAAATTAAATATAAATAAAACATTTAGGGCAAAAAACCTTTGTCTTTGTATTGGTAATTTTGATGGTATTCATATTGGCCATCAACATGTAATAAAAAAAATATTAAAGAGTTCTCAAGAACATAAAATGAAGTCAGCTATAATGACTTTTACTCCACATCCAAAAATTTTTTTTAAAAAAAATAATAAAAATTTTAATATTACAACAAATAACTTTAAAAAAAAATTTCTTAGTGATCTTGGTATTGAGCATTACATTGAATATAGTTTTAATAAATCATTATCCAATTTAGATGGAATAGATTTTATTAAAAAAATTTTAGTTAAACAACTTCATGTTAAAAAAATTATCGTTGGTAAAGATTTTAGATTTGGTAAAGACAGATCTGGTGATACTAAATTATTAAAAAAATTATCTTCTATATGTGATTATAAACTTCAAATAATTGAACATGTTAAAAATAAAAATAATAACTTAAAGTTTTCCTCTTCATCTATTAGAAAAAATATTACCAATGGAGCTTTTGAAAAAGTAGCTGATGCTCTTGGTAGAAATTGGCATATGAAAGGAAAAATAATTAAAGGTAATCAAAAAGCTAGATTAATTAATTTTCCTACGGCAAATATGACACCAGGAACTCATATTATTCCAAGAAAGGGTGTTTATTGTGTTAAAGTTATCATTAATGACAATGAATACAAAGGTATTGCTAATTTTGGAGAAAGACCAACTGTCAATGGTACTAACTTACTTTTAGAAACACATATATTTGAATACAATGAAGATATTTATGGTAAACAATTGACTGTTGAATTTCTAACATTTATTAGACCTGAAAAAAAATATAAGGATTTTAAAACACTAACAAGTCAAATTCGCAAAGACGTAATCAAAGCAGAAAAATATCATAAAATTTAATGGAATATAAAGATACTATTTTTTTACCTAAATCCTCTTTTGAAATGAGAGCTAATTTACCTGTCAAAGAACCAAAAATTTTAGAAAAATGGGAGGAAGAAAAAATTTTTTATAAATTAAGAGAAAAATCAAAAGGTAGAGAAAAGTTTGTTCTTCATGACGGCCCTCCATATGCAAATGGAAACATTCATATGGGAACAGCATTAAATAAAATATTAAAAGATGTAATTGTAAGAACTCAACAAATGTCAGGTAAGGATTCTATTTATGTCCCTGGTTGGGATTGTCATGGTCTTCCAATTGAATGGAAAATTGAAGAAGGATATAGAAAAAAAGGAAAAAATAAAGATGATGTGCCTGTAGTTCAGTTTCGACAGGAGTGCAGAGATTTTGCAAAAAAATGGATTGATATACAAAAAGCAGAATTTAGAAGGTTGGGCGTAGAAGGTGATTGGGCCAATCCATATCTAACGATGTCGAATGAGGCAGAAGCCCAAATTGTTCGTGAAATTGGAAAGTTTCTACTAGATGAAAGTTTATACAAAGGTGCTAAACCTGTTCTATGGTCAGTTGTCGAAAAAACAGCTCTAGCAGATGCTGAAGTTGAATATGAAGATCATACATCTAATACAATCTATGTTAAATTTTTAATTAATAGTTCTGCAGATAAAGATCTTGAAGGTTCTAATATAGTCATTTGGACAACTACACCTTGGACTATACCAGGTAATAGGGCGCTAGCTTTTGGGAAAGATTTAAAATATTCTTTAATTGAAGTTCAAAGTATATCTGATGAATCACTAGCAAAAGTAGGCGATAAACTTATTTTCGCTGAAGAATTAATAAATCAGGTAAGTGAAGAAATTGGAATAAAAACTTTTAAAATTATTAAAATTTTTCAAGGCAACAATCTAAATGATTGTCAGTGTGAGCATCCATTTAAAAATATAGGGTACGATTTTATAGTTAGACCATATCATGGAGATTTTGTTAATCTAGAGCAAGGAACAGGCATAGTTCATATTGCCCCTGGACACGGAGTTGATGATTATAATTTAGGTATTCAAAATGGTGTAGATATCATTCAAACAGTTCAAGATGATGGTAAATACAATCACTATGCAAAGGGTTTTGAGGGAGAGCATATATATAAGGTTGATGATAAAATTGCTGAAAAGCTAAAAGAGTTTTCTAAATTATTATTTAAAGGAACACTTCGGCATAGCTACCCTCATTCTTGGAGATCAAAAGCACCCTTAATTTATAGAAATACACCTCAGTGGTTTATCTCGATGGAAAAAAATAACCTTAGAGATATTGCCTTAAAGTCAATTGATGACACTATATTTTATCCACCTCAAGGACAAAAGCGTTTGCGATCAATGATTGAGACAAGGCCGGATTGGTGTGTTTCAAGACAAAGAGTGTGGGGAGTTCCTTTACCACTTTTTGTCCATAAAGAAACTGGTCAGCCTTTAAGAGATCAAGAAGTAGTTGACAGAATAGCTGATATTTATGAAAAAGAAGGCACTGATACGTGGTTTACTGAAAATCCTCAGAGATTTCTAGGGGATAAGTATTCAATAAAAGATTATGATCAAGTCAAAGATGTGGTTGAGGTATGGTTTGATAGCGGATCTACACATGCTTTTTGCTTAGAAAAAAGAGATGATCTTAAATGGCCAGCATCAATGTATCTTGAAGGAAGCGATCAACACCGTGGATGGTTTCATTCTTCTTTATTAGAATCATCTGGTACAAGAGGAAGAGCTCCTTATGAGAGTGTCTTAACCCATGGATTTGTCGTTGATGGTAAAGGCAGAAAAATGTCAAAATCTCTAGGTAATGTTATTTCACCAAATGATATTCTTAAAAAATATGGAGTTGATATTTTACGATTATGGGTTGTGGCTTCTGATTACTACGATGATTTAAAATTAGACAATGCAATATTACAATCACAAACAGATTCTTATAGAAGAATAAGGAATACTTTTCGATACTTAATAGGCAATCTTGATGGTTTTGATGAGAATGAAAAAATTACAGAAAATGATTTCCCTGATTTAGAAAAATTTATCTTGCACAGACTGTGGGAAACTGATCAAATAATTAAAGATTGTGTAAAATCTTTTAACTTTCACCTAATGTTTACTACTCTTTTAAATTTTTGCTCTAATGACTTATCTTCTTTTTATTTTGATATTCGTAAAGATGTTATTTATTGCGATTCCACTAAATCTAAAGAAAGAAGATCTGCAAGAACACTTCTAGATATTACTTTTAACTATCTGGTTAGATGGCTTGCTCCATCATTGTCTTTTACGACAGAAGAGGCATGGAAGTCTAGAGGTAATCAAACAAGCATACATTTAGAAGATTTTTTACAGACCCCTGATGCTTATAAAAATTCTGATATTAATGAGACTTGGATAGTTCTTAAACAAATAAGAAAAGTTATTACAGGCGCTCTTGAGAAAAAAAGAGCTGATAAAATCATTGGTTCAAGCCTAGAGGCACATTTAGATATTTATGTTGAAAAGCCAGTTTTAGAAAAAATTAAAAACTATCAAATGGATGAAATTAGTATTACCTCTTCGTTTTCATATCATGAAATAAGTGATGCAATTGAAGGTTTTTCTATAGAAGAAATTCCAAATGTTAAAATAATCGTATCAAAAACAAGCTCAAAAAAATGTCAAAGGTGCTGGAAATATAAGGAAGAATTAATTCGTGATGAGATATGTGATCGTTGCGATGATGCAATATCATAGGCTGTTAAGATTGAATAAAATAATTACTTTTATATTATTAATTTTTGCTGATTTATTTTCAAAATATCTTATCTTTAATTTCATAGATCTATTTCGATTTATAAAGATAACTAATTTTCTTGATATAACGCATATCCATAATTTTGGTGTTTCATTCGGATTATTTTCAGAAATAATTCCATCTTACATACTTATAGTAATTGGTTTAGCAGTAGTGTGTTTTCTTACCTATCTTTTAGTAAACTCTAGAGATGATTTAGAAACCTGGGGTTTATTTATTATTATTTGTGGAGCAATAGCCAACATAGTTGATAGATTTATGAATGGCTACGTCATAGATTTTATTTACTTTCACGTAAATCAATTTTATTGGCCAGCTTTCAATTTTGCTGATATTTATATCTCTATTGGGATAATAATGATAATATTAAACATGATTAATAAAATAAGAAATCAAAAAAAATGAAAGCATCAGTAGTAGTATTTTTATTCTTATCTATTTTCTTAGTTTCGTGCTCACAAATAAGAGATAGTGCTGGAGTAAACAGGAAAAATATAGATGAATTTCGAGTAATTGAAAATCCCCCACTAGTGATTCCTCCTGATTTTAATTTATTACCTCCTGAGCAGCTTAAAGAAAAAAATATTGCAAACGTAGAGAGTGATTTAGCAAAAGAAATTCTTTTTGGATTAAATGAAGAATCCAATGTTAATGAATCTAATACATCAACAATGGAAAATATTTTGAATCAAACTAATGCAGATCAATCTAATAATGACATAAGACAAGAGATAGATGAACAATTTGCTTCAGAAAAAAATATAGATTCTAGTACCTGGGACAATGAAATTGAAATTCTTGATTCTGTTGCTGAATCTCAAAGATTACGAAATAAACTTTTAAGTGATGACACAAATATTAATGAAGAAGTACCAACAATTAAAATTGAAAATAAATCTAAAAAGAAAAAAAGATTCTTCTTTTTTTAATTTATAAATGTCAACAAATTTTACAAATATAAATTTTAACGAAGATATTAATTTGCCTAATAATATAGATCAACTCAATCAAGAGATCACAACTATATGTAATAATCTTCCTGCACTTAATATTGTTAAAGATAAAGAACTATTAGAATTCACATTAGAGAAAACTGAGATATTTAAAAAAAATAAAAAAAATTTTGTAGTTTTTGGAACAGGAGGATCAAATCTAGGAGCTAGAGCTTTAATTAATATTTTAACAAATCGGCCAAAAAATATCTTTTTTTTTGATAATATAGACCCTTTATTTTTTCAAAATGAAGTAATGAGTTTAGATATTAAGACAACTGGATTTGTAGTAATTTCAAAATCTGGCACTACACCTGAAACCCTCTCTCAATTTGGAGCTGTTATAAATTTAGCATATGAAAAAAATATTTTAGACACATTATATGCTAACACATTAGTTGTAACAGAATTCAAAAACTCTCCTTTATTTAATATTGCTAAAAAAAATAATTGCCTTCTTTTAGAGCATCAAAAAGATATTGGTGGTCGCTACTCAATTTTTTCAAATGTTGGAATGATACCTGCAATCATTGCTGGGTTGGATGTAAAAAAAATACATCAAGGAGCACTAAGTATTATTAATAAAAATAATTTCACTAATACTTTTAAATTTGCCCAATTATATAGATTTTGTAACGCTAATAATTTTTTGTCAAATGTTATAATGACTTACTCAGATGGATTAAATTATTTTGGAAAATGGTATCTTCAATTATGGGCTGAAAGTATTGGTAAAAAAAATAGAGGTATTACCGCTTTACATGCAACTGGAACCACAGATCAACATAGTCAATTACAACTTTATTTAGATGGACCAAAAGATAAATTTTTTACGTTTATTAAGAGTAATTACAAAAATAAAGGTTTAAAGATTAATTCTGAAATAATGAGAGGTGAATCAGTTAATTATTTAGTTGATAAGACAATGGGAGACTTGATGCATGCTGAACAGAATGCAACAATTGATACATTCAAATTAAATAATTTTAAGTTTAGAGAAATCACTATTGAGGATATTAACGAAGAGTCCATTGGGTCTTTGATGGCTAATAGTATAATAGAGACTATAGCTGCATGTGTTTATTTCGATGTAGATCCTTTTGATCAGCCGGCAGTAGAGCAAGGTAAAATTTTGACCAAAAAGTATCTTAGTTAATTTATAAATAATAGTTTAGTTTTTCCGTAATTTTTTTCTTTAAAAACAGTTAGTTCTGTTGGAATAATCACCTTTTCTTCCCTTCCTGTTTCAATAATAATAATAGTGTTATTAATTTTTATTTTTCTTTCTATAATTTTTATTAAAATTAAATTAATATTTTCTTTTTTATATGGAGGGTCGATAAATATTATTGATGGTTTAACATTAAAAATGTGTTCTAATGCAGTTATCGCTTTGTTCAAAATAATTTCATATTCTTGATTTTTACAAATTTTCTTACAATTTTTTTCAAGAATTTTTGCAACACTATTATTACTTTCAATAAAATAAGACATACTCATACCTCTTGAAATTGCCTCTAGACCAATCAAGCCAGACCCTGCAAAAATATCTATTATTGATTTATTTTTATATATTTCAATAGAGTGTTTAATTGAAAAACTTTCAATTATTGAAAATATCGCTTCTCTTTTAAGGGCAGAAGTAGGTCTTACAAGATTACTTGGCACATCCAATTTTGTTCTTTTGTATTTTCCACCAATTATATTAGGCATTTTTTACGACTTTAATTTCTTGTATTTGTCCCTCTTTTAAATTTCCAAGCTTATACGGCCCATATTGAATCCTAATTAATTTAACAATCTGCCAAGAAAAATATTTACAAATATTTCTTATTTCTCGATTTTTACCTTCTCTAAGTTTTATAATCAACCATGTAAAATTATTATTTAATTTATCTATTTTTATTTTAACTTTCTCGTAGGTTGCATTATCAATTTTTATTCCTTTATTTGTTTTATCTACATCTGCTCGTTTTATTTGTCCTCTTAAACACACTCTATATATTCTTTCATAACCTTTGCTTGGAAGTTCCAAATTTCTTGAATAATCTCCATTATTTGTAAATAGAAGGAGCCCTTCACTCATAAAATCTAATCTACCAATGCTAATCATTCTTGGAAAAGTTTTTGGAATTAAATCAAATATTTTTTTTCTATTTTGCTCATCCTTTGTTGAGCAGATATATTTTATAGGTTTATATATTTTCCAGAGTCTTAAAGTATTATTTAGTTTTATTATCTGTTTACCAATTGTAACTTTGTCATCTTCATTAACAGTATTACTTGGATGATCGCATAGTATATTGTTTATTTTTACAATCTTTTTTTCAATCAATTTCTCCGCTTCTCTTCTAGAACAAAATCCTGCGTTAGCAATATATTTTGCTATCCTCATTTTATTTAGCATGATCTACAAAATCTTTAATTATAGCCATGTCATCATTAGTTATTAAAAATTCAGGATGCCATTGTAAACCAAGACACCATCTATGATGAGTATGTTCTATTGCCTCAATTACTCCGTCAGCGGCTATTGCTGCTGATACAAAATTTTTACCTAAGTTATCTACTGACTGATGGTGTGCACTATTCACTTGTATGCTTTCTTTATTGATAATTGTGTGAAGCTTTGAATCTTTTTTTATAATTACTTCATGGCTAACTTGATCTCTTGGATTAGGTTGCTCATGCTCTATTTTAGTTTTAATTGAATGATTAATATCCTGAATTAGATCTCCACCACTAGCTACATTCATTAATTGCTCTCCCCCACATATGCCTAGAATTGGCTTTGATGTCTCAAGAAATTTATGAAATATATCTATTTCATAATTAGTTCTTTTATCTTTAATATTTCGGGAGCCGTTAGAGAATTTTGAGTATAATTGGGGATCTATATCAAAGTTTCCTCCTGTGATAACTAAACCATCTAGCGCTTCAATGAAGTAATTATTTAGCGAATTTTCATGAAATAAAGGAAAAGGTATGGCGCCAAACTTATGCAAACAAGTTAAATAATTTTCTCTTATAGCATACCAGGGAAACTTAGAGTATCCACTGTTAATTTCAAAATCTAGAGTAATCCCTATGATTGGATTTTTCATTAAATTATAATATAATTTTATTTAGATATTTACTATATGAACATCAATTATTTTATGAATGAAGCAATTAAAGAGGCCAAATTAGCTTTTGACAATAATGAGGTGCCTGTTGGAGGAGTGTTAATAGATAATAAAACTAATGAAATTATTGAAAGAAGTTATAATAAAATTAATGTAAAAAAAAATGCTATTTATCATTGTGAAATAGATTTAATTATTAATTCTTGTGAAAAGTTGTCACAAAAATATTTAAATGATACTGTGATGTTTGTTACTCTAGAACCATGTACAATGTGCGCATCTGCAATTAGTGAGGTCCATATAGATAAATTGTATTTTGGCGCTTATGATGAAAAAAATGGAGGTATTGAAGAAAGAAAAGTTATTTTAAAAAAACAACATACTTTTAATACTGAAATTTATGGCGGGATAATGGAAAAAGAATGCAGAAGCTTATTAAAAAATTTTTTTAAAAAAATTAGAAAATGAATTTGAATCTTAATATACCCCAATACGGAGTTACTCAATTCAATAGAGCTCTTAAAGATATGATTGAAGATCACTTTAGTTATGTAAGTATAAAAGGTGAAATATCAGAAATACGTATTGCAACAAAAGGGCAAATTTATCTTACACTTAAAGATGAAACATCAATTTTGAGTGCTGTAGTATGGGAGCAAAAAACAAGATCACTGGCATTTGAGCCAGAAGTAGGAATGGAAGTAACTTTGATTGGCAAGGTCACAACTTGGTCTAAGTTTAAAACAACTTATCAAATAGATGTAGATAAAATAGAGATTGCTGGAGAAGGGGCTCTATTAAAATTAATTGAGGAGAGAAAAAAAAGATTAGAAGAGAAAGGTTATTTTGAAGAGGTAAATAAGAAAAAAATTCCATATTTGCCATCAAGAATTGGGGTTATTACATCTCCAACGGGTTCAGTAATACATGATATTATAAATAGAGTTTCAAATCGATTTAAAATACCTATTGATCTATGGCCAGTAGCTGTGCAAGGAGCAGAAGCAGCTAAAAATATTATTGGGGCAATAAATGGATTTAATGAAATGATAGATAATCAACCTGATGTAATTATTATTGCAAGAGGCGGTGGAAGTACCGAAGATCTAATGGCTTTTAATGATGAGAAATTAGCTGAAGTTGTCAGCTTATCTAAAATTCCAATTATTTCAGCAGTTGGTCATGAAACAGATACAACTATAATAGATTTTGTGTCTGATTTAAGAGCTTCGACACCAACAGCCGCAGCAGAATTAGTTGTTCCTGTAAAAACTGAACTTATAAATATGATAAGTGGGCTTAGTCAAAGAATGAGTTATGGTATAGGAAATATTTTCAAAGAAAATTCAGCAGATTTACAAAAGTTAATTTCTCTAATCAAAACACCAGAGCAAATAATAAATTCATATAAAGAGAGGTTAGGTTATATAAAAATTAGATTAAGGAGAGTTATTAATAATAATATAGAATTAGCATCTAAAGACTTATCAGCATTATTTGGAAATTTAAAAATTCCATATGATTTGATCAAATTTCAAAACTCAAAGATTGAAAATTTAAGTAAGAATCTAAGTTCGATTATTGAGAGGGAATTATTTAATAAAAGGCAAAATTATAAAAATTATTTAAGATTAATAGAAACAAATTCAATTCAATCAAATCTTAAAAAAGGTTATTCAATTTTATCTAAAGTTAATAAAATTATTAATAACTCAAAACAAGTAAAAGAAAATGATGTTATTAGTGCAAGATTAATGGACAAGACTATAAAATTAAAAGTTAAAAAAATTAATTAAATCTTTTATGTTGCCAAAACCAGTTTTCTGGATTTTCTTTAATCCACTTTTCAATGATATTATTTATTTCTAGCATTTTTTCTTCATCACTAATTAAGTTATTATTATGCTCAAGAGGTTTTTCAAAAGTAATTTTAAATTTATTATTAGGTAAGCGTATATTTCTCATAGGAATTAATTGTAAATTATATTTTCTTGCAATCTTTAAAAACCCAATTTGAGTTTTCACTTTATTTCCAAAAAAATCTATAAACACCCCGGCAGAGTCTTTTTGATCAACCAATAAAAAAATATTTTTATTATTATTAACTCCATTAAGAATTTCTTTTGCACTAATTTTACCTTTTGGGGTATAAAAACTATATTTGGAATTTAATGCTTCATTTCTTTTTTTATAAATATATTTATCAAAAAATTTATTATTAATATGCCTATATATTGCTCCAATATTAAAGCCCTTTTGATCTAATATTGGTACACATATTTCCCAATTACTAGCGTGTATACTAAAAAAAATTACAGGCGCTGCTTTTTTTTTTATTTTTTCAAGAACTTCTAAGCCTTCAAACTCAATTAAATTTTTTTGATTAATTAATTTTTTTAAATAAGTTAATTCAAAAAGATTGTTTCCTAAATTCTTCCAACTATTGTTGATAATTTTAATAATTGCATCATCACTTAAATTTGGAAAAACAATTTTGCAGTTATTTTTTGCAATAATATGATATTTTGAAAATTTACCCAAAAACAACAAAAAATTCCTAATTATTTTAGAGGATAAGCTTTTTGAAAATAGATTTAATATTAATAAGATTATTTTGAAAAGAAAAAACTCAATAAAATGTCGAATAAAAATTAATAATTTCATTAATTATTTATTTTATTTTCGATTAAGTTACTTAATATTTCTAACAATAATTTTTCATCATCAAGCTGAATGAAGCCATCAATTGTTCTTACTAATGATCTAAATGATTTAGGAATTCTAACAAAATCTTTTTTTGTTGTTACAAGTATCGAATTATTTTTATTTGCTATTTCTGCTAAATATAAAAGATCATCTTCAGTATAAATATGATGATCAGAATAACTTCTCTTATCAACAATATTTGCCTTAACTAATTTTAGAGAGTTAAAAAATTTTTCAGGATAAGCAATACCAGCAAACGCAGTAATTTTCTGACCTTTTAGCATCAAATCATCTTCTTGAATTTTAAAATTTGCTTCAATTACAGGAATATGTTTTGGTATTTTGTTTTTTACAGTTTCTGCAATATCACCAATTGTTATGACTAAGTTTGTTCTAGATAACCCTCTGTGAATACTTTCTCTTAAAGGACCTGCTGGAATTACTCTCTTATTTCCAAAACCCTGGTCAGCATTAATGACAATTATTGAAAAATCTTTCTGAAGAGTGGGGTTTTGAAATCCATCATCCATTACAATACAATCTGCTCCATTTTCATTTGCCAATTCAAAGGATTTGTTTCTATCTAATCCAATCCAAGTTGGTGCTATCTCAGATAATAATAATGGCTCATCGCCAACACTTTTAGGAGAGTGCCAATCATTTACTAATGTATTATTTTTTTCTAACCCACCATACCCTTTTGAGACAAAGTGTGGATTGTAGCCTGCTTGCTTGAGCATATTTCCTATTTTCAATGCTACTGGAGTTTTTCCAGCACCACCAATTACAATATTGCCAATACAAATTATTGGTAATTTTGATTTTCTCTCTCTGCTAACTAAGTTTCTTAATTTTGTACCTAGTCTAAAAATAAGAGAAAAAGGATATAAAGAATTTGATAAAAAACTATCTCTTTTTATATACCAAAATTTAGGTGCCTTAAGCATTGGGACTCAATTTTCTTTTTAACAAATTTAATAATTTTTCTTCTTCAAAAAAAACTTTATCAGCAAAATTAAATGCATTATTTTTTAAATTTTTAATTAAATTTCTATTGTCCATTAATTGTAATATTTTCATTTTTAATTCTTTTGGTGTGCCTACTATTATACAAGAATTTTTATCACTCATATCTTCGAATAAGTTTTGCCAATTAAATACATTAGGACCTGTTAAGATAGCACATTTTTCGACTGCAGCTTCAATTGGATTATGGCCACCATTTTTTGTAAAAGATCCACCTAGAAACACTATATCACTTTTACTGTAAAATTCACTCATTTTGCCAAAACTATCAATTATTAAAAACTTATAGTCATTATTTTTTAAAGAACTTTCATACTTAGTATCCAGACTTTCAGATTTTAATAAATTATAAATTATTTTTGATCTTTTAGGATGTCTAGGTGAAATAAAAAATTTAGTTAGAGGATATTTTTCACTTATAATTTTTAATTGAGGAATAATTAATTCATCTTCTTTATCATGAGTGCTAGCAATCATTATTGTAATATTTTCAGAAATTTCATAACTAGGCGTTGATATTTTCTTTTTTGTAAGTTTTAAATTTCCTAAATATTCTATATTTATATTAGTAAGTTTTTGGATTCTGTTAACATCATTTATGCTTTGAGCGTATATGCTACTAAAAGTTTGAACAATAAATTTATAGTATGAAGAAATATATTTCCATTTAATAAATGATTTTGGTGAAACTCTTGCATTTAAATAAATTGATAAAATATTCTTTTCTTTTAATCTCACAATAGTATTTGGCCAAAGATCTGATTCAATCCATATTACTAATTTAGGTTTCCAATTATTTAAGAAATTGTTTATCCAAAACAAAACATCAAAAGGTGCATATTGATGAATAATTTTTTCACCATAATTTTTTAAAGCATAATCTGAAGCAGTTTTAGTAGTAGTTGTCACTAATATGCAATAATTTTTATAAAAATTATTTATTATAAAGTCACTAGATTTAAATTCACCTACACTTGCCGCGTGTATCCATATAACATCTTTTTTATTGGGCTTTTTTATATTTGTAAGCCCGAATCTTTCTTTATATCTATTTTTATCCTCTTTGTTTCTAAATACTCTCAAGTATGTATTGATCAGTATGAAAGGAATTAAAAGATATGAAATTATTGTATATAATTTATGCATTAATTTCTTTTTTAGCTAAATCTACACAATTATTTATTTTAATTTCTAATTTGTTTTTTAGTTCTTCAATTTCATTTTCAGTACAATTTTTTGGTATTGAAATAGACTCACCCCAAACAAATGCACATTTTGAAAATGGTTTAGTAATTAAAAAAGAATCCCATGACTTAAGTTGATTAAACTTAGATGAAGCATAGCCAACAGGTATTATTGGTACTTGAGTTGTTTTCGAGATTTTTATTATACCATCGGACACTTTTTTATTTGGCCCCCTAGGCCCATCTGGAGTAATACCTATATAATTAGAATTTTTTAATAATTTAAAGATAGGTTTTAGTGAAATAGATTTTTCAGTTGAGAAAGTCTGAATGTTATTTAGTTTAAAATAATTTCCAACTATTGCTCCAAATCTTCCATCACTATGACCTGAAGCCAGAATATTAATTTTAGTATTGGATTTCCAGCAAAAGCTTATCATCATTAATTGACTGTGCCAAAAAGCTAATATGAATGGTTTATTATTATTCCAATAATATTCTGGGTTATGAGTATTTTTTTCAACTATTACAGATGTTGCACTTACTAATTTTATATATAAAAAAGTTATAAATGCTAAAAAATGTTGAACAAAAAAATTTTTAATGATTTTTTTTTTAATTTTCATTCGATTTTTCTTGCAATTGTAATTTTTTATAAACTACAGAATTTTTTATTAAATATTCATGGTTGCCTTTACTTTCAACTTTACCATTTTCGATTGTGTAAATAACATCTGCATTTTGTATTGTGCTTAATCTATGAGCAATGATTATTGTCGTTTTATTCTTCATTAGCTCATCAAGTGCGGATTGTATTTCTCTTTCTGTTAGATTATCCAAGGATGATGTTGCTTCATCCATAATAAGTATAGGGGCATTTTTAACAAGGGCTCTGGCGATTGCTATACGTTGTCTTTGCCCACCTGATAATTTTATTCCACTTTCCCCAACTATAGTATCTAAATTACTTGATAGTTTATTTGCAAACTTACTTACGCCTGACAAATTTGCTATTTCTTGAATTCTTTCATCGCTACAAGACATATCTCCATATCTAATATTATCTAAAATACTTTCATTAAATAAAAGTGTCTCTTGTGTAATTAGTGCTATGTTTTCTCTTAAATCAAAAAGAGACAATGATCTAATATCTTTTTGATCAATATTTATATCACCACTGTAATTGTCATAAAATCTCAACAGTAAATTTATCAAGGTTGATTTTCCACTGCCTGATAAACCAACAAAAGCAGTTTTTTTACCTGACTCTATGGTTAGGTTTATATTATTGAGAACATTATTTTTACCATAAGAAAAATTTATATTATTGTATTCAATATTCCCCTTTAATTTAATATTTTTTGGCTCTTCATGTTTTTCTGATTTATCAATTGAAGTATCTAGTAATAAGAAAATTCTTTCTGCACTAGCTAAACCTTCTTGAACACTAACATTTAAGTTTCCAAGTGCTTTAACGGGCTGATACGCTAAAAGTAGACTAACAAGAAAACTCATGAACTGACCAGTAGTCATATTTTCATTCAATACAAAAACACCTCCAGCGTATATAGAAACCGCAACTGCTAAACTTCCAATAAATTCCATTAAGGGACTTAGTCTATTGCTTATGAAAGCCGATCTAATGAAAAATTTCTTTATGAAATTAATGTTTTTAAAAGCTCTTCTCTTTTCATACTCCTCTCGATTATAAGCTTTAACCTGACGAATTCCCTTAATGCTTTCTGTTAATATATTAGAAAATTTGGCAATTTCATTTTGTATTTCATAAGTGATTTTTCTAATACTTTTTCCAATTTTTCTAATTGGCCATATAGCTAAGGGAAAAGCAAAAAATGCAAAAAGTGTAAGTGACCAACTTTGATAAAACATATTTCCTAATAAAAAAATAATTACTAAAATATCTTTTATGACAGCTGTTACAGATTTAACAATTGCTGCTCTCAAGTAATAAGTGTCATTAATAAGTCGAGAGATCAAGTTTCCAGACTTTGAGTCATTAAAATATGTTAAGTTTAAATACATTAGCTTTTCAAACATTTGAGTTTGAAGTTTAGCTATTATAGAGTGTGCAACTTTACTCATTTGATAAGAATGAGTGTAAGTTGCAAGACCTTTACATAAAGTTACCAAAATGATTGCAATTGGAATTAGGAGTAACATATCTTTATTACCTTTAATTAAAACTTCATCTAAAGCAGGTCTGACTAACCATGCATGAAGCCCTGTAGCTCCAGCTGAAACAATCATCATTAATAATGCTATAAAAATTGTAAATTTGTGGTTAATTAAATAATCAAAAATAAGGCGAATAATTGCAGATCTTTTTTTTTTATGGACTGAAGACATTTAAAAAAACAATAAATATAAAAAAATTACACCACCCAAAAAATTATTTTTTAGAAAATAATAACTTGAACTTTGGGCAGCGTCTGGTTTCCAATTATTTATAAACATGTTTATACCAATAAGTATAGCAATTATCACCCCTAAACTAGCTAGATTTTCTGATGATATCCAAGATAAATAACCAATTAAGCTTAACATACAAAAATAGCTAAATCTTACAAATAATTTACCCTTTTTTCCTAAAAGTACAGCTGTCGATTTTACATTATTATTAATATCATCTTGTCTGTCTTGATAAGCATAAATGGTGTCGTAGCTTAATGTCCAAAAAATACAGGCAAGGTAAAGTAAGCAATAATCTAATTTTATTTTTCCAAATAACTCAGCAGAAGTAATCAATACGCCCCAACTGAAAACTAAGCCAAGAACTAGTTGAGGCCAATATGTAATTCTTTTCATAAATGGATAAAGAATAATAATAGGAACACTTAATAATCCAATGATTATAGTCAATATTGAAAATTGAATTAAAATAATGAAACTAAGCAGAAGTAAAACAAAAAGAAAAATTAGTGCACTTAAAATACTAATTTTTTTTGAAGCTAGAGGGCGATTTAAAGTACGTTTTATTTGACTGTCAATTTTAATATCAATTAGATCATTAATAATACAGCCAGCACTTCTCATTAAAAATGATCCTAAAAAAAATAAAAAATATAAGTAAATTAAATTATAAAAAGATTTGCCTGAATAAGCTAGTCCAAACCAGCAAGGCCACATCAATAACATAAAACCTATGGGTTTATTGAATCTGATTAAATCAAGAAAATAAAAAAATTTTTTTGGGATAAATGTATCCAACATAATAAAAGATTTGAGTGCCGATCTAATAAAAAAATCTGTTATAACAAAAACTTAATTTCTACTATAATTATTTAACTAAAAGCATCTTTTTTATTTAAATTAGCAGTTTTTATTGTTTTTACAAAGTTAATTAATTAGCATAGAATAATCAAATGAATGAAGAAAATTTAAATTTGGAGATTAGAAAATTTTTAAAAAAAGTAGGCATTTCCTCTCAGAGAGTTATAGAAAATTATATTATTAAAGCTGTAGAAGAAGGTAATTTAAAAAAAAAAGATGAAGTGGAAATTGAGATGAAAATGATTCTTAAGAATCAAAATATTGAGCATACAATTTCAGATAAAATAAAAATTGAATAATTTTTTAAGAATTAATGAAGTTTCCCCTTAAAGAAATAATTATTTTTTTAATATTAGCTATTTTAATATTCATTGGTCTGTCTGTTTTTTGGACTATTCTATCAATATAATTTAATAATTTTTTATATTAATTTAATCTAGCTTGAATTTTATCTAGTGTTTCAAGTTTCTTTATTGGACCAATGCTTGAAATAGTTAATGGTTGTGACACAATCAATTGGGATATTTTTTTTACTGATTCCAGATTAACATTTTCAATTTTTTTTAAAATTTCAGACGTTTCAATCACACGATTAAAAACTAATAGTTGTCTTGCGGCACTTTCACAGCAACGAAATGCACTTTCTCTACCCATCATTAAACTTGCTTTTAATTGAGCTTTTCCTCTTTTAATTTCTTGTTCAGTAATAGTACTTGGGCTTGTATTCAATTGATCACATAAAACAGGTACCAGTTCAGTAATTTGATTTTCTCCTGTTCCACAATATATTCCAAAAATACCCGTATCAGTATAAGATGAACTAAAAGAGGAAATCCCATATACTAATCCTCTTTTTTCTCTAATTTCCTGAAATAACCTTGAAGACATCCCACCACCTAAAAGTGAAGAATAGATAAGTAGAGAATAATAATCATCACTGTGATAATTAATTCCTTCAAAACCTAATAGTAGATGAATTTGTTCTAGTTTTTTTTCTTCCCTATATTCTCCTGAATTGTAATTTGCTTTAATTCGATTATTATTAGTACCATTAGGTAAATTATTGCAAACTTTTTCAATATTTGCAACAAAGGCAGAGTGATCAATTTTACCTGCAGCACTTATAGTCATTTTTTTTGGATTATAATGGGAATTCATAAAGTCTTTTACCTGTTCCCTTGTAAGATTTTTTATTATATCTGTTTTGCCTAATATTGATCTTCCCATTGGTTGATTAGGATAAGCCTTATCTTGCCAATAATCAAAAATCATATCATCAGGTGTATCAAGATACATTCCGATTTCTTGAATAATAACGCCCCTTTCACGATTCAATTCATCTTCTGCAAAAGTAGAATTTTGAAGAATATCAGTTAATATATCAATGCCATACGGAAGATCATCTGCAAGTAACTTAACATAATAAGCGGTAATTTCTTTAGATGTATATGCATTTATATCTCCCCCAACATTTTCAATAGTTTCTGCAATTTGTAATGCAGATTTTGATGTAGTTCCTTTAAATGCCATATGTTCTAAGAGGTGAGCAACACCATTTACTTTTTCTTCTTCATCTCTTCCACCAACGAAATTCCATATACCCATTGATACAGTTTCCAAACCAGGCATATTTTGTGTGACAATACGTAGTCCATTATCAAGAGTTGTAATTTGATGCATATTTAAATTAATTTTAAAATTTCTTCTTTAACTAATTTTTTATTATTGTCTAATATAATCATCTTTTCTTCTTTATCAAAAATATTTTTAAGTCCTGCAGGAATAGGAGGGTCTTGATTAATAGCATCAAAAATTGCATTTTTAAATTTAGCAGGATGCGCACAAGCTAAACTAATATTTGCAACATTGTTATTTAGTTTGTTTAATACATTTAATCCAGTTGCTGTATGAGGATCAGATAAATAATGATATTTATTATAAAATTCTTTAATTGTTTGCAATACTTCAGAATCAGTCACAGCGTGAGTTTTATAGAGTGATTGCATATCTTTAACAATATTCTCTGGTATGGTAGCCTCTTTATCTTTAGAAAAAGATACCATTAACTGATTTATAAAATTACTATTTCTCTCTGAGCTTTCAAATAATTGTCGTTCAAAATTACTGGAGATTTGTATATCCATACTAGGACTGTAGGTTTGTTTAACTTTAAGAATTTTCATTTCACCAGTATTAATAGAACGATGTAATATATCATTTTCATTTGTTACTATATGAAGTTCATTTATTGGAAGTCCCATATATTTTGCTACTCTAGCAGAAAAAATATTGCCAAAATTTCCTGAGGGTACGATAAAATTAATCTTTTCTTCATTTAATTGTAAATAAGACCAAAAATAATAAACTGTTTGAGCGATTATTCTTATCCAATTAATTGAATTTATTGCAGTTAAAGAGGTCTTGGATTGGATTTCTTCATCAATAAAAAGTTCTTTTACAATTCTTTGGCAATCATCAAAAGTACCGTCAATAGCGAAATTATGTATATTATTTTCTTCTACTGTAGTCATCTGTCGACGTTGTACTTCAGAAACATTATTGTGTGGATGTAAAATAAAAACTTCAATATCATTTTTTCCTTTAAAAGCATTTATTGCTGCTGAACCTGTATCTCCAGATGTTGCACCTAAAACAGTAATTTTCTTTGTTCTTTGATTTAGTAGGTAAGAAAATAAGTTCCCTAAAAATTGAAGGGCATAATCTTTAAAAGCAAATGTAGGTCCATAAAAAAGTTCTAATATATATTTATTTTGATCAATATTAACCAGCGGTGCAATTTTTTTATGATCAAAATTTTCATAGGCTGTATTAATAATTAATTGTAAATCAGAATCTGAAATATCATCTTGAATATATGGATAAATTATAGAATGAGCAACTTCTTGATAGGATTTACCTCGTAATTTTTCTAAAGAAATAGTTGGCCACTCTGAAGGTAAAAATAACCCTCCATCTTTTGACAATCCTCTAAAAAGAATATTTAAAAAAGATTCTTTAAGTTGATTATTACGCGTACTTAGATAATGCACTTTTCTCCTAGTTTATAAATATTAAAAGTTTAACTTTTATATTCTGAAAACTCGTATGTGAATACTAGATCTTCTAAATCATTAAAATACCAGTCTGAATCAAGGGCAGGGTCAACATAAAAAACCATTGTAAATATTTGACTTTCGCCAGATTTAAGAGTTTGTTCAGTAAAACAAAAACATTCAGTTTTTATTAAATACACTTGTGCTGCAATAGGATCGACAATAAAATTTGCTGTTGAAGTAATAGTTTTATTGGATACGTTTTTACCCTTATATTTTATTATGTTATTTTCTCCAATGTTTACTTTTATATTTTCTTGTAAAGGTTCAAATTCCAAATTTAAAGATTGATCAACTTTTGCTATAAACTTTATGTTAAGTTTTCTATCTAATATAGCGGGTGATTTTGCTTCAGGATTTATAATTACTTGACCTTTTACAAACTCATTATCCGCTACATTACCTTTACTTAAATATTTATAAGTAGGAATTGCCAATAATAAAATACATGAAATAAATAAAACATTGATTGCAATAATAATAAAAATTTTTTTTTTATATTGCACAATATTATTTAACTTTATCCTTCAATCTCAGCAATAAGTGATGGTGCTATTTTTTTTGACTTACCCACATATTTAACTTTTTTTATTGATTCCAAATTAGATAAATCATTCCCTACAATTATAAAACCAATCATTCCCATTGATTTGTGTGGAGTACACCAATAAGCATATATACCTGGAATAGTAAAAGTATATTCTGCATCTTTTGAAACTTTAGATTTGAATTTAACTACACCTTCTGGAACACCGTTTTTTTTAATAAATTCTACATTATGCCCTTTATCAACAGATTTCCAAAAGACAGTATCGCCCACATCGATCATAACAATTTCTTTACTAAAAACCATACTTCTATCTTCGCCCTTGTTTAGCATTTCAATAGTTGTATCTTCTGCTAATGCTGAATGTGAAAATAATAAACCAAATAGAATAACGACAAGTTTCATAAATATTACCTCTTATTTTATAATTAATAATACTTACATAGATAATAAATTTAGCAAATCAAAAAAAAATATTAAAAATTTCTAGTAATACAAAGACCAAAGGTCGCACAGCATAATCTTTATAGAAAAGCTATCTTTTATATTAGTCTTTTTTTAATTTTTTAAAAAATTTATTTGATTTCATAGAATATTCTATTATGTAGGACCCCTGAATGATAGTAGCACTTTTAGTTTTATTAGTTACCTTAGGCTCAGTTGCTTTTCATTTGTGGTCACCGTGGTGGTGGAGTGAAATTGCTTCAAATTGGGTTGGCATGGATAATACAATTCTGCTTTCTTTTTGGATTACAGGAGCCGTCTTCGTAGCAATAGGTTTATTTACAGCATATTGTATTTGGAAATATAAGTATAATAAAAATAGAAGAGCTGATTATGAGCCTGAAAATTCAAAATTAGAATGGTTTCTTACTATAATAACATCGATAGGTGTAATAGCATTACTAGCCCCTGGACTCATTGTTTGGAATAATTTTGTTACAGTCCCTAAGGGAGCTTATGAGATAGAAGTAGTAGGCCAACAATGGGCTTGGATGTATCGTTTACCAGGTAAAGACGGAGTTTTAGGTACTACGGATATTAAAAATATTGATGATGATAATATTTTTGGGATGAATACCGATGATCCTTACGGGCTAGATGATATTTTAATAGATGCAGATGATCTTCACCTATTAAAAGATCAAGCAGTAAAATTGAATTTACGTGCTTTAGATGTTCTTCATGATTTTTATGTACCTCAATTTAGAGCAAAAATGGATATGGTTCCTGGAATGATAACGTATTATTGGTTTACGCCTATAAGAACAGGTGAATTTGAAATTTTATGTGCAGAGTATTGTGGAACCGGTCACTATGCTATGCTTGGATATGTAATAGTAGATGAACAAGAAGATTATGATGAATGGTTGAGTGAACAAATGACTTTTGAAGAAATTATGGCTAGTAATGGAAAAAGTGATTTGATAAAATTAGCTTTAAATAAAAAAAATGATTTATAAAGGAGTTTAATAATGGCTGCTGATAGTTATGATGATGTTGCAAAAAATAAAGAATCTATTCCTGAATTAGAAGTAGCTCCTCAAGATCTTTATCATGCAAAAAGTTTTTGGACAAAATATATTTTTTGTCAGGATGCAAAAGTTATAGGTATTCAATATGCTTTAACAGCAGCTGCTATTGGTATGGTTGGTTTAGTTTCTTCATGGTTAATGAGAATGCAAATAGCATTTCCAGGAGTAATTCCTATGGATGCTGCTGCGTATTATCAACTAGTTACAATGCATGGAATGATAATGGTTGTTTATCTTTTAACAGCTTTATTTTTAGGAGGTTTTGGTAACTTTCTTATTCCGTTGATGGTAGGGGCACGTGACATGGTGTTCCCGTATGTTAACATGGTTAGTTACTGGGTATTTTTCATAGCAGTGTTGATTTTAGGAGCAAGTTATTTTGTTCCAGGGGGCCCAACCGGTGCAGGTTGGACATTGTATCCCCCACAGGCCATCACCTCAGGTACGCCTGGTGGAGACGGTTTAGGTATTGTGCTTATGTTAGTATCATTAGCTGTTTTTGTTATTGGTTTCACAATGGGTGGTTTAAATTATGTAATTACTATTTTACAAGCAAGAACAAGAGGTATGACCTTAATGAGAATGCCTTTAACTATATGGGGTATATTAACTGCAACAGTTTTAGCTTTATTTGCGTTCCCAGCACTTTTTGTTGCAGGCATCATGATGACTCTTGATAATATGCTTGGCACTAGTTTTTTTATGCCAGCCATTGTACAATTTGGTGAACGTTTAACATATGACGGAGGAAGTCCAATACTTTTTCAGCATCTTTTTTGGTTTTTTGGACATCCTGAAGTTTATATTGTTGCCTTACCAGCTTTTGGTATTGTATCAGATTTAATTTCTGTTCATGCTCGAAAAAATATTTTTGGATACCGTATGATGGTTTGGGCAATTGTAATTATTGGAGCTCTGAGTTTTATTGTTTGGGCACATCATATGTATGTAGCCGGAATGAATCCATGGTTTGGTTTTTTCTTTGCGACAACCACTTTAATAATTGCAGTTCCAACAGCTATTAAAGTTTATAACTGGGTTCTTACTCTTTGGAGAGGAAATATTAAATTAACAATTCCAATGTTGTTCTCCATAGCCTTTATTATTACTTTTGTTAATGGTGGATTAACAGGATTATTTTTAGGAAACGTTGCTGTTGATGTCCCATTATCAGACACCTATTTTGTTGTAGCACATTTTCATATGGTTATGGGTATAGCTCCCGTTTTAGTTATTCTTGGATCAATTTATCATTGGTTTCCACTTATTACTGGTCGTTTTTTGAATGAGCGACTTGGAAGAATTCATTTCTGGGTAACTTTTATCGGTTCTTACTCCATATATTTCCCGATGCATTATTTAGGTTTTATGGGAGTAACTAGAAGATATTTTGAAGTTTTTGAAGGAGATAACTTTACTTATTCTATTACGGGCATTAATCAATTTATAACTGTTGCAGCTTTAATTACTGGTGCAGCGCAATTTCTATTTTTTTATAATATAATTGTAAGTTCTAAATTTGGAAAAAAGGCTGGAAAAAATCCTTGGAAAGCATGTTCTTTAGAATGGCAAACTCCAGATGTACCACCTACGCATGGGAATTTTGGTAAAGAACTCCCTGTCGTTTACAGATGGCCTTATGACTTCAGTGTTCCGGGAGCAGATGAAGATTATATTACACAAGATACTCCTCCTAGTGCAGTTGCAAATGCAAAAGCAGAACAAACATGAGCAATAATAAAGAAAGTTTAATTAATTTATTAACTCAGAAACCTTGGGAACCTGCACAGGCAAAGGTTGATAATTTACATGAGGGTAAAACCTTTAATTTACATGTAGGAAAACTTGGCCTTCGTTATATTATGGTTGTTAGCACAATCATGTTTTGTTTATTTATCGTCACTTATGCCGACAGAATGGTCTACGATGACTGGATTAGAATGCCTGAGCCATTTTTGCTTTGGATAAATTCTTTAATACTTGTTATTAGTAGCCTTTTTTTTATTCGTATTCAGTTAGCATCAAAGAAAAATAATTTTGAAAAAGTAAGAAGAGAGTTAGTCTTAATTGGAGTTTTAGCTATAATATTTCTTATAGGGCAATTACTAGTATGGCAAAATATGATAGAAGCAGGGTATTATGTTTCTGGGAGCCCAGCAAATGGATATTTTTATGTATTTACAACTCTTCATGGCCTTCATCTTTTAGGTGGCTTAATATATTGGGTGATGACAATAAAAAAAGTTTGGAAACTTGATGATAGTATAGTTATTAGAAAAGCTAAACATACAGTAGAATTATGTGCAATATATTGGCATTTTTTATTAGCTGTATGGATAGTGTTATTTGGATTAATGTTATTTTCATGATGAAAGGTTAATTAATGGAAGAATCAAATCAAAATGTTAAAGTAGTAATACCTGAAAAAAAATCATTCTCTAAAGAATGGGCTTCTGACCAAAAAGCTTTTAAAGGTGTTCCTTGGGGAAAAGCCATGATGTGGATTTTCCTCGTTAGTGATACATTTGTATTTAGTATTTTTTTAATTTCTTATATGACAGTAAGGTTTTCTACAAAATCAGAATGGCCTAATCCAAGTGAAGTGTTTGGATTACATGTTGGGCATTATAATGTTCCTTTGCTTTTAATTGCTATTATGACCTTTATTTTAATTACCAGTAGTGGAACTATGGCTCTGGCAGTAAAATATGGGTATGAGAAAAATCGCAAAATGTGTGGATATCTTATGCTAGCTACCGCTGTATTTGGCGCATCATTTGTAGGGATGCAAGCTTTTGAGTGGACAAAATTAATTATGGAAGGTGTTCGTCCTTGGGAGAATCCATTTGGAGCTCCTCAATTTGGATCTATATTTTTTATGATTACCGGTTTTCATGGAACTCACGTTACAATAGGGGTTATCTTTCTTGTTATTATGACCAGAAAAGTATTTCGAGGAGATTTTGATACTGGTAAAAGAGGTTTTTTTACATCGCAAAAATCAAATTATGAAGCAATAGAAATAATGGGCCTATATTGGCACTTTGTTGATTTGGTTTGGGTTTTCATTTTTGCATTTTTTTATTTATGGTGAGGTAATTATGGCAGAAGGTACACAGCAACATCCACTAAAAATTTATTTTTTTGTATGGACACTTCTTTTCGTGCTTAGCGCATTCTCTTATTGGGTTGATTGGTACGGATTTGAAAGTTTTACTAGGTGGGGTTTGATCATGTTATTTATGATTCTTAAAGCAGGCTTTATTTGTGCAATTTTTATGCATTTGTATTGGGAACGTCTACCTATTATTGCAGCTATTCTACTCCCATGTTCAGCAATATTAGTATTTGTATTCATTATGTGGCATGAGTCTTATTGGACATTAATAGTAAGAAGAATTTATTTTGCTATTACTGGATCTTAGGATCTATTGAATCTTAAATGACGCAAAGAATATTATCAAATAATACTTTTCTATTTAATCTTAATAGCTTTTATCAATTAATGAAACCAAGGGTTATGTCCTTAGTTATTTTTACTTGTGTTGTTGGTTTGATCGCGGCTCCAGTTAAAGTAGATTTTATAACTTCAGTATTATCATTAAGTGCAGTTGCTTTAGGTGCTGGCTCAGCTGGCGCTTTAAACATGTGGTATGAGGCAGACTTAGATTCGCTTATGAAAAGAACTTGTTTAAGACCTATTCCTACTGGCAAGGTTTCAAAGAACCAGGCGCTTATTTTTGGTCTAGTAACTTCATTTATATCTGTAATTGCCCTTTATTATTTTTCTAATTTTTTGTCTGCTTTAATGTTAACCTTAACAATATTTTTTTATTTAGTGATTTACACAATGTGGTTAAAAAAACTTACTGCTCAAAATATAGTTATTGGCGGGGCAGCAGGAGCCTTCCCTCCAATTATTGGGTGGACAATCGCTACTGGGAATATAACATTAGAGCCAATTTTATATTTTCTAATCATATTTTTTTGGACACCATCACATTTTTGGGCATTAAGCATTTATAAAACTGAAGATTATGATAATGCAAATATTCCTATGCTACCTGTTGTAGCAGGTATTAAAACAACAAAAATAAACATATTTGTTTATGGATTAATATTATTTGCTATTTCATTAACTCCATATTTTTTTGGGTACTTAGGCTTTATATATTTTTTTACCAGTTTGGTATTAGGTATTTATTACGTATATTTATGTTACAAATTACTTAAAGAAACTGTTGATGAAAATAAATTTGCAAAAAAGATATTTATATATTCAATTTTATATTTATTTTTGATTTTCATCACTATATTAATAGATGGGATCATTTAATGAACCAAATATTTAATTTTTCAATTGCCTTAATATTAACCTTAATACCGGGTACAGTTTTCGCTAGATGTGCAATTTGTTATACCCAAGGTTTGTCAGGTGCAAGCATCGCTGTAATTGTTATTGTTTTATCAGCGATTTTTCTTTTTATTGCTAATAAATTTTTACAAAAATTTTTGGAAAAATATAATTAAAATTTATTAACTATTTTTATTTTCTTCTGAGGATGAATTTCTATTTCTTTCATCTGCTTTTATCCAAACCCAAGTTATTAAAAAATAGCAAAATAAATACATACCTAAAACTAGATAAAGCAATATTGATTCTGATGTAAATTCCATAATAGATATCTTTATAAATCAAATTATTTATTGATGAAATAACAAATTTATGATGTTATTTCTTTTATACAAAATAGAGCTACCGTTATAGCAGTATCAGAACGAAGTATAGTATTCCCAAGGGATACTGATATTACGCCATTATTTTGTAAAATTAAATCCTTTTCTCTATCGGAGAACCCCCCCTCTGGACCTATAAGAACTGACCATTTTTTAGTGGAATTTTTTAATGGCATAATAGTTTCAATTATAGATTTATTATCTGTATTTTTTTCATCACAATAAATTAATTTTCTATCTTTTGGCCAACTATTTAATAAGGATTTAAGACCCACTTCTTTTTCTATACTGGGGATATCTAATCTTTCAGATTGTTCTGAAGCCTCGATAGCATTTTGATATAAGTTTTTTACATTAATATTTTTGATATTTGTATATTCTGTAGTGCAGGGAATGATTTTTGATACTCCTAATTCAGTTGCTTTTTGAATAGCTATACTCATTCGGTTTTGTTTTATCGGGGCAAAAATTAACCATAGATCAGGTGAAGATTGCATTTTTTTAAAATTTTGAGTAACATGTAATGCTGTATTTTCTCTATTTACCGCAATTACTTTTGAAGTCCATTCCCCAGAAATTCCATCAAAAACATTTATTTCATCATTAATTTTTATTCGCATAACATTTCTTAGAAAATGATGTTGTTTATCCTTTATAAAAATTATTAAATTTGATGATATTGAATTGTTAACAAAAATGCGTGTTTTAGATTTTTTCATAATAAGTAATAATACTATTATAAAAAAACATTATTAGTAAATATTTTTTTGTACTAATGTTTATTTGTAATCAAAGAAACATCTTTTAGACAATATCTAGATATATTAATATTAAAGCAGTTAATTAATATATTGATCATTTTCTTGAATTAATGTTAAATTAAAAATTAATGGAGAACATATTATTTAATTTGAATAACTTGTATTTTATTATTTTTATAATTTTGTTTTTAGGAGATTAAATGTTTTATGAACCAAAAAAAGGACATCCGTTTTCTATTGATCCATACAAATCACTTATTTTTCCTCGCCCCATTGGTTGGATCTCTTCTATTAGCAAGAAGGGGATAGCTAATTTAGCACCTTTTTCATATTTTAATGCACTAGCTGATGATCCACCTCAAGTCATGTTTGCAGCAGGAGCACCTGTTAAACCTCTAAATAAAAAAGATACTTTATCAAATATTTTAGTAACTAAAGAATTTGTTGTTAATTTTGCAACAACTACAACAAGAAAACAAATGAATTTATCTTCTGTTGAAGCACCGCAAGATGTAGATGAGTTTCTTCTTACTAAACTAAAAAAACGTAAATCTAAATTGGTAAGAGCACCATCGGTAGCAGATAGTCCTGTTAATTTAGAATGTAAATTACTTAAAACTTTAAAATTAAAATCTAATACAAAAAAATATACCACTATGATTATTGGAGAAGTTATAGGTATTTATATTAAAGATACCTTTATACAAAAAGGTAGGGTTAATAGTGTAGCAATGCGATACGTAGCAAGGATGGGGTATTCTGAATATACTACTGTTTCTTCCCGATTTAGAATGAAACGACCATAAAAATAGAATTGTGTTTAATTTGCAATTGTAATGTACGATGTATTTCAATCAGTAAAGTAAATTTCTTTATGGATTAGCATTGAAATAATTTTTTTTTATAGTAGGTTTTTATTATGAATACTCTTAGTTTTTATAGTTCTATTGGTTGGATAACTCTATCAGAGGAAAATAGTCTTATTACTTCTGTTAAGTTTGGAAAGAAAAAAAATAAAGGTAAAAATGCTGTTTTAATTAAATTAAAAAAACAAATTATGGAATTTACCAAAGGAAAAAGAAAAAAGTTTTCCGTGAAACTTAATATTGAAGGTTCGGCATTGCAAAAAAATATATGGAAACAATTAAGTAAAATTAGTTATGGTACTACTAAAACATACAGGGATATTGCAAAGACATTACGAACATCCCCGCGCTATGTTGGAAATGTGTGCGGACAAAATAATCATCTACTTGTCATTCCTTGTCACCGTGTTGTACGATCAGATGGTACTCTTGGAGGCTTTTCAGGACTTGGCGGTATAAAATTAAAAAAGAAACTTTTACAACTCGAACAATCATGAGTAAAAATATCTTAATTCTTCAACATATTGATATTGAAACACCTGGTTACATCTTAGATCTTATGCAAAGAGATAAATTTAATCTTACCGCTATTGAATTAGATGAAGGAGAGAAGATACCAAATAACTTAGATCAATTTGATGGAATGTTTTGCATGGGAGGTCCTATGGATACTTGGATGGAAACAGATTATCCCTGGCTTATTGAAGAAAAGAAAAAAATAAAAGAATTTGTTGTTGATTTATCAAAGCCTTATCTAGGATTTTGTTTAGGATGTCAGTTATTAGGTGAGGTAGTAGGTGGTAATGTGGTTAAATCAACACCTCCTGAAATAGGTATTTTAGATATTACTATGAGTGAAACTTATCCTAATGATCATTTATTTGGTAAATTTGATTCAACAATTAAAGCCTTGCAATGGCATAGCTATGAAGTACAAAATTTAGAATCAAACAATGATGTGACTTTATTGGGATCTTCACCAACAACAAAATATCAAATCTTTAAATATAAAAACCATGCATATGGTATTCAGTTTCACATTGAGATAAAAAACAATACTGTATCGCAGTGGGCATGTGTACCAGAATACGAAATAGCTCTTGAGGATTCTCTTGGAAAAGGCGCTCTTCAAAAATTTGATCAATTAGCAAAAGATAATATGAGTTCGATGAATTTTAATGCAGAAAATTTGTATAATAATTTTAAAAAAATTTTGTAAAGAGTAATTTAAAATAATCTGTAAAATTTTTTTTACTACAAGAATTTGATACTTATTTTTTATCTACCACACTAATAGTTTTACTCAATATAAATAAATAATTCATATTAGACATTTGTAATTTTCTATCATTTAAATATAAGTATAAAAAAATGAAATTAGGAATTTTAACAGCACCTTTTGAGAATAAAACATTAGAAGAAGTAGCTGATTGGGCTGAAAAAAGCAGTTTCCACGCCCTTGAAATTGCATGTTGGCCATTGTCAAATGATAAAAAAAGACGATATGCTGGAACAGCTCATATTGATGTTGCAAATATTTCAGAAATGCAAGCAAGTGAAATTGTAGAATTTTTATCTAGTAAAAATATAACTATATCTGGATTAGGATATTATCCAAATCCACTTCATCCAGATCCTGAACATCGAAAAGATATTTTTGATCATTTAAAAAATATAGTTGATTGTGCAAAAAAATTAAAAGTTCCTGTTGTTAATACCTTTTGTGGTGGAGATGCAAAATTAAATATAGATGAAAACTGGAAAAGAGCTCAAGAAATTTGGCCAGAATTTATCAAATACACAACAGATCAAGGTGTTCAATTAGCTTTTGAGAATTGCCCAATGATATTTAGTTATGATGAGTGGCCAGGTGGACATAACATAGCTTATTCCCCTAATATTTGGAGAAGAATTATTGAAGAATGGAACGGAGCAGTTGGAATGAATTTTGATCCAAGTCATTTAATTCTTCAAATGATTAATCAAAAAAAATTTATTTCTGAATTTGGCCCGCACATTAAACATGTACATGCAAAAGATTTAACGATTGATGCCGACGGATTATATGAAAATGGTATTTTGTCAAAAGGGATGGGCTGGCAGGTTCCTAAAATGCCAGGACTTGGTGATGTAGATTGGTCTGTTTTTTTCTCTGAACTTTTAAAGGTAGGTTATGAAGGATCAATTATTATTGAGCATGAAGATAGAAATTTTGAAGAAACAGAAGCTCTACTTAAAGAAGGTTTTATTCTGGCAAGAGATAATTTAATTCCTTATCTTAAATAAATAATTATTTTAAAAAATAATTATAATAAAAAGGAATTATTTTTCTTGAATTATCATCACCAATAAAAATTATACTTTTTTTTGTAAATTTTAAATCTTTTAAAAATTTCCAATTTAATGGTGCTGGAATACAGCCAAAGCAGTATTTGATTTTCACTTTTTTATTATTTGTAGGATATATTCCCATTGGATGATCTAATTTAGATTTTTTAAACTTGCAGATAATTTATGATTTTCATGACAGCTTGTTGATGCTTCTATTCTTATTCAGATGAATGAAGGAGCAAAGGGAAGTCTTTCTATTTCTCAGATTGCTACTGGAGAAGAAAAATTTTTTCTGTTTCAGTTTATGGTGATAATGGAGCTTTGCATTGGCGACAGGAGAATCCAAACTTTGCAACATTTAATAAAGTAGGTAAACCAAACCAAATCATTACTCGTGGAGGACCAATTCAGCAAGATGGATTATTAGCTAAATTAAGAATTCCTCCTGGACATCCTGAAGGTTTTTTAGAAGCTTTTGCTCAAATATATACAGATTTAGCTGATGTTATTCAGGGTTCTGATAATTCTGAAGAAATTAAAATAATATTACCGAATGAAAATGACGGTCTACAGATAATGAAATTTATAAATGCCTCAGTAAACTCAAGTAAAAATAATAGTATTTGGAAAGATTTAAGTTCTATTTAAAAAACGCATAACTATATATGCGTTTTTTGCATATTTATCATTCTTTAATTAAACTTTAAAAATTTAATATTTTAATTAAATATAATATTACGTTCATCATGTTTTCATGACGGAAGTAGACGTAAGTCGAAGGAACGCATGCAAAGTTATTAAATCGTTCAATTTGTGAAAGCAGATCGGAAGTAGGTTTTACCGAAGGAACGCGGAACTTATATATTAATTTCCATAGCTAAGCATGAAAAGTAGCACATAACTTATGGTAAGTTATGTCATGTGAAATTTATAATGGAGGATTAATGTTTAGAAGATCTCTTTATTTTTTAAGTATTTTATCATTTTTTTTACTATTCAGTTCTTATGCAAAAGCTGGCGTTGATGCTGAGGTTGCATATATATTGAATACATTTTCTTTCTTAGTTTGTGGCTTTCTTGTAATGTGGATGGCTGCTGGCTTTCTATTTTTAGAGTCAGGATTAGTGACAACAAAAAGTGTCTCAACTATTGCGGCTAAAAATATTGGAAAATTTGCAATTGTATCAGTTGTATTTTATTTTATTGGTTATAACCTTGGATATGGTGTGCCTGAAGGTGGCTTTATTGGAAGTTTATCAATTTGGTCTGATTCAAGTAATTTAGAAACAGGTTATTCAGATGCTTCTGATTGGTTTTTTCAAGCTTTGTTTGTTTGTGCTACTGCATCTATAGTCTCTGGTGCAGTCTCAGAAAGAATTAAAATTTGGCCATTTTTTTTATTTTCTGCAATATTAGGAGGATTTATTTATCCTATACAAATGGGTTGGGAGTGGGGCGGTGGCTGGCTTGATGCTCTTGGTTTTGCTGATTTTGCTGGATCTACTCTTGTACATGCTTGTGGTGGATCAGCAGCTCTTGCTGGTGTTATAATATTAGGACCTCGTCTTGGCAGATTTTCTCCTACAGGGGAACCTGTTAACATGGCGCCTTTTGCACCATCTTCAATTCCACTTGTTGCTCTTGGTACTTTTATTTTATGGATGGGCTGGTTTGGATTCAATGGTGGCTCCCAGTTAGCCCTTGGATCTTTTGAAGATGCAACTGCAATGTCTAAAATATTTATGAATACTCAATTAGCTGCATGTGGAGGTGTTATATCTGGAGCCGTCATCTCACGTTTAGTTGGAGGTAAAACAGATGTTGTCATGATGCTGAATGGAGCTCTTGCAGGATTAGTATCAATTACTGCTGAACCTTTAATGCCAAGTCCGATACTTGCTATATGTATTGGATTAGTTGGTGGTATAATTATGTATTATGGAACTGCATTCCTTAATTATTTAAAATTAGATGATGTTGTTGGAGCGATACCTGTACATATGTTTGCAGGAATTTTTGGAACGATGATCGTCCCTTTAAGTAATCCTAATGCATTATTTACAATTCAGTTATTAGGCGTGGTGTCAGTATGTGTCTTTGTTTTTATTACATCTTACATCGTAATTTCTGCTATTAAATCCACAATAGGATTAAGAATAAGCGAGGAGGCTGAAAAACTAGGAACAGACAAAGCTGAAGTTGGTGTTATTGCTTATTCAATTCGAGATTAATTTTTTTGAAATAGACTTGAATTCGATAAAAATGTCATAAATATAGTAGTAGAGGAGTTTCTCCTCTATTTACTTTCAATACTTATGAATGCTGAAGAAATTATAAAATTAATGAAAAAAGCTTTGTATTCTAGTATCAAAAGTCCTGAAATTTTTGGAAAATTTTTTAATAAGTCTATTTTACATAATGCCGTTGTTATGGAAATTTTTTCTAATAATATAAATGGTATTTGTTATGAAAAATTATGTTTTAATATTCCAAAATCACTGGGTTCAAGATCAAGTATTCAAAATTTACTAAAGGAAGGTCTAGATAAAAAATTATTTAATAAAATTGAGAGTCAGGAAGATAAAAGAATAAAAAATTTTTATTTATCAGATCTATCTTCTCAAATGGTATTAGATTGGGTTAAAGAGCAAAAAAAAATTTTTAATGGTCAGGATTAAATTTTATGAAAACAGTTTTTGTCATCTCTAAAATAAAATACGCTCTAAAGTATGAAAGAAAGATGCCTGAAAAAGAGGTTCTTAAAATGCAGCCCTTTGTTACTAATAATGGTATTAAACTTGTCAAAACAGAGAATTTTAAGATAAAGAAAATTAGTGAAAAAGATAATGAGCGTACATTTGAAATTAACCTGTAACTAAGCTCTACCTGAAAACTGTGATAATTTGTTTGGATCGACACCAAGTAACCTATAGGCTTTATTCCACTTGTTAGTTACTTCCTCATCAAATAAAAAAGCTGAGTCAGCTGATAAAGTCATCCAACTATTCCCGAGGATTTCCTTTTCAATTTGATCTGGCCCCCAACCGGCATAACCTAAGGCAAGAATACTATTTTTTGGACCGTTTCCTTTTGACAAATCTTCAAAAAATTCCGATGTACTGGTAAGAGCTACTCCTTTTTCAATAGAAAGAGTTTCTTTTTGTATCACTTCATCAGAGTGTAAGACAAATCCTCTTCCACTTTCAACTGGTCCGCCATAACGAATATATAATTTTTTATTCCCAAGAGGTTTATCAATTCCAAGTTGCTCCAATAAGTCAGGATATAAATCATAATCTATTTTTTTATTGATAATAATACCCATTGCTCCTTCAGATGAATGAGCACACATATATATAACCGTCTTGTAAAATCTTTCATCTTCTAGTGAAGGCATTGAGATTAATAGTTTTCCAGTTAAATTCATAATTATATATATTCGTATTATTTATAGTATTTCAATAGCTTATTACTATATATTAGTTATTATTTTAGATGAGCATTTTGCATAATATATTTAAGCTTCTAAGCTATGTTATTGTTATTAGTTGTTTTATTACTAGTGTTAGTGCAAACTCAAGTGATTGGGATATAAGTGAAACTTCTAAAGTAAGGTTAATCTCCCCATTTTCTCAAAATAATGCAAAAGATTTTATCGTTGGGCTTGAGTATGAAATGGAACAAGGTTGGAAAACTTATTGGAAATCACCAGGTGATGGAGGGTTTGCCCAATCTATTTCATGGGATTATTCTTCTAATGTCAAAAATGTTAGCATTTTATGGCCAACCCCTGTTGAGTTTGAAATATTAGGATTAAAATCATTAGGTTATCAAAATAATGTTATTTTTCCTCTTGAAATAGAGCTTGAAGATGCATCTCAAGATACATTTTTAAATTTACAGGTAAGCTTTTTAATCTGCAAAGACATATGTATTCCAGGAGATGCAAAAGTTTTTTTGGATATCCCTTTTGGAGAAAAAAAATTAAATGATAATTATTTCAATTTGGAACGAGCATTATCTTTCTTGCCGGAAAAAGATTTTAATAGCTCTTATATAAAAAAAATAAACGCTGATGTTTTTACAAATAATAAATTTTCAAGAATGCAAATTAAATTTGAGTCAGATAAAAGTTTTTATAATCCAAAAATTTTTTTACATACACCTTTTGGTCTTCCTGTACTAAAAAATTCTTTTACTTATTCAAGTGATAACAAATTACTAACTGCAAATTTTAATTTTGATAAAGATTTAATATCTGAGCAAAATTTTCCACTTGAGATAATAATCAAAGATAATAATCATAACTTTAAAAAAATATTTAATGTTCAAACGAAGGAAGAACTTTCAAATTTAGAAATTAATAAATCATACTTATACTATCTATTTATTTCATTATTAGCGGGACTGATTTTAAATATTATGCCTTGTGTATTTCCTATTCTTTCCATAAAATTAATGTCAATTCTCTCTTCAGATAATTATAATGCTAGAACTAGTTTCTTAACTACTGCTTTTGGAATAATTTCGTCTTTTGTTTTGTTAGGATTAGTGTTTTTATTTCTACAGTACTTTAAGGTATCTATCGCGTGGGGTATGCAATTTCAACAGCCTTATTTTTTAGTTTTTATTACTTTAGTAATTTTTTTATTTATGATGAATATGTTTGGTCAGTTTGAGATCAATTTACCAAATCAACTAAGTAGTATAGGATTTACTGGGAATAAAAAACCTTATCTAAAAGATTTTTTTAATGGTTTCTTTGCGACTATAATGGCAACTCCTTGTTCTGCGCCTTTTGTTGGTACTGCAATTACTGCTGCATTTACCCAATCCTATGTAATTGGTGTCAGTATATTTTTGTTTATGGGTGTGGGTATGAGTTTACCTTATTTGCTAATTGCAATGTTTCCAAAACTAGTAAACTTTATACCAAAACCAGGAAAGTGGATGATCTATGTAAAATATTTTCTTGGATTAATGCTTTTAGTGACAGTTTTTTGGCTCTCAAATATATTATTAAATTTTTATAATTATTATTTTATTTTATTATCTTTTTTATTATTTGTAGTTTTATCTTATCGTCAAAAATTATTTTTTTTTAAAAAAACAATTCCATCATTAGTTTTATTAGTTTTATTCTTTTCATCTTCTCTAAAAATATTTGAACAAAATTCCAACCTTAAAAATGATAAAGACTGGTTAAATTTTTTTGAGACAGATATAGATAAAATTGTACAACAGGATAAAATAGTTTTTCTAGATATTACAGCAGATTGGTGCGCAACTTGTCAATTCAACAAAATTAATGTTCTTGATTCTAATACAGTTAATAAAGCTTTTAAAGATAATAATGTTACCCTTATAAGAGCTGATTGGACTAAACCCAGTACTAAGATAAATTTATTTTTAGAAAAATACGATCGATTTGGAATACCTTTTAATGCTTTTTTTTCTGTAAACTTTCCTGACGGAATTTTATTATCTGAGTTGCTTTCTGAAAAAGATATATTAAAGACTATTAATCAAATAAATAATGAATAAAATAATCCCATCAATAAAAGTCCCTGTTATCGAAAAAGGCATTACCTCTAAAGTGCTGCTTTCTGATAAGTTAAAAGGAAAAAAGGTTATTATTTTTGGTGTCCCTGGAGCATTTACACCTACTTGCTCTGAAAAACATATGCCTAGCTATATTAAATTACATAAACAATTCAGTGAAAAGGGAATAGATGATATATATTGTTTATCAGTAAATGATGAGTTTGTGATGAATGCATGGTTATTAAGTTACACTGATGGAAATAAAATAAAAGGTGTAGCTGATGGTAACGGCGATATATCTAAAAGTCTTGACCTGCTCGTTGATAAATCAAGTAATCATATGGGTATGCGCTCCACAAGATTTGCAATGATAGTTAATGATAATAATATTATGGAAACTTTTATTGAAAAGCCAGGAGAGTATAAAAATACCTCAGCAGAAAATCTATTAACAAAAATTTAATAATTAATAATAAAACTTAGTTAAGTTTTCTTTCGCTGAATTATTGCATATATTGTTACGGCTGAAGTTATCATAATTCCATTAATAAACTGAACGTAAAAACCTGATAATCCCAGAGCAATTATTCCAGATTCTAAAGAACCGATAATTAAAACGCCTATGAATGTTCCAAATATTGTTCCTTTGCCACCAAAA
This sequence comes from Pelagibacteraceae bacterium, assembly GCA_018657885.1. GTDB lineage: Bacteria > Pseudomonadota > Alphaproteobacteria > HIMB59 > CACPNW01. The sequence continues at coordinate 40,878 of JABHWG010000082.1, forward strand.
ACAGATGTGCCTCCAACAAAAACAGCTGCCAAAGTTGTGAGCATTAAGCCCGATCCTTGAGTAGGCCAAAAATACAGCATTTCATACATAGTAAATATCCCTGCTAGAGAAGAGAAAAAACCTAACTGCACAAAAGCAATAATTTTTACATTATCAACATTAATTCCCATCATTTGAGAACTAGCTTTATTGTCACCAACAAAGTGTATGTGATTACCAAATTTATGATAACGATAAATCCACTGCATTATAATTGTTAAAACAATAAACCAAATAAACTGCGCAGGAATTTTACCAAAAATTTTATCAACAAATAGAGTGTGATGCCAAGTTCCATCAGCGACATCTACTATAGCTACACCACTTCCTTGAGAAATAACATTAACCAAACCCCTCCAAAAATAAAGTGTTCCAATTGTAGCGACGATAGACGGTATTCCTATCTTAGTAACAAGTAGACCATTGATAAGTCCAGCAAACATACCAAGCGCTGAAGCTAAAGCAAAAGCAATAAAAAAGTTACCACCAGTTGCTGTTAGTACCAAGCCAAAAACAAGAGAAGTGATACCTACAATAGAGGGAAATGATAAATCAATCTCTCCAAGAGTAACTACAAAAGTTGCTGATATGGCAATTATACCAAAGAATGGCATAGATTGCATGAAGGCTCTATATATTGGAAATCTTGTAAAAACGTGCGGTGCTCCTAAAAAATAAATTAGAAAAAGAACAATTGCTATGATTGTTATACTAATTTCTAATCGGTGGGTTTTTACAAAATAACTATTTAGGAAAGTACTCATTTAAGCCTCTACTTTTATTTTACCAGACTCATGTAATTGAATCATTTTTTGAACAAGTTCTTCTCTTGATATTTCATCCTTATTAAACTCTCCGACAACCTCACCTCTATCTAATATAATAAAACGATCAGCTGCTCCATAAACATGAATAATATTATGATCTATGAAAATTGCTGATTTATTTTTTTTCTTTAATCCTTTTACAAAATTTAAAACCTTTTCCGTCTCTTGAATTGATAAGCCCATTGTTGGTTCATCTAGTACAATTAAATCAGAGTCAAAATACAAAGATCTACCAAATGCTACTCCTTGTTTTTCTCCTCCAGATAAACCCGTTATGATTGAGTCAACAGTAATAGCTTTGGATGTAAAACCAATATAGTCCCTTAATATTTTCTCTGCTTCTTTTCTTTGCTTCTTTATGTCTAAAAATCCAAAAGAGTTAGTAATTTCTCTTCCAGCAAAAATATTTCGCCATAATTCTTGTTGATCACATAAAGCTCTTTCTTGATACACTGCTTCGATACCCATTTTTCTAGACTGAGACACAGATTTAATTACCACCTCTTCTCCATTAAAAAATACTTCACCCGAAGAAGGTTTATGAACGCCTGTGATAACTTTAATTAAAGTTGATTTTCCTGCACCATTATCGCCAATAAGAGCTACAACTTCCCCCTTATTTATTTTGATGTTAACATCTTTTAGTACTTTAACATTGCCAAAATTTTTATAAATGTTTTGTAATTTTAAAAGTTCTTCACTCATTTTTTTAATTTCTAAAAAAAACAAACCTGCCGAAGGGCAGGTTTGTTATAAATTAATTATCTAATTTGTAGAGCAGCTAATGGAGCTACTGCATCAATATTTGCTTTTGTCACAAATGCTGCACCAGTATCCATTGCTAAACCAGCCATACCAAATTTTGTAGTAAGATAAAGCTGAACAATAGGCATATATCCTTGGATAAATGGCTGTTGATCAATTACAATATCAATGTATCCAGAATTAATTCCATCAACGATAGGAGCTGACAAATCAAATCCAGCACCACAAACCTCTTCAGATCCGTGACCAGCTGCTTTCATGTAAGTTGGAAGACTTGCTGTTAACCCACCATGGTCTGTAATAGCCATTTTAATATCAGGGTTAGCACTGTAAGTAGCAACATACATTGGCGTACCTTGAGAAGCATCTGAATTTACGTTATCAGGAATTTCCTGATACACAACTTCAACACCCATTTCTTCAACGCCTGCGATAGCACCTTTGGTTCTCTCACCTCTGTTTGGCATACTTGCAAGACCCCAAACAAAAGCTTTGTCTCCAGCTGATAAACCACAAACTTCAACAGCTTTTTTTCCAAGATTAAAACCGGCAGCAAATAAATCTGCACCTGCATAGCCAAAGCCTTCAGTTTTAAATTCAGCTTCTAAATCAGGAAGTGGAGTGTTCATAGTAGTAATTACTATTCCCATCTCTCTAGCTTCTTTAATGATTGGTCTCATAGCAGCATCACCAGGAAAACCATAAATAGCAATTCCATCTGGTTGAAGCGCTACAGCTTCTTTAAATTGTTTAATCATGATTTCAGAATTCCATTGTGACCAATAATAATCAACATCACAACCTGTATGTTCTGCAGCAGCTACTGCTCCATTATAAACAATAGTTCCAAATGGCCCACCTTCTGGTCCACCTGGGAAAAAGATAAATTTCTTATCACAACTATAGTCATTTTTAGCAATTGCCGAAGTTGATGCAAAAGCGAAAAATAAAGCTACTAAAGCTAAAATTTTTTTCATTTTTCCTCCATGAATTTATTTTATATATAATTACTGTTTTTATAGGTGAAAATTAATATTTTACAAACTTTATCTAATGAAAGAACAGAAAATCATTATTTGACAAAAAAACTATCATTCTTTTATAACTCTACGACTTAAAACTTTAGTTTATAGTTTGATATAGAAAAGAAATAATGATAAATTTATTAAATGGAAGTTAATTTAGACAAATGGTATAAGTGTGAGATAGATAAAAAAGAGTTTAAAGAACTCTCTAAAAAATCTGATTGGCAGGGTTTTAAACACATTATTATCTATTTTTCTTTTTTAGGACTATTTGGTTATTTGGCTTTTGCTACATGGGGTACCTGGTGGTCTTTATTGTTTTTTTTAATATACGGAAATATATGGGGTTGCAGTGATGCCATATGGCATGAAACAGGTCATAGAACAGCATTTAAGTCTAAATTTTGGAATGACCTCTTTTATTATATTGCAAGTTTCATGGATAATTTTGAACCTATAAGGTGGAGATATTCACATTATCATCATCATACTTATACAATATTTACTGATCCAGTAGATTTCGAAATTCATGTTAAAAAACCAACTGACTTATTAATTTTCTTTACTCATTATATTCCATTTTCTGGTTTTATTTTTTTTAAAAACTCCCTTCAATGGGAGACAATTAAACATGCTTTTGGAGTAACTACTGAAGTAATGAAAGTTTGTATTCCTCAGAATGAAGTTTCCAAATGTCGTTGGTCAGCAAGAAGCCATGTTTTTATTTGGGCTTTAACAATTTTTTGTTCTGTATATTTCCAAACATGGTTACCAGTTTTATTTATTGTGCTTCCTAATTTTTATGGAAAGACATTAGTTATGTTAATGGGACTTACTCAGCATGCTGGATTACAAGAAGATATTAAAGATCATAGGCTAACAACTAGAACAGTTTATTTAAATCCAATATTCAGTTTTTTGTATTGGCATATGGAATATCATGTTGAACATCATATGTTTCCACAGGTGCCATCACATAATTTAAAAAAGTTACATGCTTTGATTAAGGATCAAATGCCAGCAGCTAGAAAAGGTTTGTGGGGTGCATATAAAGAAATTGTTCCTGCTTTAGTTAAACAAGCTAAAGATCCAAAATATAAAATACCTTTAGCAGTCCCTAACTAATCTTTATTATAATTATAATTATAATTATAATTATTAAATTATTCGGAGTATTTTAGTTATTTTGAAGATATATTTAATGATATTTTTTGTTCATTAAAATCTTCATGATTGAATGTATTGCTTATCAAACCTTTTTGCATAGTTATAATTCTATTACAATTAATGATTAATTCAGGAATTTCATTAGATACGACTATTACGGATCCGCCCTCATTTGTAAATTCAGAAATTAATTTCCATATTTGTGTCTTAGCTGCAATATCAATTCCTCTAGTTGGTTCATCAAATAAAAGTATTTTACAATTTTTTACAAGCCATTTTGCAATAACTACTTTTTGTTGGTTTCCTCCAGAGAGATTCATAACAAAGCTATCAATATTAGAAGCTTTAATGTCTAATTTTTTAACATAGTTATTTGTAGTTTTTGCAGCTGCATTAAATTTAAAAAACCCCATCTTGGTTAATTTGTTAAAAATAGTAAGAACACTATTATCTTTAATTGAATTATTTTGAATTAAGCCTTCATTTTTTCTATCAGAAGGTATGTATCCTATACCATTAACTATCGCATCTCTCGGCTTATTGATAGTAACAACTTTATCATTTAGAGAAAGTTGACCGTTATCTTGCTTTATTATTCCAAAAATACATCTTAAAAGTTCATTAGCCCCAGATCCTAAAAGTCCACTTAAACCTAAAATTTCTCCTTCATAAAGATCCATGCGTATTTTTTTAAATGTGTTTGAATAACTATAATTATTTATCTTAAGTATTGGTTTTTGAAAATTAATTATATTTTGATTGTTATTTTTTATCGAAATATTTTTTCCAATCATAGATTTGATTAAACCTTCTTCATTCACTTCATTTTTTAAGAATGAATCATTTATTTTTCCATCTTTTAAAACTGTTATTCTATCTGAAATATGAATAATTTCTTTTAATTTATGAGAAATATAAATTATACCAATACCATTGTTTTTTAATGTATTTATGATTTCAAATAAATTATCAATTTGTTTTTCATCTAAGGAAGCAGTAGGCTCATCCATTACAATAAATTTTGGTTTTTTTGCTAGAGCTTTACAAATTTCTATTATTTGCCATTGAGAAGTATTAAGGTTACCGACTATTTTATTGGTACTTAGATTAACATTTATACTTTCTAAAAGAATTTTTGCATCTAAATGCATCTTTTTATAGTTAACAAAACCAGACTTATTATGGGGTTCATCACCTAAGTAAATATTTTCTGCTACAGTTAAGTTATTACATAATGCAAATTCTTGATGAACTATGGAAAGATTAAGATTGAATGCATCTTTTGGATCATCAATTTTAACTACTTTATTATTAAATAATATTTGCCCATCATCTGGCTTCGTTATACCATTTAAAATTCCCATTAAAGTGGATTTACCAGCACCGTTTTGACCAATTAAAGAATGAACTTCTCCAGAAATAATTTCAAAAGACACTTCATCGAGTGCTTTAACACCTGGAAAGGTTTTTGATATACCTTTCATTATTAATTGGTCTTTTTGTATACTCATAAATAAATTTTATAATTCTTATGAAAAATTATATTTTTTTAACAATTCATGATGGTTACTCATATCATCTATTACGTTATGATAAATACTCCGCCAAACATCAAAAAACTCACTATACATTTGGTGGTTTTGCATATTAGGTTCAAATGTCTCTTTGACTTTTACTATATCTTTAATACTTTCAAGAGGATTTGAATAAAATCCAGCACCAACAGCAGCTAAAATTGCATCACCAAGTGGGGCTGCTTCAGGAGGAAAGCCTCTTTCTTCAGATTTTCCTACATCAGGTAAATCTAATGGCAAACCCGTGACATCAGATGTTATTTGATTCCAAAGTCTGCTTTTTGTAGGCCCTCCATTTAATGTAAATTTGTCAATTTTTGCGCCAGCTTCTTTTGCTATTTTTACATTTGAATTACAATCAAATGCAACACCTTCAATCACTGATCTTATAAAATGCGCTTTAGAGGTCGTTGGTCTTATACCAAAAAACATGCCTGAAGCAGATGAGTTCCAATTAGGTGATAATGTGTTACCTAAATATGGAAAATACATCAAACCATCTGAGCCAGGTTTAATTGTTTGTGCTTGCTTCGTTAAAAGATCAAATACATTTAAATTTTTCTCCTTAGCAATTTGCATTTCTAATTCAGCAAAATTATTCTTATACCAATTCAAAGACGCTCCAACAAATGCCATTGGTCCATCAAACATTGTCATACCTGGTATTACTGAAGTCCACTTTAATATTCTAAATTCATTAATTCTTTGAGATGTAGGTATCATGACACCAATATTTGCACCTGTTCCCATAGAGTAAAAAGCTTGACCTACCTCTACAACACCACAGCCAAGGGCTGCACAACTAATATCAGTTCCACCCGCGACTACTACAGCACCTTCTTTAATTCCTGTTTCTTCAGAAGCTTTTTTTGTTACCTTACCAACAACTTCATGAGAATTAAATATTGGGGGATATTTTTCAATTGGTATTCCCAAACCTTTAGCTACTTCATCATTCCATTTTCCTGCTTGATATTCATAAGGATAAAATAATTGGGCATCACCATGATTCATAGTAAATTCGCCACACATTTTATAAGTACAATAACCAGACGGTGAAACTAGCTTATGTGTTTTTTCAAAATTTTTTGGCTCATGTTTTTTCATCCATAGAGCTTTGGGTTCTACAAACCAGGGTGCAACTCTGTTACCATTTATATTATTTATTTTTTCTTCACCTATAGTATTTCTAATATCTGTGCATTCTTCCTCAGATCTTGAGTCCATCCAGATCATTCCAGGTCTAACTGGATTTCCTTCTTTATCTATAGGTAGCATTACTCCAACTAAGCCTGATAAAGATACTCCTGAAATTTTGTCACCATAAGAACCTTGTTTAAAACAATCTTTAACTGCATCTACTACAGCTTTCCAATAATTATCCCCTTCTTGTTCAGCATACCCAGGCTTTGGATGAAAAAGTGGATGTTCTTTTAATGAGTGAGCAACAACCATGCCTTTGTCTACGTCAAGTACTGAAGCTTTAACTCCAGTTGTACCTATATCAATTCCTAGTGTATATTTTTCAATCATATTATATCCTCCCAAAATTATTTTTTCTTTGGTCTAACATAACCACTAAGATTATGATTATACCAACAACTATATTTCTATGCCAAGTATTTAATCCCCACATTGAAAATAAACTAAATAGAGCGCCCATAACAATTGTTCCTAAAAAGGCTCTATATGGTGACCCTCTACCGCCTGTTAAACTTACTCCACCAACGACAGCAAATGCAATTGCAGTCAGTTCGAAACCAACTGCTAACGGAGCATCAACTGTTTGTAATCTTGATGAAAATAATATCCCTGCAACAGATGCGCAAAAACCACTCATAATAAATGCTATAATAACCCAAAAAGTCACATTAATTCCCGCTAGCCTAGCAGTCTTTTCATCTCCACCAATCGAATAAATTCTTCTTCCAACCAAAGTATATCTCATAATTATACTAGCTAAAATTGTCATTAAAACATATATCCAGGTTGAAAAAGGAATATAAAATAAATTTAATGTTCCCATCCATGTATAAGTTGGAATTTGTAAATAATAAGCATGACCATGCGTTAATACATAATTTAATCCCCATAAAGCTTTCATCATTGCAAGTGTCATAATAAACGATGTAATTTTGCCATACATAACTCCAATACCATTTATTAAACCAATAAGAATTCCTGTTAATAAAGATATAACAACTATAAAAGCCGCACTGTTTGCATATTGATTACCCCTAACAAGAACTTTAAAATCAAACATATCACCAAAAAAAGCTAAAGAAGAAACAGCTAAAATTGGACCAAAAATTGTTAATGACCCCACAGATAAATCAATTCGTGAAACTAAAAATACAAAAGAAACTCCAAGTGCCAGCAGTCCAGGTACAGCCATGTTTCTAATCATATTTTGAATGTTTATTATAGTAAAAAAATACTCACTTGTAAAAGTTCCAACAAGACAAATTAAAATAAATACAAAAAGTAAAAAATGATTTTTTAATATTTGTTTAAAGTTGATTTTCATTTTTTAACTAGATTGTTTTTTTCTAAAGTTATGAATTAAAACCATGCTAACAATTATTATTGCAATAACAACCTCTTGTGAGTGATTGCTCATGCCAAGTAAATTAAGAAGATTATTAATTACTCCAATTATTAAAGTTGCAATAATTGTTCCCTCAATTGAACCTTTTCCTCCATACAAAGAGGCACCGCCTAAAACAGCTATTGCTATTACTGTTAACTCCCAACCTATTCCCATATGCGGATCAATTTGTCCCAATCTTGCACTCTGAATTAAGCCAGCAATTGAGCAGCAAAGTCCACAAACTGTAAATGCAATAATTTTTGAAGCGTTATTACTGATTCCAGATAAAATACTTGCTACGGGATTTGAACCAACAACGTAAAAACTCTTACCAATAGTAGAAAATCTGATAAAAATTGCACAAATAATTGAAAGTACTATGAAGATAATAACTGGGATAGGAAATATACCCACATAACCTTTTGCGCTTGCCATATAAACTTCTAATTTTGTTGGATATGCAGCTTGTCCTTTTGTCATTATATAACCAACATTCCTAATTATGGCCATTGTGCCTAAAGTCATAATTAGAGATGGAACTTTAATAATAGTAACACCTATACCATTTAGAAAACCACAAAAGGTTCCTGCTAAAAGAGTTAAAATAATTACAATAAAAGAAGAATTACTATCAACAAATAATCCACCAAAAGCACATGAGAAAGCTGCTATTGAGCCTACAGACAAATCAATTTCACCAAGTATCATAACCATGGTCATGCCGAAGGCAATGATACCTAAAACCATTACAGTTCTAATTATATTTTGAATATTATCAAAATCTAAAAAGGCAGGACTTATAAATACAGCAAAACAACAAAGTATAAAAAATAGAATTAAAAGATTAATATTATTTCCAGTATTGTTTAATAACTTAAAATTCATGAAAAAAACTTTCCCCTTATTTGATCTTAAGGAGAAAGTTAAAATTATTCAATAATCAAATTAAAATTTTACTCAGCTTCAGGTCCATACGCATATGGCCATTCATCTGGAGTAATTGTTTCAATTCCTGCGATTACCATTTTTTCTTTTGTAATCATTGGTAGATTAGGAGTTACAATTTGTTTAGGAGGTTTTTCATTCAAACCTTCTTTTGCTCCAATATGTAATATTGCCGCTCTAACACCAATGCCTCCTAAAAGAGGAGTATATGGTACTACTACATCCATATTACCTTTTCTAACTTCATTAACAGTTTCTTTTGAGTCATCATTAACAAGAATGATAATTTTTCCACCGCCAGGAGCTGAGTTTAATCTATTAGCTTCTAAAACTGCATCAAGTGCACCTAGGGCTTCCTCACCACCTGTGTTAAAAATTACAGAAACATCATCATGAGCTTGAAGAGCGTCCTGCGTAGCTTCAAAAGCAGCTTTTCTAGAACTATTTGTATGCATAGATTCACTGATAACATAATTATAATCACCAATAGCTTCCATGAATGCGCCAGATCTCATTGAGTCAGCAGTACTTCCAAGAGGCTTTCTATTCATAACAATATTACCTTCACCATTAGCAACATGATTTAAATAAAGACCTTGTTGCAAACCATTAGCATAAAAGTTTCCTAAAACTTCAGAACTAATATTTGGAGCTGCAGCTCTTCTATCAAGACTGACAACAGGAATACCAGCAGCCTCTGCTCTTTCTACAGGAGGACCCATAGGAGCTTCTCTTGCAGGCCACATTACGATAGCATCCATTTGTTTTGCAATAAAATCATCAATCATTTGACCCATTTTATTATCATCACCCTCTGCATCTAATACTTCTATTTCTACGTTTGAATGAAGATTTGCTTCATAAACAGCAGTATCTGCAAGACTAATTAACCATGGATGAAAACCCCAATGGTAAACAAAACCTATTCTGTATGTTTTGTCTGCATTTAATACTGGACCTTCTGCAATTGGAATATAATCACTAAATGGAGCTTTAATAGGCAACCCGCTTAAAGGTCCCTCAAACTCTCTTCCCATACCAGGTTTCCATTCAAAACCTCCAGTCAATGATGTAACAGGGTAAACATCAAGAAAGTCCCTAAATCCATCTTTCTTGAAAAATTTTCCCAATTCTTCATTTTTAAATTCTTTCCAACCTTTTTGGTTTTCAGCAATTAAATTATTTATATGACTATGAATATCAGCAGCATATAAATTAGCTGAAAACAAAAATGTAATTCCTATAATTAAATTACGAATTAACTTCATATTACCTCCCTTAATATTTTTAATTTTTGTTAAAGATAACAAATTAAAATTCAACCTATACAAAAATTTATACAAAATATTATATAATAAATGAATGAGAAGTATTCACAAAAAATATATATTTTAGTAATTTGTTGTGATATTTTATTGAAATGATTGAACAAATTCAAATAATTAGTTGAAATAATATTGTAATAAAGCTTTCTATAGAGTCTCTTAAAAAAAATATATACTTTTAATGTATGTTTATCATACTAATCTATTTGATTGTTTAGTTTTTATACATATAATTTTAATGCTAATAATTATTCACCTCTAAAGTATTAATATATTATTAGTATTGTAAATTTTGCTTAGTTAAAATGAACTGTAAATATTCATTAGGAAAAAAAATTACGATTAAAAATTAAAAAAAAATTTACTTATTCTAAAATAATTTTTTTAGCAGTTTCAATAAAAGCATTAACCAAATTGTCTGTTTTTTTCTTTTTTAAACATACTAAATAAGCTTGAGTAAAAATATCATAATCTTCTATATGGATTTTTTTTATATCTTTATAGTTATCAAATTCTGGCTCAGATATAAGACCAAGTCCAATATTTTCTTTAACAGCTTGAACCATCGTAGTTCTACTTACTTCCATAATTGTATTTACATTAATTGAAGCTTTGCTTAAATTTTCTTCAAAAACCCTTCTGGTTTCAGATCCAGTTTCTCTATTAATGAAATTAGTTCCATTTAATTCATGTAACTTAATTGTTTTATTGTTGTAAAACTTATTACCTTTACCAGCAATAATTACAATTTTTTGTTTTAAGTAAGGGATATGATATAAGTCTGACTTAAAATTTTCCTTAAGGGGCTTTCCAATGACGCCTAAATCTATTTGAAAATTATATAATTTATCTAAAATTTCATTTGAATTACTTGAAATAATTTTTAATTCAATTCCTGGATGTAATTTTTTAAATTCTTTTATTAGTTTAATAATATAATAAGTTCCTGAAGTACCAGTTACTAAAGTCCCTTTATGTATGTTAAGGTTAGAAGAAAAAAGTTGAATAGCTTGCTCTTCAAGTTCAAAAATTCCAGATGTTATTTCAAAAAGTTTTCGCCCTAAATCTGTAAGAGAAATACCACGGGCATGCCTGTTTATTACATTAATAGAATAGAATTCTTCTAATAGCTGTATCTGTTTTGTAATAGTAGGTTGACTTATGTTTAACAGCTTTGCAGCAAGAGTAATACTTTCAGTTTTAGCTACGGCATGAAAAGATCTCAATTGGCTAAAATTAATATATTTCATATAGTTTTTACCTAAATTAAATATTTAAATATAGATAAAAACTATATTATGAAACTAAAAAATTAAGAAATTAATTTTTTAAATGCTTCAAGCTCTTTTTTATTAATATTTACAAGCTCATTACTCTTCGGAAATGTTTGATTTTGAACGGCAGACTTAAAACTTTTTATAGAATTAACTCTTTCTCTATAAATTTCATTCTTTAACTTTAGAATATTTCCAAAAGATCTTGCATGTCTTGGAATATTTTCTTGCTCCCCACAGATATCATTTTGAAATAAATAAATTATATCTCCGCTTAAACCAGAGCCTAAAGAACTGGTAATTAGAGATGTTTTTTTACTTATTTCTAGCATTACCTCTTCTAAAATAATTTCACACTCTGCTGAAAAAGCTCCAGCACTTTCCATTGTTTTGAATTCATTAAATAATTTATAAGCTTCTTCCGCAGTCTTTCCAATTGCCCTTAAACCACCTTTCCATGATGATTTTCTTGGCACTAATCCCAAGTGGCACATAACAGGAATATCTTCCTTAGATAACATTTCAACTATGTGTGGACCCCTTGCAGTATAAATTTGATCAGCGCCTACTGACATTGCACGAAATGCTTCATTTAAAACTTCAGTAGTTGTTGGAAATAAAGCAAGATCTATAGTTGCAGTCAAAAAAATATCCGGCGCTCCCTTTCTTATTTCATCTATAAAAGGTGATTTGCACAATAACATATCTATGCCCGCTTCTTTAGCAGCTGAAGCTTCTTCAATATTAGTGGCAGTTGTTTGTAGGAATTTTTTCTTACCCTTGTTTTCTAATAAATCTGATACAGTAAGATTTCTGTCAGCAAACTTACCTCCCCAAGTATATAATTTTTTCATGAATATGTTAATTATCATAAATCTATATTCTTATCAAATAGACTCTATTTCCAAAACATAGTTAATAAGCATATTTTGTATTCATAAAATATATTTGATAAATATAATTTAAATATTATTTAAGTTTTAAGATGGAAATTAATACAGAATATCAATGGCCCTATCATGGTTCAAAGTTAATTTCTAAAGACAAATTAAGACCTTTTTTGAAAAGAAATAATATTAGTGGTATAATACATCTTTGTATACATTTAGGACTAATACTGTTCTCGGGGATTTTAATCCATTTTTCAGCAAATATATTCCTTAAGATATTAGTAATGACAGCTCATGGAAGTTTCATAGCTTTTCTATATGCTGGACTTCACGAGTGTATACATAAATCTGCTTTTAAAAATAAGAGATTAAATGAAATTGTAGGTTATTTTATAGGTTTTGTGCTTCTAAGATCTTTTCTAAATGGAAGATATAGACACATGGCGCATCATACTTTTACACAACATCCAGAAAAAGATCCTGATAAAGTTGATTTTCCCTCAGGATATATCGATTATCTTAAGCATGTAACCAGTTTTACTTTATGGATTAGAATAATAGAAAACTTATTTAGACATTCTTTGGGTAAAACAAGTGAATCTGAAAAAAACTATATTCCAGAAAGTGAAATCAAATCATTGATATTTGAATCAAGAATGATGTCAATTGGATACATTTTAATAATCTTTCTTTCAATTTATTTTAGTTCAACTTTTTTTCTTATTTATTGGTTTATACCAAGAATACTAGGTGAGCCTTTCTTAAGATTAGTAAGAATGGTAGAACATACAGGAAAAGATGAAACAGCGGACATGATACATAATACTAGAACATCTTTTCCAAGCGCATTTTTAAAATTTCTTTATTGGAATATGCCTTATCATATTGAGCATCATTTATACGCCAGTGTGCCATTCCATAAACTTCCAAAATTTCATAACTTAATTAAGCCTCACACAGATGAAGTCGAGTCATCAATTTTATCAGTCCATATAGAAATTCTTAAGCAGATATGGAAAAATAAAAAAAATAAGAAAAAAGAGAATTTATTAAGCATATAAGAAAGTTACATGCTTTGATTACTGGCGCTAAAGATAGAGTTTAAGGCTCATTTTTTTTCAACAAAGTTTAGAAATTGATCATACTCTTTTGCATTTATTGATACTGTAATTTTTGGATCATCAAATTTTTTATTTTCAGTATCACTAATAAATTCTTTATATGCTGCTACTCTTTCTTTATGCAGTCTATCAAACTCTTTATTAAAGTTTTTATAAATTCTTGAATGTCTTGGTATGTGACCTGTGTTATAACCCAATATATCTTGAGAAAATAAATACTGACCATCACATAGTGACCCACTTCCCATTGATATGGTTAAAAGTTTAACTTTTTTAGTAATAATTTCTGCTACCTTTGTTGGAACTACTTCTAATTCAACTGCAATAGCTCCAGCATCATCTAATTCTAGAGTATGTTCCAATACTCCCATAGCTTCTTTTGCAGTTTTGCCAATAGCTCTAAAGCCACCTAGCCAATTAGCATGTCCTGGGATTAAACCTACATGACTAATTACAGGAACTTTTTCTCTATAAAGAGCTTTAATAATATTTGTACTATTATTGGTATAAAAAGAGTCACACCCTATTGATAACAGTTTGTAAGCCGCTCTAACTGCTTCATCTTCTGTAGCAAATGATCTTTCCGGTGCTGCACTCATTAAATGAGTGTTAGGTGCTGCCTCTCTAATTCTTTTGACATCATCAAACGTTCCATAAATACCGTGTTGAGGCATGCCATAAGCAGTCACAATCATATCTATGCCTGCTTCTTCAGCAGCAATAGCTTCTTCAACATTATTTACATACACGTCATGAATTTGTTTTTTTCCTTTTAATTTAAGCAAATCATAAACAGTTAATTTTTTTTTATTCATTTAATCTCCTAATTATCCAATTAATTTTATGAGTTCGTTAACTGTTGTATCCTCTTTAGGCATATCACAAACTTTCTCACCCCTTGCCATACCAACAATTCTATCGGCAATCTCATGAACATGGTATAAATTGTGACTGATAAAAATACTTCCAATGCCGATTGATTTAAGACTTTGAACATATTCCAAGACTTTTAGAGTTTCTTTAACTGATAGATGGTTTGTTGGTTCATCTAAAATTAACATTTTAGATTTAAAGTACATCGATCTTGCAATTGCAACTCCCTGTCTTTCCCCACCTGATAATTCTTTTACTGGAATATGAGGTGATCTTAAATCCAAACCTACATCTTTTATAGCTTTCATAGATTCTAAATTCATTTTTTTCTCATTTAAGATCGATAGAGAGCTTAATCCAAATTTTACTGGCTCCCTCCCAATAAATACATTTCTAGCAATAGACATTTCTTGAAACATGGTGTTGTATTGATGAATAGTTTCTATTCCTAAGTCCATGGCCATTTTAGGATTTTTGATATTAACTTTATGACCTTCAAAATAAATTTCTCCATTGTCTAACCCGTGCACACCACAAATAATTTTTATTAGAGTTGATTTACCTGCACCATTATCGCCAATTAAACCAATGACTTCTCCTTTGTTTATTTCCAAATCAACATTTTTTAAGGCGTGAAGATTTCCATACCATTTATTTAATTTGCTACACTTTAATAAATCTTTTGACATAATAATAAATTACAACTTAATCATCATCTTTCAACCTAATTTTATCAGCTGAATTTTTTGTAAGAGTATTTAAGATAACAGCAATTACAATAAGTGCTCCGACTGCAAATTTAAACCAATTCCCGTCAATTCTCGAAAGTATTAAAATATTATCAATTATTAAAAGTAAAAATGTTCCAATTAGTGCTCCAAATGCAGATCCAATACCTCCCATAAGTGAAGCTCCGCCAACAACTGCAGAAGCTATGGCTTGTAATTCTAATCCCTGACCCAGGCTTGTAATAACAGTTTTAATTCTGAAGGATTGTATTATTCCAGCAAAACCTGCAAGAACTGAACATATAATAAAGCAAGTTGTTTTGACCCAAAAAGTATTTATTCCAAGGTCTTTAGCTGCTTCTTTATTTTCTCCTGTGGCATATATCCAACTGCCAAAATTAGTTTTTTTAAGTATATAATTGCAGATCAAAGCTATGCCTATTAGCCAAAATATTGAAACTCTTAACATGTCAACTCTTCCCACTAACCAATCAGTAGGTAAATCTTTAGGGACACTTGGGGGAAAGCCACCACTGATAACTACTGCTATACTTCTTGCCATAAACAGCATACCTAAAGTAGCAATGAATGATGGAATCTTAAATTTAACAGTTACAATTGCATTTACAAATCCAATAAATGCAGCAGCCAATAAACCTAATAAAATAGATACGATATAATGTAATTCATAATCAGCAATTAATATCATAGTAACAATAGGTGAGACGGCAAATACTGACCCTACTGATAAATCAAATTCTCCTGAAATCATAAGTATGGTGATACCTAAAGCTACCAGAGCTAACTCTGGGTAGGTAGATAGTATAACCATAAAATTTCTTGAATTTAAAAAACGTTCATTAACAAAAGTAAAGACAACTATAAGAAAAATAAAAATAGCTAAGGCGCTGAACTCTGGTCTAGAAAGAAGGGATTTGATTTTGTTTTTGCTAAACATGTTTAAAAATTATTTGCGGTCAAATTAATATTGACCGCAAATATATGATTATTATAATTTTATCTTACGCCCATTTCAATATATTTACGAACGTCTGCAACATCTGAAGGATATACAAATGCTTTACCTGTATTTACATCCCATGCGCTTAATCCAAATTCTTTCATTAAATACATTTGAAGTATAGGTAGGTATCCTTGAAGATATGGTTGCTGATCTATTGTTAAGTGAACATAACCTTCGTCCATTTCGTCCATAACTATATCAACAAGATCAAACATTCCCATTAATAATTCATTGGGTTTATATCCTAGATCTCTTAAGCAGTTTCCTGCTCCAGCTCCCCAAAATCCAGCATCAAAATAAGCAGTTGTTTCAGGATGTCCTTGAACATAAGCACAAATTCTTTGGCCAGTAACACTTGTATCAAGACCAGAGTCAATAGTATCCCATGTAACTTTTTTGTTTGGATTAGCAGTTTTATATTCTTCCATAAATTTTCTAACACCCCCAATACGAGCTTCCGCCCAACTTTGTCCAGGTGCTGAAAGACCTAAAAGTACATGCGTATCACCATCAGGAAAAGACTTTGATAACTCTTTACCTAATTCATAACCTGCTTGGAATAAATCTTGTCCTACAAATGCTAATCTAGCATTACCTTCTGCTCCCTCAGAATCATCAACGTTAGTTGTGATTACGGGAATTCCAGCATCTATTGCATTTTGTACTGCTTCATCAAACATATTATCTTCAACTATAACAAGTGAAATACCGTCAATACCTTGTTCAACTAAAGCCTCAAGATTAGTTAATTGCATTTGTAAATTTCCATTTTCTTGATTGAAAACTAACTGACAATCTACTTGTAAAGTGTTGCATGCATCATCCATCCCTCTTTTGATACCTTGCCAAAAAGTGTTACTTGTATCAACTTGAGTTAGGACACTAAATTTATATTTTGCACTTGCAGGTACAGCTATCAATAAAGCTGCAAAGAATAATGCAAATAATTTAAATATTTTCATTTTACCTCCATATAAATATTTCATATATGAAACTTAAACATATACGCAATTTAATTAAAAGGGTTTTTACGAAATTTTATGTAAAATTTTTTAGTATGAAATACATACTTAATGAAAATATGTGATCTTTTTTCACTTGAAAAATAATATTTACGATATAATTTACTTCAAATGGTTGTAATTAGAGATACTAATATATCTGGTGACTTAGAAGAAAAGCTTGGTAAAAATATTTGGTGGAAACCAGATATTGATAAAAAAGAGTTTAAAAAACTTTGTGTCAAGAGAACCATGCCTGGAATAATTTACACCAGTATGTATTTCATAGCCTTGGCAGGCTCTGGTTATTTAGCTTATTATACCTGGGGTACTTATTGGACCATTTTATGGTTTTGGATTTATGGAACCATATATTCTTTTAGTGGTGCATATGATCATGAAAGCAGACATAGAACTTTATTTAAGCAAAGGTGGTTAAATGAATTTTTCCAATACATTTTTTCTTTTATGACTAACTTTGAGCCAGTACGATGGAGATGGACTCATACTCTACACCATAGTTATACTCTTCATACAAAAGAACCTTTGGATTTTGAAATTCAAGTTGATAGACCAAGTAAACTTTTTAAATATTTTGTTAGCTTTATGCCTTTTGGCCCATTACTTTGGATTCATCAATCTTATTTAGCAGAAACTTTAAAAAATTCCCTAGGTATCATGACACCAGTCATTGAAGACTGTGTTCCTAAAGAGCATCAATGGAAGGTTTTTCTTTCCTCTAGAATACATATGCTTATATGGGCATCTATAATTATCTTATCAATTTACTTTAACACTATTCTCCCAGTTTTATTTTTTCTATTACCTACATTTTATGGAAATACTTTTTTTGCACTATGTGGTTTAACTCAGCATGCAGGACTTGCATTTGATGTTAAAGATCACCGTGTAAATTCGAGAACGGTTATTTTAAATCCAATTCTTAGTTGGTTATATGTAAAGTTAGAATACCATCAAGAACATCATATGTTTCCACAAGTACCCTGGTACAACTTACCTAAACTGCACGAGATGATTAAAGATCAAATGCCTAAACCTAATAAAGGTTTAATCAGTGCCTACAGAGATATCATTCCTGCCATTATCAAACAAGCTTATGATCCAAACTTTGTTCCAGATAGAAAGCTTCCAAAATCTGTTTAAGGATTTAGTTTGAATTTCATACTAAGTAAATAAAATATTATACACTTACATATAAAATATAAATAAATTAAAGTACTTGCTTATGGTTTCAACTAATGAATAAAATATCAAAAATATTAATCCTTGGCGGGGGTCAAGCTGCTGCATATGCTGCAAAAGAGATTAGATCCATTGATATTAAGTCAGATTTAACTATTATTAGTGAAGAAAAATACTTACCATATGAAAGACCACCTTTATCTAAAGATTATATTTTAGATAAAGTTACATTTGATGATCTTCTTTTTTTTCCAGAAAATTTTTATAAAGAAAATAAAATTAATTTTATTGGCAGTACCCAAATAAACAAAGTTGATTTTGATAATAAAAAAATTAGCAGTTCACTAAAAAATTATGATTATGATAAATTATTAATAGCTACAGGTTCTACTAATAGGCATTTAGTGATAAGTGGTAAAACAATTTTACCTGAAGAGAATATAATTTATTTAAGAAATTTTGAAGAGAGTAATATTTTAAAAAATAAAATTAATGAGGCTAATAATATTACAATTATCGGAGGTGGTTTTATAGGTTTAGAAATTGCTTCATCAGCAGTACAGAAAGGAAAAAATATTACAATTCTTGAGAGAGCTAGTCAGTTGATGGGTAGAGTGATCCCATTAGAGATAGCTAATTTAATTCAAGATAAACATAAGGCTGTAGGTACTAAAATTCATTTAAATGCTGATATTAAAGATATTAAAAAAATTAATAATTCATATGAAATTAATCATAATAATCAAATTTTATCTGCTGATTTAATTATTATAGGTGTAGGCTCTTTACCTAATACAGAAATTTTTCAAAACACCTCTTTAAAAATTGATAATGGAATTATCACCGATGAATTTTCAGCAACTTCAATAGAAGATGTGTATGCAGCAGGTGATGTGTCAAATTTTTATCATCCCTTTTATCAGGAATATATGCGCCTTGAGTCATTTAAACATGCGCAAAATCATGGAATAAACGCTGGTAAAAATTTAATAGGACAAAAAACTTCTTACAATAAAATACCTTGGATGTGGTCTGATCAGTTTAATTTAAATTTACAACTAACAGGCATTTGTAATAATTATGATGCTACTGCACAAAGAGGCTCAACTCTTGAAGAAGGAATAATTTATTTTTTTCTTAAAAATAGAAAAATAGTGGGTGCCTGTGGTTTGGGCGTAGGAGGAAAAATAGGAAGAGATATTCGGTTAGCTGGAAAACTTTCAGAAAAAAAAACTAAAGTAACTAACGAATTACTTTCAGATAAAAATAATAAGTTAAATAAAATTTAACTTATTTTAGTAATAATCATATAAAGATTCAGCTTTTTTGTTCTTAATATTTTTTATTAAAATTGTTTTATTTTTTTCTTCCCATTTAAACAAGTTATTAACTACTGGTTTAAATAGAAGACCGAAAGAAGTAATGCTATATTCTACTTTTCTTGGGAAACCTTTAAATTGTTTTTTTTTAATTAATTTATCTTTTTCTAACTGTTTAAGTAACTTTGTGAGTAATTGTTGATTTATGTTTAATAAATTATTCTTAATTTCTCCAAAACGCATTTTTTTTTGGATTAAATAATATATTATTTCAAACTTAAATTTATTATCCAAAATATAAAATATTTTTTTAAAAGGATAATTATGATTGTTTTTTTTTAACATTAAGTATTTTAGTATGATTTTCATATAATGTCATTTAAGAATATTATTTTTTAAAAAAAAATGTATAAAACTTGAATTTAATAAAATTTAACTAGGTAAATAATATGGAAACTGAAAACAAAAATTGGCAGCTTGTAAGTGGTACTGCAGATATGGATATTGAAGACATAATTCGCTTTGATTATAACAATAAAACATACTGTGTGTATAAGCTTGAAGATGGATTTTTTGCTACAGATGGAATTTGTACTCATGAAGCGGTGCATTTAGAGGAAGGCTTAGTTATGGACGGTGAAATAGAATGTCCTATGCACCAAGGAATATTTGATATTAAGTCTGGGGCAGCCATAAGCCCTCCAGCCTGTGAAGATTTAAAAACTTATCCAGTTAAAGTTGAAAATGATTTAGTTTATATTAATATATTCTAATAATTAGGAGGTATTAATGAGTAGAACAAAATTAACAGTTAAAGATTATTTACAATCTAAAGGTAAAAGACAATTAAGTGTTATGTTTGTA
Source organism: Pelagibacteraceae bacterium (assembly GCA_018657885.1). Lineage (GTDB taxonomy): Bacteria > Pseudomonadota > Alphaproteobacteria > HIMB59 > CACPNW01. The sequence goes on from JABHWG010000082.1 coordinate 61,432, forward strand.
CATAGCGCAGAAGAAGCTTCAGCTGCTGAAGAAGCAAATATTGATATGATTTGCACTTCTCATGATGCTCCTCAATTTGGAGTATATAATTCATTTGATGAATTAAAAAGAATTCGTGAAGCAGCACCAACATGTTTTATGCAATCAGGTGGAGCTGTGCGTGTTGCATCAGAATATGAAGCTATGAAATTATCACACAAGTATTTAGATATTGGAGCCGATGTTATTTATGGAGGTAACTGGAGTTATAAATGGCTGAGAGCACTTCGAGATGAATACATTCCTATAAATAGCCATGTTGGACTAGTTCCTGGAAATGCAACATGGATCGGTGGATTTAAAGCTCAAGGCAAAACAGCTGATGAAGCAATTAAAGTGCTACAACATACTCTTGAGCTACAAGATGCTGGTGTTGTTGGAGTTGAGTTTGAGGTTGTGCCTCCAAAAGTTGCAGAAATTGTAACTAAAAAAGTAGATATCATAACTCTTTCAATGGGAAGTGGATCTGGTTGTGATGGTCAGTACTTATTTGCTAATGATGTTCTTGGTTACACAGATGGACACACTCCACGTCACGCAAGAATTTATAGAGATTTTAAAACAGAATATGCAAAACTTCAGGTTGAGAGAGTAAATGCTTTTAAAGAGTTTCATGCTGATACCATAAATAAAAAATTTAATGACCCCAAAATTACTGTTGGCATAGAAGACAAGGAGTATGAAAAGTTTTTAAAATTATCAGAGAAATTTTAATTAAAATGTTTGCCGGCGAAGTTGATTTAAATACTTGGTATAAACCAAATATTGATAAAAAAATATTGAAAGGATTGTCTAAACGATCTGATCAAAAGGGCTTTTTAGATTTTTTGTTATTTATTATAATGTTAGTTATATCAGGATATTTATGTATCATTTCATGGGGGACATGGTGGTCTCTCCCTTCGTTGTTATTATATGGGAATATTTTTTATTGTAAGGTGATCAGTGTACAACATGAAACAAATCATGAAACTTATTTTAAATCACGTTGGTTAAATAAAATATTTTATAATATAACGTCGTTGTTAGGTGGTTTTGAATCTGTCCGATGGAAATGGAGTCACTTTCATCATCATACTTATACTATTTTTACTCATGAAGAAGTATATGATTATGAGAATAACAGTCCTAGACCAACTGAGCCTATAAGATTTTTATTAAATTTTCTTCCATTAGGCCCAATAATTAATATACAAAAAGTAAGACATTTTACGCACTTTGAAATAATCAAACATGCATTAGCTATAATTTCACCTGTAGTGAAGTTAACCGTGCCAGAAAAAGAAATTACGATGGTAATTAATAGCTCACGTTGGTACGTTTTGTTCTGGTTAGCAATTATTATTGTGTCAATTTATTTTAATTCTTGGCTCCCAATCATTATGATTATTTTACCTCCATTTTATGGAAATACTATTTTAATGATTTGTAGCATGACTCAACATGCAGGTTTAGCTGATAACGTTAAAGACCATAGAAAAAGTACTAGAACTGTAATTCTAAATCCTTTTTTTAGCTTCTTATATTCCAATATGGAATATCATATTGAGCATCATATTTTTCCTAAAATACCCTGTCATAATTTAAAAAAATTTCATGAAGTAGTTAAAGATCAAATGCCTCTACCTTTAAAAGGTGTTTTTCATGCCTATAAATCAATAATTCCTGCAATATTTAAGCAAGCAAAAGATAAAAACTATTTTATTGATGTACAAATACCAAATATTAAAATTTAATATTTTTATTAATTGTAAGTATTAAAGTTGTTTTAAATAAAAAATTATTTATAAAAACACCTAATGAGAAAAAAAATAACTGTAAAAGATCTGCAAAATTTTAAAGGTAAAAAAAAATTAGTTTGTATTCTTGTTAAGAATGAAGAAGAAGCTCTTGCAGCTGATAAAGTAGGCTTTGAAATGTTAGCAACAGGCATAGCGGGAGAATATAAAAATGATGATGATCATCCTAATTTTAGTCAGTTAGTAAAAATGAGAGAAGCTGCTCCAACAGCTTTCATGCATTGTGGGGCGCCAGACAGTTTGATACCAACTTTAGATGAAGCTAAAAAGTTTTCTTTTAAAATATTAGAACATGGTTTTGATATGCTTTATTGTAATACGAGGTACGATCTTATTAATAATTTATATAAGGAAGGAATTCCCTGCCTTGGTCATGTTGGTCTTGTACCACCTAAAAGGACCTGGACTGGTGGTTTTGTGGCCGTAGGTAAAACTTCATCAGAAGCAATGATGATTTATGATCAATGTTTAAAAATTGAAGAAGCAGGAGGTGTTGCAATTGAAATGGAATGCGTTCCTTATAAAATAGCAGAAGCAATTTCAAAAAAAGTAAAACCAACAGTAATGTCAATGGGTAGTGGGCCAGGGTGTGATGTTGAATATGTTTTTGGTTGTGATATTTTAGGAACAACAAAAGGCCGCATACCTCGTCATGCAAAAAAATATAGAGATTTTCAACAAGAATTTGCAAGATTACAGATAGAAAGAGAAAATGCATTTAAAGAATTTTATGATGATGTGCATTCCGGAATCTTTCCTGAGAAAAAAAATATTGTAGAAATTGAAGAAAATGAGCTAGATATTTTTTTAAATAATTTAGAAAAAAGAAATTAATTTCATGAAAGATGAAATTTTAAAAGATGAAGATTACGGAACAAGAGATAAAAGGGGTCATTGGAAACCTTTTGGTACCATAGCTGTTAATCCCCCACATGTTTATCCTTTTAAACCTATAAAATTATTAAAACATATATTTAGTTATCCTGGCATGTTTTTTCCTTGGACAGTAGTTTTTGCCCTAATTACAATTGCAACATATTTCTTTTTAACCCCTTCATTAGAAACAATGAAAACATTAGAAGTTGGATGGATTGCATTTATATTTTTTAGAAATTCAGCAATAATATTGGTTTGGACGGGTTTTTTTCATTTAAGATTTAAAAACCAAGGGGTGTCCTTTAAATATAATCCAAAGCCAATAGAAACAAATAATTCAAAATTTTTATTTAATGATCAAACTAAAGATAATCTTTTCTATACCTTTTGCAGTGCCATACCCTTATGGACTGCTTATGAAGTTATTACATTCTGGGCATTCGCTAACCAAATAATTCCATATGTTAGTTGGGAAATTTATCCAATTTACTGTTGTGTCTTATTTTTTTTAATTCCTTTTATAAGAGATGCACATTTTTATTTAGCACATCGTTTGTTACATTGGGGACCTTTGTATCGCATAGCTCACAAGGTACATCATAGAAATACTAATACAGGTCCTTGGTCGGGGATGTCGATGCATCCAATAGAGCATATTATTTATTTCTCTGGAATTCTTATTCATTGGATTATTCCTTCCCATCCTCTTGTAGCTATGTATCATGTGTTTCATGCTGGTGTCGCTCCTACACCTGGACATACTGGATATGAAAAAATGATTTTTAAGAATGGCTCATCAATTCCAACAGGTGATTATATGCATTATATTCATCATAAATATTTTGAATGTAATTACTCTGGAGGCAATACTAGTTTTATTGATAAACTTATGGGAACTTTTCATAACGGGTCAGAGGAAGATACAAAAGTAGTAATGGCTAGGATTAAAGATAAAGCTCATTATCTTTAAAACTAAAAAAATTCATTCATCTAACATAATATTAACTGCATTATTTGCTATTGCCATTGCGGGAGCATTTGTGTTTCCGCTGACTAGTTTAGGCATCATAGAAACGTCAAAGACCCTTAAATTTTCAATACCATATACCTGTAATTTATTATTTAAGACTGCGTAAGGGTCATCTTCTTTACCCATCTTACATGTTCCAACTGGGTGCCAATTTGTTTTAACTGTTCTCTTGCAGTAATTGATTAAATCTTCATTCGTTTTTATGTTTTTACCAGGTAAAGTTTCATCAATTACAATATCACTTAATGGTTTTGATTTTACTACACTTCTTGCAAACTTGACGCTATCAATCATAAGTTTCAAATCATCCTGATTAGAGAAAAAATTTGGATTAATCAAAGGCAAATCAAGTGGATTAGCTGAACTTAGTTTTACATCACCTCTTGCTTTTGGATTCATAATACATGAAGTTAGTGTTAAGCCATGATTTGGTTTTATATCTTTTGTATCCCTATCGGTGTACATTATTTGTACACAGTATAGTTTAATTGGAGGATCAATATTATCTTTTAAATCTGTAGGATTTAAAAAAGCACAAGTTTCAGCAGCATTGGATGTAACAGGTCCAGAATTAAACAAAATATATTGAAGGCCATTTATAATTTTTCTTAAACCTTTATCTTGCTTAAAATACCCGTATCCTTTTTTTGTTGATACAACGTATGGTACCTCGTGATGATCTTGTAGGTTTTTACCAACCCCTTTGAGATTTACTATTGTTTTAATATTATGGTTTTTAAGTTCTTTTTCATCACCAATACCTGAGTGCATTAATATTTTTGGTGAAATATATGTTCCTGCTGTAATTATTACTTCATTATTTGCAAAATACTTATTGATTTTTCCTTTCTCAAAAACCTCAACACCTATAGCTTTGTTTTTTTCAATTATTATTTTAGTTACTATACTTTTTAATTTTATATTAAGCTTATTATTATCTCTTATAGGGTCAATAAAAGCATCAACTGCGCTACATCTTTTTCCATAGTTTGTGGTAAGTTGCATTAAGCCTACCCCGTATTGATTGCCATCATTAAAATCTGAATTAAATGGAAGACCTAAACCTTGCATAGTTTTAATATATAAATCAGTACCTTTTACAACATATTTTGGATCTGATACTTTTAGTGGCCCATTAATGCCATGATATTTATTATTTAATCTTTGATTGCCTTCAAGAGTTACATAACTATTTAATAGATGTTCCCAACTCCAAAATTTATCATCAACTTCTTTCTCCCAAATTTCATAGTCTGATGGTCTACCTCTCATGTAAACCATACCGTTAATACTACTGCCCCCACCCAATATTTTTCCTTGAGCTATGTCATGTTGCCGACCATTTAATTGTTCTTGATTAATAGTTTTATGAAATCTGTGATACGGACTACCATCTAACATTGGAATGAAACCTGCTGGCATTTTTAGAAAAGGATTTTTATAATCTCCACCTTCTTCAATTAATAATACATTTGCTTTATTATTTACTAATTTGTTAGCAGTGACACAACCAGCACTTCCACCCCCAATGATAATATAATCATATTTCATATTTTTTTTTAAATTAACTAAAAAAGAAAACTAAAGAAACAATAATTTATAAATTAACAAAAAACTATTATTTAATAGGTATTTTTTAAGAATTACCCTGAATTTAATAAAATTAATAATTATTGTATGATTATCATACTAATTATTTTTAA